>NZ_JABXKM010000344.1 GCF_017115025.1 Nostoc sp. NOS(2021) | reverse complement strand
CTACAAAGTATTTAGCGATCGCTCTCTGGAGAAAAACTTTTTGGTTTACTGATGAACGCGTTGATCGCAGCCAACTGCCCGGACTCAATGACCTCAATTTGGATTTACTGAGGCGCTACATTTTGATGGCTGAGACTGATGCTGGAGAAGCTATTAGAGCATTTCGTCAGGAGATTTAACGCGTAGGCGAGCTTCGCTAACGCAAAATTGCAGCAACTTTCCGAACCACTCCTACAAGAAGTGACCGATTGCATTGATTTTGTTATCCACAAACATCAAGTTAAAATTGTTCAAGTAGATCCCGACACGCTGGCTTGGTTCCAATCTCAAGGCGAGGATTATGAAAAATATTGGGTTGACGCCAGGAAAAATTACAGTTCCAGAAAGCACGACTCTAGAGGAGTTTTTAAAACTTCCATATATTGAAGAGTCACCAGCTTGGGAATATATTAATGGAGAGGCAATTCAGAAACCTATGGGAGGAGCTAAACACAGCTTATTGCAAAAACGTTTAGTTGCAGTAATTGATGGGTTGGGTAGTAACTACGAAGCTTTTCCTGAATTGCGCTGTACCTGCGGTAATCGTTCAGTAGTTCCTGATGTGGTTGTTATCTCTACCAATCAACTACCACTGGATGAAAGCGGTGAGATTATTAGCAATGGTATTGATTTTGCACCCGCTTGGGTAATAGAAATTCTTTCCCCTGCTCAAAGTCAAACTAAAGTTACTGGCAATATTTTACACTGTTTGAGAAATGGCAGCCAGCTAGGATGGTTGATTGATCCAAGTGAACGCTGTATTTTAGTTTATCAACCTAATTCTTTACCAGATTTATTAGTAGGAAAAGATATATTACCAGTGTTAGAAGATTTGAATTTGACACTCTCTGTTGATGAAGTTTTTGCTTGGTTACATCGGAAAAATTGACATTATTCCTTTAGTACTGAAAGGGGAATTTTCATGACTATTTGGGACATTGCGTAAGCGTAGGCCGTCGTAGACATCGCCAAATCATAGCATAGATTTACAGTGCGTAGGCGTAGCCCGTTGTAGACATCAACTCTCTGCACTGCTTTCATTTCACAAAAATTAGATAAGACTGATATATTTAAGGTAAATAATTTTCATCTAATAATTGTACAAGAGTGTAAGGGCACTTTTCTAGAAAAATAGTTAAATCGGTTTTAATTTTCACAAAATCAATCGCACTTTGATAAATATTCTCTAAATTATCCTGTAATTTTTTTATTAAACTCGTCGTTAAATGATTATTTAAGTCATATCTAAATGTTTTAATTTCTCCAATCCAATGACGATAGCTTCTTTCATATTCTACATGCCAATATTGGAGTAATAATATATGAATAATAATTTGCCTTAAAAGACTTTTGGCTTTAGCTAAATCTCTTTTCCCCAAACTGATTAATTCCTCAATTAAGTTTTCTAAATCAAGTTGGTTAAACTGTTTTTGTTTTAATAATTCAATAGTTTCTTCTAACCATAAATTTTCATCGGTTTCATAGAGTTGTTTTAAGTTGGTAGTGATTGTCATCTTTTTACCTTCTACCTACATTCAATAATTTAATCATATACAATTATAAATTTATAGATGCAAACCACCAAAATACAGATAACTTGTTAAGTTGTGCATACAACTCCTAACTGACTCCACCTAAATGCTTTTGAAGATGCAAGTCTTTCAATGTTGCTTTTATTTCACACAAACTCGACACGTCCCACCATCTCTTCAGGTGTCATCACCTCATACATCAAAACCAAAGTTTCAATGATTTCACCAATTGAACGAGTCCCTTTCTTGCAGTAGGTAATACCAGGATGATCAATCCTAGAACTCGCAATAATCACAAAATCTGCATCTTGGGTGAACAGTACTCGCTGTGTTTCTTGAATAAAGGTTAACTGGACTTCATCGCTTTGGGTGCGTAATTTTACATCATTGGTTGTTGTGACATCAATTCCATAACGGCGCAAGCCAAGCGCAATCACAGGATCGACTTTTTCATCCAGATGAAAGCGAATTCGTTCACTCATTCCTCAACTGTCTGAGTTTATCTTGAAGACGCGAGGGATAATTTTGCTTCAGTACCTCAACTAACTCATCCTCTTCTGCTGTGCGGTGATCAATCTCGTCTCGGTGATCAAAGTAATAAGCCATTGCTGCGTAAACAGAGGCTAGTGACAGGTCATACTTACCAGCAATCTCTACCAAGGAATATCCTAGCTTTAAATGCATCACTGCCACATCTTCTAGAGCAATGCGAGTACCGACAATGTGGGGCTTGCAACTCCGCACATCAGGAGCGATCGCGATATGCTCCCGACTAACTAATTGCATTGATGAATCTTCCACCTCCATTCCATATTTTAATAATACATAGTGCCGCAGCTACGCCCGTCGTAGACATCGCTCATCGTGCCGCAGCTACGCCCGTCGTAGACATCGCTCCTCGCTGTTGATATTCCGGTGAGTTTATTGACTTAAAATGGTGAATAATCTGAATAGAGGTTTTCTATGAGCATCAGTCTCACACCCGATCAAGAACGCTTTATTCAAACCAAGCTCCAGGCTGGGAAATATAACTCCGCAGAAGAAGCCCTTGAAATTGCCTTACGGTTGCTAGATGAATACGATCGCGCCGATGCTGAATGGATCGAGGCTGTGCGAGAAAAAATTGATGCGGCGATTTTAGCTTCAGACCAAACGCCACCTATTGATGGGGAGACATTCGTAAACCAAGTTCTAGAGCGGTTTCGATAAGGAGATCAGGCGCAACCCCTGAGACACTGTGAATTTCGGGTGGTATTGGGTTAAAAAAGAAACATGAAAATCCTCAAACCCATCACCAATTGGCTAGAAACCCGCGCTTGTGCCCCTACTTACGGCGGTTGGGTACTAGCAGCAACCGCTATTTGTTTTTTTGGCGCAGGTATCAATACGATGGCTGGTTGGCTTTACGCTATTAGCGGTATCAGTTTTGCCCTTTTGGGTGTAGCAGCCATCTTACCACCGCGATCGCTCACAGGTTTATCCATCACCCGCCGTCCCATGCAGCCGGTGTCAGCCGGCGATGATCTAACAGTGGAATTAGAAATCTGCAATCAGACACAGCACCCAGTAAGCTTATTGAAAGTTGAAGATATACTGCCCTTCGTCTTGGGGAAACCAGTACAAAAGGCAATCGAAACAATTCTTAGCCAAAGCAGTTACCGTTGGGTATATTACCACCCTACCCAGCGCCGGGGCGTTTATCGCTGGCACACAGTCGAACTGGGTTCTGGTGCGCCTTTAGGATTATTTTGGTGTCGCCGTCAGCGTGATTGTCCTGCAATGGCGATCGTCTATCCTATAGTGTTACCCTTGGCTACCTGCCCCTTAGTAGATGAAATGGGGCAAGAAGAGAGTAAAAAGGGCGATGCCCGTGGTAGACCCTTGCAGACAGCGACAACGGGGCTGGTGCGATCGCTCCGTCCCTACCGCATCGGAGATCCTACGCGTCTGATTCACTGGCGGACTAGCGCCCGCTATGGCGAATTAAGGGTGCGAGAGTTAGAAATGGTCACAGGTGGACAAGAAATAGTTATTGCCCTTGACAGTGCTAGCAATTGGGAAGAAGAAAACTTTGAACAAGCAGTAATTGCCGCAGCTTCGCTGTACTTTTACGCACAGCAACAGCAATTAGAGGTGCAACTCTGGACAGCATCAACAAATTTAATTAAAGGCGATCGCTTTGTACTAGAAACCTTAGCAGCAACCACAGCCCTAGAAGATGCCAGTTCAGTAGTTCCTAAAAGCTACCCTTTGATTTGGCTGACTCAAAACCCCCTGAGCCTTGCTACGCTTCCTCAAGGCAGTCGCTGGGTTTTGTGGCCAAATATTTCCTCACCAGCAGAACCAGAGGTAATCAATTGGGAACACCCTGGTATAGTTTTGCAAAGCGATGTCAACGACGGGCTACGCCTACGCCCGCTGCAACCCCAACTGCAAAAAACATTAAATTCGTATTAATCAATACCTTCGCCAAAAAATACACCGTAGAAGGGCTATACAAACAAAGCCTGCCTCTAGAGATTGTAAAGCTTTTAGCCCACGGAGATAGGCTTTGTTTGTGTAGCCGCGACTTCTAGTCGTTCGGGCAAGGTGCAAGATTTTAGTTAACTTTGCTTTAGCTTTGTATTCTGTTGCTGTTTACGTCTTAATAGTTGTAAAAAATGTAGACAAATATCTAACAATTTTTACTTAGGAAGTTTTACCTTCACTGGGGAAACTACAATCCCCTTTATCCCTTGGGCAAACGCTTCAGGGATTGCTTTTCTCAAGATATTTAATGATCCATTTATATCTGCATTAAGTAAACTACCTCTTTCTTTTTATATTTTGGTAGCTTCGGCTTACTTAAAAACTTGGATGGATTCTTTTCGTAAGCTTTGAAAGCAGCTAGAAAACTTTTCCAATTTCTGTCTAAAACCATTAATATTTGTTGACTTACTTTAGCAGGTATTGCTTTATAATCAACAGATTCTTGAGTGAGTTTTTGAACCTGATTATAATTCAGAATTTTACCTGTCTTAAATAGATTTTGTCTAATCAAGTAGTTAGACGCATTGTAAAGGTTTTTAGACAGAAAGCATAAGTTATCAATTTCTTGGTAGTACTTATGAGAACTCTTGATTACGTGCTTTTCAACTAACTGCATTCCGACTACTGCAAGCATTTAACAATACATTCAGTTTTACGGGTGCGTCGTCTAATTGAATAAAGCGCTGCATTAAAGTTGGCTGTGTCGTATCTACAACCACAGTTTTTGAATACAGGGTTGCACCTCTGTTTAAACCTTCTACAGTAACTGAAAGACCATCATTCCAAGCGGCTGTGAGGTAAGCACTGTTGAAATCGAAAACACTATCGCTGACCAAAGCAGGGTCTCCAAACCAATTAAAGCTTACGTAGTCTCCTGAAACTCTACCATTGTCATAGCCTGTAAGTAAGACAGCACTATCCGAGCCATTTCGGTAGTAAAAATTGTCCCAATTAAATCCTCCGTAACCATTCGGAATCTGATCAAAATCTGAAATAGGCGCTTATATCGTCAAATGTTAAAACAGTTGCTTGTGCTACTGCTCCTATTCCCAAAACAATGACTGTTGCTGCGATCGCAGCAGTCGATAACTTTTTCGCAACAGTTGAAATACTCATATAGTAGTTGTAACTCTTGATAAGGCTGTGCTTTTTCTATTAGACTTTTAGAAGATACACTAAACCGAAAAAATAATAAGTGTGATTACTTAGTGGTTTCATAAAGTCTGATAAAGTTATGATGAGGAGAATTCAGCACAACCTATAAATAAACCAAACCTGACACAACGATCGCGCTTGGCATCTTCCCTTAGACGCGTCACGGCGTTGTTTGTTGATCAGAATAAATCAACCTCTTGACTTTTAAAGTCTGCCTCAAGATGCAACTTGAATTTTGATTAGCTTAGAAGTTAAGCTTCTGTGATTTCTGAGATTTTCTCTGATCCCAGCACACCGGACATATCAGCCTTTGAGCAAAGATAAATTAATTTGAGCAGGTAAGGTTGGGGAAATACACCCAGTAATCCCCTAGTGAGGCTGAGGTACAATGCAAAGAAATATTTAAATTATGAGCGACATGATCACATCAGAACATAACACAAAATCCAGCGATAGAAGCCTAGAGGCAATGCGACATTTTTCCGAACAATACGCCAAGCGTACTGGAACCTACTTCTGTTCTGAGCCTTCCGTCACCGCAGTTGTGATTGAAGGACTAGCCAAACATAAAGACGATCTAGGTGCGCCCTTATGTCCTTGTCGCCACTACGAAGATAAAGAAGCTGAGGTTCACGCCACATATTGGAACTGTCCTTGTGTGCCAATGAGAGAACGCAAAGAGTGCCATTGCATGTTGTTCCTCACTCCTGACAACGAGTTTGCTGGAGAAAAACAAGAAATCTCTCTCGAAACAATTAAAGAAGTACGAGAGAGCATGGGATGAGCGAAATCATGCCCCAAGAGTTTTGGCAAGGCATAGAACAGTTCAATTCTGGTCAGTTCTATGCCTGTCATGACACTTTAGAGGCTTTGTGGATTGAAGCTAGTGAACCAGAAAAAACCTTTTATCAAGGCATTCTCCAGATTGCTGTGGCACTATATCATTTGGAGAATGGTAACTGGCGAGGTGCAGTAATTCTACTTGGAGAAGGCAGCAATCGTTTGCAGCGTTACCCATCTAGTTACGGTAGCGTTGACGTAGATGAGCTATTGAGTCAGAGCGCAGCATTGTTGACGACATTACAACAAATAGGGCCAGACTTGATTGCCGCTGGTGATCTGGGTGAAAATCAAGTCTTATCTTTGCCTAAAATTGTGTTAACTACTGATTAGTGAAGTTTACTCAGGAGTGCTTGGCTCGGAAACTTTCCCTCTGCATCCTGCCTGCTCCATGCCTCTTTCCCCCTATACCTTACCTAGTGATAAGTTGAAATTGGGAAAAGTAGCTGCAATATTTGGCAGAATACCTAATTTTTTGAATAACCGCATTTTGAGCTTGGATGTTTGAGCGTAGATTTCGGCATTCCGAGTTCTGAAGCTGAAGTTCCGAGTTCTGAAGCTGAAGTTCCGAGTTCTGAGCTTGAAGTTCCGAGTTCTGAAGCCGAAGTTCCGAGTTCTGAGCTTGAAGTTCGGAGTTCCAATATATTAAGCTGTAATGGATTTCATACCAATTAGCTGAAACCTTGAGGTTGGGGATAGCGTCACTATTTCAGCCAGTAGTTATCGTAAATCACTCCAGATTGTATATTTCATATCTGGATAAAGTACTTGAGATAATTAGAATACAAGCTGAAATCCTGAATCCCAAATTGCTATGATGCCCTGCTATCAATTGCCAAAATCACAGATGCGTCGCTTTGGATTAGCTTTAATGCTGCCAGTTGCACTCCTGGGCGCTTTTGTCTTCCCTACCCAACTGCAAAGCGCTACTGCACAAACATCTGGAGCAAATCGCCCCCTGACTATCCGCGCTGATGTGCAAGAATATGACGCTAAAAATCAAGTAGTCACCGCTCGCGGTAACGTGCAAATGTTATATCCTGCTCGTCAGATTCAGGCAACATCTACCCAAGCACAGTACTTTAGTAAAGAACGCCGAATTGATTTCAGTGGCAACGTCTATATTTTGCAACAGGGCGGTAACAGTATTCGGGCGGAGAAAGTAACCTACTTAATTGACGAAGGGCGATTTGTTGCCTTACCCCAATCCAACCGTCAGGTAGAGTCCATCTACATGGTGCAGGAATCAAATAATGATGGACAAACTGCGACACCTGCCCCAAAGACACCAGCATTCAAACCTTCTAATTAGCATCTACCATCAAGAAAGGGTGCCTCCAGCGTGAAAATTGTTTTAGAGAATATTCACAAATCTTACGGCAAGCGAGTAATTGTCAATCGTGTCAATCTTTCTGTTGCTCAGGGCGAAGTCGTTGGTTTACTAGGCCCCAATGGGGCTGGTAAAACGACGACTTTTTACATTGCCACAGGTTTAGAAAAACCCAATCAAGGAAAAGTCTGGCTAGGTAATCTCGACGTTACGGGAATGCCAATGCATAAAAGGGCGCGATTGGGTATTGGCTATCTAGCACAAGAAGCAAGTGTTTTTCGCCAACTCTCGGTAGAGGATAATATTCTGTTGGTGCTAGAGCAAACTAATGTGCCACGATGGGAGTGGTCAAGACGACTCAAAACTTTACTGCGGGAGTTTCGCTTGGAAAAATTAGCCAATAGCAAAGGAATTCTACTTTCTGGTGGTGAGCGACGGCGGACGGAATTAGCAAGGTCTTTAGCTGCTGGACAAGAAGGGCCAAAATTTTTACTTTTGGATGAACCATTTGCGGGAGTTGATCCGATCGCAGTCTCAGAAATTCAGCAAATTGTAGCACAACTGCGCGATCGCGGCATGGGAATCTTAATTACAGATCATAATGTCCGCGAAACCCTGGCCATCACCGATCGCGCCTACATCATGCGCGAGGGACAAATTCTCGCTTTTGGCGCTGCTGACGAACTCTACAGCAACCCCCTCGTGCGGCAATATTATTTAGGGGATAACTTTCAAGTCTAAATTAACAATTATTTAGTTAATATTTTCAAAGGATATTTTATTGTTTATTCTTAAGCATAAATTTCTTAATTAATTTCATTTTGCTTTCTCAGCTATTGAGAATTGAACTTTGATGCTAAATACAGTAGTAGGACTTACGCATCAAGTATGAAATGTAGGGGCAATTCATGAATTGCCCCTACAGTAAATCAAGGCTTTCACAGCCTTTTTGCGTAAGTCCTGAGTAGATACAGCAGTTTGCAATTAAGTGAGTTACAGAGCCTAGACTTCAAGACCAGATATAAAGACTCCAAACTTCTAACTCCTAACTCCTAACTCCTGCTGTATAGTTTGCTTCACCAGGTTTGCGAATTTTTAACTTTTCAAGTTGCTTATGATCTCAAAGAAGCTCACGTCTTTCTACAGCCTCCGTTCGCTGCTGCCTTTTACGATCATGGATCGCTACCTTGCCAGCGAATTGTTAGCGCCGTTTTTCTTTGGTGTCGGAGCTTTTTCATCACTTGGTGTCACCATTGATGCTGTATTTGATCTGATCAGAAAAATCGTAGAATCTGGGCTAGCCATAGACATTGCTATTCAAGTTTTTTTGTTAAAATTTCCCAACTTTATCGTTTTAGCCTTCCCCATGTCTACGCTGCTGGCTACTTTGATGACCTACAGTCGTCTTTCTAGCGAGAGCGAACTAATTGCCCTGCGTGGTTGTGGGGTCAGCGTCTATCGCATGGTTCTAACTGCTGTGATGTTGAGTCTTGTGGTTACAGGAATGACATTTGTGTTTAACGAACAAATTGCACCAGCAGCAAATTATCAAGCGGCGATGACTCTGGATAAAGCCCTTAAATCAGACAAGCCAACTTTTAAACAGCAAAATATTTTCTATCCTGAATACCAGGATGCTCTCCAGGCGGATGGCTCTAAGAATAGGATATTGACACGCTTGTTTTACGCCGACCAGTTTGATGGTAAGCGGATGAAAGGTTTGACGATTATAGACCGCTCAACAAAAGGTCTGAATCAAATTGTGGTATCAGAATCTGCCCAGTGGAATCCTTCTCAAAATGTCTGGGATTTTTACAACGGCACGATCTATTTTGTCGCTGCCGATCGCTCTTATCGCAACATTGTCAGATTTGAACACCAACAACTGCAACTACCGCGCACACCATTAAGTCTGGCAGAAAAAAGCCGGGACTATGGTGAGATGAATATTGCCGAAGCACTACAGCAACTAGAAGTGGAAAATCTCGGTGGCGATCGCCAAAAAATTCGTAAACTCGAAGTGCGGATTCAACAAAAAATCTCCTTACCTTTTGTATGCGTAGTTTTTGGCTTAGTAGGTGCAGCGATGGGAAGCATACCCCAGCGGACTGGGAGAGGCACCAGCTTTGGGATTAGTGTCATAGTTATATTTTCGTACTACTTAATTTTCTTTATTAGTGGTGCGATCGCGCAAGCAGGTGTCCTCTCTCCATTTATGGGGGCTTGGTTGCCCAACTTTCTTTTTTTGGGAATAGGTCTATTCTTATTGATCCGAGTTGCCAAACGGTAAATTGAGGAAGCGGGGGAGTAAAGAGGAACTTCTCGCCTCTGCCCCTATGCCCCCTTCCTCTTCATCCCCACACTTCAATTACGGATGATAACTTCGACATTCCGGTGCATCTGGGTTTTCCTTACAGTATTCTTCAAAAGAGACTTTGGCTGATACCATACCCTCAGCTTTCTGATGAGCTGCTTCTGCCTGGAGTTCTTCTACCTCATCCCAGGCAGCTGCACAGGGTTTAGAATAAGCACCTTGTTCAGTGCAAATAGCACGAGCCTGCTCAATTGCTTTTTGAATTCTCTCTTCCAGCAGCAGCGCTTGTGGCGCTTCCACAAAGTCGCTTTTGGTCAAAATGTCGGTAATCGAGATGATGCCCAACAGCTTGCCTTGAATCACAGGTGCTCTATGGATACCAGTGTTAGCAAATAACCGCGCTACATATTCCACACCCAAATCAGGATTTACCACAATGCAAGGCTTACTCATAATTTCGTAAACCCGCACTTGCTTTGGGTCTTTACCGTAGGCTGTTACCTTATAGACAATATCCGTTTCTGTGACAATGCCATAAGCATCATTGTCATAGCGACGATCCACAACCAGCGCCCGCAATCTTTTTTCCTTCATCACCCCTACTGCTTCAGCAACAGTCGCCGAACCGCGAATGGTAACTACATCTTTGGTCATGATCTCTTCAGCTTTCATCATTGCTGTAGTCTCCTGGTTAATAGTACGGTGCAGCACAGCGCCTTCAGAGCGCACAGTTTGCTAACTAGAAAGTAAAAAAGTTGAACTTTTGTCCGGCTACAACAATAAATTAGACCAGTTGTCAACTCCTGATGTTATCCAATGTGACCGATACCCAAAAACTAAGCATAAATTGCCATAACTTTCTACAAAATCTTGCCAAAGGACTCCAGCCGCTAAAAAGTAAATTTTTGACTTGGTAATGACTAATAACTAATGGAGAAGTTAGGATGAAATCACCATTCAAACTTAAGTTGAAATATTTCCTGTTGAAAAAAGCAAAAGCATTAAACAGTAACGTCTTCAGCTTCTGTCAAGGTTTTCCCGATTTCGAGTAAATTTCATTTACCAATCCCATGCCACATCGTCATTATCCTCCCGCCTACTTACGCTATCTCAAAGCCAGGTTATGGAATCTAGGGCGACCTGGTTTTTGGGGAACTGGGATTTTTTTATCTGTAGTAGGGTTAGTAACCTGGGCATACTGGTCAAACCCGGATATTTTCGTTTATAAGCAAAAAAACGAAGTCACTTCACAAAAGCCTGCTGATTCCGACCTGTCAGAAGAAAACAGAGCTATTGCAGCGGATATTGATAACTTGCCAGTTTTATTTAATGACTTTGAGCAAGCAACTCTCTCAGTAACAGCAAATACCCCTAAGGAAAACACTAAGGAAAAAAAGAGCAAAGACTTATTAGAGGATGTAATTAATACACAAAAGTCTCCTAGTGATCCCAAATTAAATCCTAGTTTAGGCGTTAAGGGCGACACCTCGCCAGCCGTGGAAAATCCCTTTGTTGTACAAACAGAAAATTTATTGCGTACTGGGACAGTTGATAATAATAACCAGTTTCTAGGTCTCAAGACCTTCAATGCGGCGTCTGAACCAACAGGGGGAGAACAAACATCCTCTAGCCTGGGTATTGGATTCACTAATCAAACCAACAAGAATCAAAATTCTCTCTCTATCAGCCCTCTGCAAACGGCGCTCAACCAATCGACAAACCAGAAATTGTCTAGCTTGAATGGTACTGCAACTCAGACAAATGCCTTGGGCCAAGTCTCTGACTCAGGAACAACGCTAATGCCACCCATCAACATACCCAGTCAGAATTCTCTACCAAAGACTGGGTTAACTGCTGGGACAGGCTACACGTCAACGGGTACGAACTTACCACAAAATCCCTACAGTAATTTAAATAACGGTCAGGTATTGCCTAATACTGGGTTAACTACTGGTACTGGTTATACTTCAACGGGTACGAACTTACCGCAAAATCCCTACAATAATTTAAATAGTGGTCAGGTAGTGCCTAATGTAGCACCAGTGACGCTCCCAGTCACCTCTCTCGTACCAACTAATATTGCACCTTACTCTATCCAGAGTCCAAGTCAAGGCGTTGTCACCCCTACAAACCCTGTAGGTGGTAATTATGGTTTGCAGCAGCCCCTGCCGCAACTACCACAGTCTACATATGGTAATTATGGCTTGCAGCCGTTGCCGCAACTACCACAGTCTAATTACCAATATCTTCGCCAGCTTCAACAGAAATATACAGGTAATGGGCAAAGGTGATTTTAAGCACCTTGGCTGGATAAAGTCTAGCTAAGGTGATTGTGGGCTATTTGGAATAATCGGAACTTCTGGTGTTTCGGGTTGTTGCTGTTGTCGTTGCAAATATTTACTCAATACATAAGCCATATCTCCACGGGTCACGGGTTTTAATGGGAAAATATTGCCTTGAGCATCTATGTTAAGAAATCCCTCAGTAGCTACTGTAGCGATCGCTTTTCTAGCCCAAGCTGGGATAGACTTTTCATCTGGATGTGAAGCAAGAATCTCATTAACAGCGTCATCGGAAAACTGAAATACACCATAAGCCTGGGCGAAAATAGCCAGAGCTTCTGCCCTTGTCACCTTTTGATTAGGGAAAAATTCATTGCCCCGATAGCCTTTCATGATGTCAGTTTTTAAGACTGTCTGTATATCATTAAATGCCCAATAAGAACGGGGAACATCTGGAATAGCTAAATTTTCTTTGCTAACAGCTTGTCTTTTATCTAGCCGAAATGTCTTTACCATAATCGAGGCTAATTCAGCCCTACTCAGTAACCTTTCTGGATAAAACTTGCCATCGGAAAAGTTTGTCATCCATTTGGCAGCAATTACCTGTTGAATGGAATCAGATGGGATTCCAGAAGCCGGTTCTGGCACTTGAGCAATTGCTGGCAAGTTTTGTAATAGTCCCACTAAAGATAGAGTAATTGAAAGCTGACGCATCATAATAACCACTTTTAGCTGCTAAATGAATTTAAAAAACTACGTTACTGAGGTTAACGCAAAATTTGGTGTTCCTAATAACCTGTAACTCAGTTAATGACGAATTTAGGCTGGGTAACAGGGCAAAAACATCTTATTTCTTAATAATCATTATTATTAGAGGGGGAGTAGCAGCCAATGGCTGCTACTCCCCCAAATTGTAGTAGATTCAATTTAGATTCAAATTTTTGAGTGTTTGGAATCAAAATGCTCAAATTGCCTGGAATTCCTACTCAAGCTCTAGTAATTGCTGGATTTTTATGATGTGGCTTTCTGCTTACGCCTAAGTAGCTTGCTTGCTCCTAGCGCAGCACCAAGTGCCAACACAGCTAGCCCCATTCTAGGTTCAGGAATAAGAGTGCTGTCTTCAGTGAAAGCCAAAAAGCCAGCCCCCTTCAACCCACCTCGACCGTTAGGGATAAAGTTGTCAATAAAAGCTCCTGTCTTGCCGTCGTAACGCAACACGTTGTTACTAATTAAACCACTAACATAAAGGTTTCCGTCGGGACCGAAGATTGGCTTGACAGGATCATTGAGTCCGCCAGTGCCAGCTGGGATAAAAGTGTCGATAAAGGCTCCTGTCTTACCGTTAAAGCGAGAAATATTGCTAGTCTCAAAGTTAGCGACGTAGAGATTGCCGTCTGGTCCAAAGGTTAAGCCACCAGGTCCTGACCCTTTTTTCTCTGTTGCAAAAGTGTCGATAAAAGCTCCGGTTTGCCCGTTGTACCTTAAAATACTATCAGTAAGAGTACTACTGACGTAGAGGTTCCCATCTGAACCAAAGCTCAAACCAAAAGGCGCACTGAGTCCGCCCCTACCTGAGGGGACAAAGGCATTGATAAATGCTCCGGTTTGCCCGTTGTAGCGTAGAACACTATTACTAGTGCGGCTGTTAATACTGGTAACGTAGAGGTTGCTGTCAGGCCCAAAAACCAAGTCTTCAGGTGTATCTAGTCCACCACTACCTGAAGGAACAAAAGTACTAATGAAATTCCCTGTTTTCCCGTCGTAACGTTGGACGCTACCGCTCAAAATACTACTAACATACAGATTTTTATCGGGTCCAATAGTTAAACCAGTTGGTCCCTGTAGTCCGCCACTACCTGAAGGAACGAAGTCATCAATGAATTCTCCCGTTTTTTCGTCGTAGCCCAGAACGGAGTTATTATAATAACTCCCCGCTAAAAGTGCTGCATTAGCTTTTGGGGCGATGCACCCTAGCAATGCAAAGCTGATCAGTGGCAGGCTGATCTGACAAAAATTGAAAAATCTCATAATTTTGTTAGCTAAAACAACCATAATTACTTAGTACAGTTAATCATACATTCGTAGCATTTCTGTTAGTAACTCAAGTTGCTAGTTATGTAGGGGAGCAACGCGATTTTGTCAATACGTCTTTGAGTAGTAATAAATCTGCTAAGACAACATCAAGCTTGGTCTGTTCAACTAATTTAAATCCTTGTTCTCCACAAGTAGCTTCACCGCTTACTTCTATATTTTTTACCTTTCATCTTTTAGCGTTATCTGCCCATTACTATGGACTATAGTCAGTTTTTCAGGAGTTTTGGCAATGACCGCAGCAGCAGATCCCGTAAAGTTGATGAAGCAAGAAGTTGGCAAAGCCGCCGCAGCCCTGGTAAAGTCGGGTTCGATTGTGGGGTTGGGTACGGGGTCAACTACAGCATATACGATTCAGTTTTTAGGCGATCGCCTCAAGTCTGGTGAACTCAAAGATATCATTGGGATACCCACCTCGTTTCAGTCAGAAGTGCTGGCGAAGCAGTACGGTGTCCCTCTCGCCACCTTAGACGCTATCGACCACATCGATATTGCCATTGATGGGGCTGATGAAGTCGATCCGCAGAAGAATTTGATTAAAGGCGGTGGTGCAGCACATACCCGCGAAAAAGTCGTAGATTACCTAGCAGAACAGTTCATCGTCGTGGTAGATAGTGGTAAGTTAGTAGACCGCTTGGGTTCTAGTTTCCCTGTGCCTGTGGAAGTGATTCCAATGGCAATTACTCCTGTAACCAATGCCATCAAAAAACTCGGTGGCAAACCAGAACTTCGTATGGGTGTAAGAAAGGCTGGCCCAGTGATCACTGACCAAGGTAACTTTGTCTTAGATGTCAGATTTGACTCTATTGAAGATCCAATCAGCCTAGAAAAGACATTGAATAATATTCCCGGCGTTCTGGAAAATGGTATTTTCGTTAACTGTGTCGATTTAGTTTTGATTGGTGAAGTCAAAGATGGTCAGCCATTAGTGCGGCGACTGTAAAGGGTGCATCTCACTTTTGTAAAAATATCCCTAGAGCTAGCGAATGGAATTCGCTAGCCAGTTGCTTCTCCCTTCGCGCAGCGTCCTTTTTCGATTCAGCAGATTCTAGATGAAGATTTGTACGGGCTGTAGAGGATTGCGTAGGCGTAGCCCGTCGTAGACATCGCACTCATTCATATTGGTTTACGTCTAGATGGATAGACAGGTTGACCGAAAGGTTCTACAATCTGACTGATTGCGGTAAATTTACCTATTGCCCAATCCACATAAGCATAGTAAAGATTTTCTAGTGATTGCGTTTGATTGCAGAAGCACTAAATTAATATAGGAAAGTCTTTGAGTTAAGGGACAGCAAACTAATGGATGTAAAGCTGATTCTAGCTGGATTAACAGTTATATTTACGCTTTCGTGCTTATTTTTTGGCACGAAAAATGGATTCTATGATTCAGATAACTATCACGGCAATGGCTCCGCACATTGAAAGAGGTCTGTAGACACTTGGGCGACTTCCCGTAGGGTGAGTTGGCTAAGATAGCTCAGAACTTGCAAAGGGAAAATAAACAAGAGCCAAACTCCTTTAGCTCCTAGTTTGATGGCTTCTCGTTAGCCCACCTTTCCGAACCAGTGCGGGTTCGGTGGAGGCGTCCTCCCCAATCAAAAATCCGTATTCTCAGGGTGTAGGGGCGCACGATAAAACTTACCCCTAAGTCACAAAACCAAAATCTGTGTAACTTTTGGCTTTTGGGATATGTCGATGATGATGAGGTTTGAGGGGAGGAAGCATGAGGGATAATCTGTCGGCATCCTCTCGCGTAGATGCTGCGGAAGCGGGTAGTGAATTAGAATGTTTGCCCTATAGTGTCCAGCATGACAATGAGGGCGTGTGTTTATTGGTGAAGATGGGCCCACACCGCATCTTGTTGGATTGTGGTTTGGAGGATATTTCATCACTGGCGAAAGGGCTTACGAAGTCGGTACGTGGAGCGAGTTCGCCCCTACCAGCAGATTTAGTTTTGATTAGTCACGCCCACCCAGATCACGCCAGAGGCTTACTGGCACTGCATAAAGCTTTTCCAAAGTTACCTATTTATGGCAGCGAAGTAACCAGCAAGTTACTGCCGCTGAATTGGCTAGACCAAGACCGTGAGGAAATTTCCCAATTTTGTCATGCCTTGCCATTGCGATCGCCTGTGGAATTCCAAGAGGGTCTGGTAGCAGAATTATTTCCCGCAGGGCATCTACCAGGGGCAGTGGCAATTCTACTTACCTACACCACGCAGCAGCGTACTTACAAGCTACTGTATACAGGTGACTTTTTCCTGTCAAACTCCCGATTGGTAGAAGGTTTGCGTTTAGAGGAATTGCGAGGATTAGACTTGGATGTGCTGATCATTGAAGGCAGTTATGGCACATCCCGTCATCCTCACCGCCGCAACCAAGAAAATCAACTAGCAGAGCGAATTAATCGGGCGATCGCCGACCATTGTTCTGTAATTCTTCCCACCCCAGCTTTAGGGCTGGGTCAAGAATTATTAATGCTCTTACGGTCTCATCACCACTTCACCGGACGAGATTTGGATATTTGGGTAGATGGTGCTGTCGCCACTGGGTGTGATGCGTACCTAGAACTGCTACCCCACCTTCCCCCATCCGTGCAGAACTTCGCCCGCCATCAACCCTTGTTTTGGGATGAACGGGTGCGTCCCCGCGTGCGTCGTTTACAACCAGAACATCGTCCCATTGTGGGCAAGTCACCTTGTATAGTCCTTACCGACTCTACATCTGATTTAGGTGAACACTGCCAACTAGACACAGGCCCTTGGCTGATCCTCGTACCAGAAAAAATTGATATAAAAGTTAACAAAGAATATTTAGCACCCACCACTATCGAAACCTATCTCCTGGCTCAACATAGTGATGGCCCTGGTACTACGCAGCTAATTCATAATTTGCGACCCCAGCACGTGATTTTTGTCCACGGTTCTCCTGCCTACTTGGCAGACCTGACTAGCTTAGAGGAGTTGCAAAACCGCTACCATGTACATTCCCCGGCGGCTGACACCTTAGTAGAACTGCCCATCGGCGATACATTTTTACAACCGGCAGCGCCAGAAACTAACTACGAAGGCGAACTGACAGAGTTGGGAACAGTAATCACAATCACCCTACCCGATGTGATTACTGCTGATCCGCGTTGGCGGCAATTTGCCGATACTGGTTTAATCGAAGCTCGTTGGCAAGGGGAAGAACTAGTATTAAGGGGATTGTCTCAACGAGAACTGCTCAACCAAAATAGCGATCGCTATACATGGACGGATGTAGACTGTTGTGGTACTTGCCGACATCAAAGGGGGCAGCGGTGTTGGAATCCAGCTTCCCCGTTGTATAACTTTAAGGTAACTCTAGAAGGTTACTGTCCTGCTTTTGAAGGTTTGAATGATAGCCAATAGTCATTAGTCCGGTGCCCTTTGTCATTTTTAACTAATGACTAATGACCCTTACCGGTTCGCCAGTCGCTCATGGGGGAAACCCCCAAGACCGCGCTGGCTCACTAATGACTAATGACTGATTATTCTGGATTCGAGTCAGTGTAACGGTTGTGGATGCGTTCAGCTTCGGGACAATCTTCAGTCATCAAAGGTTCCACATTACCGCGTGGTACTGAAGCCAATTTTTGCGTTACAGCACCAATGCTCTCGAGGCGAACCATTTCTTCCCAAGAACAAACTTCGTCCTCTTCTTCTGTTTCATAGCGTAGGGTCACTAAATCTCCCTCTATGTCGATGATGCGGGCGCGTTCAATCCAGCGTTGCTGGTCCCGCAAGAAAACACATACCTCGCGCCCATCGCAACACAGTTGATAAATCTTGCGGTGTAGCATGTACTGTTTCTGCCTTTTTAAACAACGTAGTTAAACCTGTCAAAATCTGGGTTCTACCCCTTTACATTACACCTTTAAGAGGTTAATTTCACGGTTCAGAACAAGTACGCTTCATGACCCAATCCTAACATTTGCTTTAGTTGTCAAAATATCGGGAAATGTTGGGTCATAAATCAATGGTTGCTGTACCAATGAACTCAATCTCCCTCCGGCTCATTCTAGGGAATGTCTGCTTCATAGAAGTCAAACAATTCGGTACCTGTCCTAACCAGGTTTATATTTGTTGGTGAGTCATTCTTACCATTATGTAATAAAGAATACTCCAAAAAAATCGTTGATTGCGGTTGTTTAACTTGCCTACTTTTACTCATTGGCATTACTGGGAAGTCCGGGGACTTGGCTTTACTTTTACCCATGTGTATCTGATCTTAACTCATTCTCTTGCTGACCTTGATGGTTTTCAACAACAACACCCAAAGAGTTTTGAGTTTTTAAGGTTTTTGCCTGTTTATGACTAAGAAAAAGGCAACGGAGTCGGGGGAAGAGGCAAAAGAGGCAAAGAAGAGAGAAAATTGCCCCTGTCCCCCATCTTCTGTGGGAGTATCAGCAAGATTTATAGGGTAGGGGAAATTCCATAAGCACATTCGACGAGGACGCTTCTCGTTTAATTTGGCCGGCGCGAACTGCATTGTATAGGGCTGCCAGGGCTGACAAATCCTCTTCCTTCCAGCATTTAGTGGCTAGCACTTGATGGAGTAAACCCTCAGATTCAACACTAAGATATCCAGTTTGGAAGGCAGATTCAACGAGTGTGCGAATCATCTTAATTAGGGCAGAGTAAACAATTTGTTACCTCAAGTGTGGAACATTTTCCTCTGCTACTAATTGATATGGAACATGAATATCATGTGATTATCATTACACGTAATTAGTGATTTGCATCACAATAGCATCACAATAAGGGGTCACAATATTAGCTCTAGGTACGTCTATCTATTAATATACGCAGATAGATGGTTGCCAAACTTTTTAGCACTGATATTGAAAAGGCACATGATTTAACAATATTAAAACATAGAGAAACTTTTAGGCAAGTATCCAAAAAATATAGTGAAACATCAGCAATCAAGCAAAAAACTGGCGGAAATCTTCATCTTTTTGACTTAATTGCACCCAGTCTAGGTTTAAGGACTGGAATTTTTGCACCAAGCGATCGCAAGCTGGACGTTCGGTAGCGTAATGTCCGGCATCGATTAAAATGAGACTGCGTAGGCCCAGCCCGCCGTAGGCATCGCGGCTTTCTTGAAACTGATGGAATTTACAATCAGAAGTCAGATAAGCTGTCGCACCAGTTTTGGCGACAGCTGAAATGTAACTAGCCCCCGAACCACCCAAAACAGCAACTCGTGAAATTGTTTGTTGTAAATCAGCAGTTGGGGAAAAAATCAAATTAGGGGTAGCAAGTCGGGTTTGAATTGTCGCGAGTAATTCCTGTAATGTCAGAAACGGCTCTAGCAAACCAACACGACCATATCCTAATCCTGCTTGTGTAGGTACTATGGGAGTAACTTCTTTGAGTTCTAAAATCTGAGCCAAAACGTCAGCAGTACCATCCTGCACTTGGTCGAAATTCGTGTGGGCAGTATAAATACCAATATTGTGGGTAAAGGCTAACCGTACCATTTCGGCGATCGCTTCACCAGTGCGTAAAGATTTGAGAGGATTAAAAATTAAGGGATGATGGGCAAATATCAGATTAGCATTAAGAGCGATCGCTTCTTGCATTACTGCCAAAGTCGGTGTCAAACACACCAAAACCCGTGCTTTTTCCTGCAAAACTCCTGGTTCAATCTGCCAGCCACAATTATCCCAGCTTTCACACCAAGCGGGATTTGCCCATGCTTCAAACCAAGTAATTAAATCAGCAATTTTCATACTATATTTCCAGGCAATTATTTTGTATGCAGCAAGTAGCTCAATACTTGCCTTTTAAAGGGTTCCATTTTTGAGTTTAGAATTTATTATCAGTGTCTCTGTGGTTGAATATTTAATTTTAATGCTAATTGCTGGCGCATTTCTTGGAAAGGTTTGTTCCATACAGGGCTAGCATTCCAGTTCCACACTGCCACTGGGATAAGTTGTTCTTCAGCAAGACAAGTTAGCAGACGGTATTCATCTTCTGGTTCACGAGAAAATGTGAAGGGATTGCGGTAACCGGTATCACATAGTTTATAAGATGTGATCTGACCATGACTAATACGTTGTAAAAGTTCCTTCCCTTTGACGAGCAAATAATCCAAAAAAACCAGACTAAAAGGCTCTATATGTGCGCGTTTTTGTGGCTCTTTTTGTACCCATCTTGCCCACTCAAATCCATACATAAAATCGTGAACGTAACGGAAGCGCATTTCTGTTTTATTTCCGAACATCTCTGTCAGAGAAACCATCTTTTCGCCAAAAACTTTTAAAAAAGTAATAGCGCCCTCATCTGCGATTAAAGCTTGCCTAAGCATACTACTTACCAGAAAATCAAAATCCCAGAATATATTTTCTGGAAAATTTTGCAACTGAGTATACACTATGGATTCGATAGTTTCCTGAAGGGTTGTGAGGAGTTTAATATCGGTGTTTTGTTCAACAATCAAATTTCCCAATTCTGCAAAACTGGTAATTAATGTCTTGTGGGGATTAAGTGACAATAAGTTTACAGACTGCTGGGCAAATATTTCATCAATAAATTGGAAAGTATGAGTTGGTGTCAGTTTTTGCTTCATAGTAATTGAAATAGCCCAGGCAGCTTACACTAAATATTAGTTTATATCGGAACAAATAGATGATTAAATAATCACAAATAAACTTAACTTTTAAATTTACAATTTGACACGAATTATTTAGTGTGTCTCTGGTTAATTTTGCCTCAATAATTTTCATTATCAAGTGATCACGGCGAAATTTATTTAATGCATATCACCGCGCAGTTTACAATATTATACCCAAAGAATACGCAATATAAACAGAGTATTTAAACTCTACAAAGCTACACTTTGAATAAATGAAACCTGAGAAATCTCTATCCAGAAACGTGAACAACTAATTCTCTTACATGACTGCGCTGGCGATGTTCCCAAATATAAATTCCCTGCCAAGTTCCCAGTACCAGATGACCACGATTAATGGGGATATGTTCAGAAGTGTGGGTGAGTGCGGTACGAATGTGTGCCGGCATATCATCAGGGCCTTCTGCATCGTGGATGTATTTTTCCGATTCTGGCACGAGTTTCGTCATAAAGTTAGCTAAATCCACAAGAACATCGGGATCAGCATTTTCTTGGATGACTAAACTGGCTGAAGTGTGGCGCAAAAATAGAGTACAAAGACCAGTTTCAACTCCCGACTCTGCAACTGCCGCTTCAATTTTCGCAGTGATGTTGTAAAAAGATTTGCCCGTGGTGGAAATTTTTAGTAACTTTTGGTAGTGACTCATTTAAAACAGTAATTATTGATGACAGTAAAAGCTATATTAGCAGTTCAATCGGGAGCATCTCACCTTTGCAAATATACTAGGCGATTAGAAATCGCGGCTACACAAACGAAGTCCGCCTACGCGGACTCAAAGAATTTGAAACCCACGCAGGTGGGTTTTGTCTGTATAGCCGCGAATTCCATTCGCCAGGGCAGGTGTGTTTTTACAAAAGTGAGATGCTCCCGTTCAATCTGCTTGATTTGGTTGTTGTTCTGCCGTTGGTTGATCGCTAGACTGAGTATGTCTTCTCCTAAATAGGCTTAACACCGCATTTACAGAATTTTTTAGGATATCAGGGATGATCGGTGTGTTAGGCAGATTGTGAGACAAAGCTGTAATGTTATCTAGGTTCGGCTCTGGCAGTTCCAAACTCTTTTTAGAATATGTTGTATCGTTTTGGTTGGTATTCATAGTTTTTGTAATTCAGGAATGAAATAAACTGTTACTTGATGTAACAAGGCAATCACAGTAATTCCAGCCGTAACACCAGTAGCATATTTCAAGGCTAGGGAAATATCATCTACTTGCTTCTGGTTCTTATTATAAGTCTCTCTCAAGTCAGCTAACATCTGTAAATGGTATTCTTGAGCCGAAAACGTTAAATAATCCTCTGGAAATTCTAGCTTTTCTTTCTTTTCTTCGTTTTCTTCTAGATTGGGGCTGATAAAAAACTTACGTGGTAACAAAGCCCAGATGAGTAACAGAAAGTTGATGAAAAATAACAATATTTCTAACGCACTGAAGATACTAAATATAGGAATCAGTCTGGATATTGTTAGAAAACTTAGCAGCGCAGTGTTTGTGACAAATAGGATATTCATCTGGGTGATTAAAATTTGCCGTTCTTCCTTTTGTCTTTCAATCACTCGACGCACATCTTGAGCGGCTAATTCCAACGTTTATTTATCTATTGTTGGATTTTCCATTATTAATTTATGTTGTTTGGAATAACTTTAATTTGACTGGAAATAGTTAATAACGGCATGAGCGATCGCTTCATTACCATCCTTAGCAATTGGTTGAGATTGCTTTGGTGGTTGGGGTAACTCATAAAGAAAATCCCAAGTCCCTTGAAAAAACTCAGATGGGGTGATGATTTGATGCTGGTTATAATTAGTTATGCCTTCTATTATAAAAGTTGCTTCAGCAAAATCATCACGCGGTATGGTAACAATAGGTACTCCTAGTATTGTGGCTTCAGCAAAAGTACTGTAACCGGGTTTAGAAACGACTCGCCCACAAATAGGCATAAAATCTACAGGGCGGTATTTATGGTCATTAATTTTCACTAAATTAGGTAAATCAGGCGCAGATTGATCAAAGACGATAAATTGCCAATCTGGAAATCGCCGGAGGTTTTCATAGGGGATTTGCTGCAAACCTAAGCCGCCAAAGGTCAACAAAATAGTTTTTTCCATTGGTGCAGTTATTCCCCAAAGAGAGCGTAAATTATCAGCAGAGTAACGGGGAGAACCGCCTGTTAAGCCGACATCTGTGATATTGTTAAAATCTTGCATTGGTTCGTGGAAGGGGAGACGAAACAGGCGATCGCACTTTGAGTACCAATCACTAATCCAATCAGCAATTGTGGTAAATTCGCCTCCCCAATTTCGGTAGATAAAGTCCCAGCCAAAGTTACTCATCATCCAGCAGGGAATGTTTGCAGCTTTGGCAAACCCAGGAGCGAGGAAGGGAATATCTGCCAAGATGAGATTAACGCGATTTTGGCGAATAAAATTGACTTCTGAAGCAATCAGCGAATTTTGATGCTTCTTAATATCGAGCAACTTTTCTAAAGTCGCAACTTTATCCATTGTCAAACTATCCGTTTGCACCACACCCAAATCAAATGGACGCGGACGATAGATAAAATCGCCTTCTATATAGCACTCTAGCAACCAGCGTGGGGCAGTAGTCGCTAGAATTAGCAGAACTTCTGGACATAATTTTTGAATTGTCGCAGCTACAGAAGCCGTGCGGGTAGCATGACCAAAGCCGTGGTTAGTTATGGCTAAGTATAAGATTGGGCGTTCCATTTTGAAGTTAAAAATTATAAATTATTAAATGTAGAATGTAATTGAGTTTCTAGCCAGTCTTTGATGGTGTATTCATTCTTGAATAGCAAAATATTTTCATCTATTTCAGGAGGCTGAAAATTTTGTATTAGTTCTGCAAAAATCTCCTTCTTGATTCCTTGACGTTTTTTAGTTTGTTCATTCATTTCCATTCTTATGTAAATTTCCTCTAGCGGAACATCGAGGTAAATTACTTTGGTTTCATAATTATGTCGTTTGGCGACCTCTCTAAATCTGTCACGCAACCAATGAAAACAGTTTGTATCATCAAGAATAATATCTTGTTGTAGCTGCATTAAATTGTCCAAAATACCAATTGCGATCTGGTGAGTATTTTCCCACTCTTCAACAGGAATACCATCTCCACCAAAACCAAGCCCTCGCTCTTTATTGATATCATCCAAACTTATAAATGCACAGTTTAGATAATTGACTATTGCTTTAGCTAAGGTACTTTTACCGGAAAATGCCAAGCCACAAAGTAAATAAAGGGTTTTCATTTAGTTCAGTAAAGTAAAGTAAAGTAAAGTAAAGTCTAATTTACTAGCCTTGGCGAATAGAATTCGCAGTTAAGTAAGTGGGTCAAATTAAATATAAAACCTCACTCTGCCTCCGGCTTCCCTCTCCTTACCAAGGAGAGGGATTGAGGGTGAGGTTTTATCTTATATTTAATTGTGCCTTCCTACTTATCCCAATACAGTTCAGTTAAGCATTTCTTCCTTCTCTTCCTTCTCTTCTTTGCGTCCTTTGCGCCCTTTGCGGTTCGTTAAAAAAAATGACTTTTACAAAGAGTTTTAGCCTTAACCCAAGCGTATTGCTACTTATCCTACATTTTGCAAAAACTTTGAATCGCCTCAACCAATTGGTCGATTTCCGATTCTAAAGTAAAGTAATGGATGCTGGCACGTATACAGCTAGGATCGGCAATTGTCCGAGTTAATATCCTTTGTGACTCTAAAAATTGCACCAACTTCAAATGAGCTTGGGGCTGATTATTTGCAAGTTGGAAGGAGACTAAACCGCTTTCGGGTGGGGAAGTTCGTAGACATTTAATATCGGATAACGCCGTCAATTGTCGCCAGAGGTACTCACTATTCTGGCAAATTTGCTCGTAACGTTCCTGTGACGTTCCCCATTGCTGATGAATTGCGATCGCCTCCTTTAACCCAACATACAAAGGATAAGCTAATGTAGACACTTCGTATCGTCGCCCATCTGGAAGCCAACCCACAGGCTGAGATTGACTATTTACAACAATGCCATTGAAGCCAATAAACGTAGGTTTCAGGTTTTCTCGTGCTTCTGGTCGAACATACAAACCACCAGCACCCGCAGGGCCACATAACCATTTGTGACCAGTGAAAGCATAAAAATCTACTCCCAATTCAGTTAAATTTAAAGGCAACAAACCAGCAGATTGGGCAGCATCTATCAATAGTAAAGAATGATTATTTCTGCATACTTCGGCAATTTTATCAAGAGGTAAAACTTGACCAGTATTCCAGAAAACATGACTCAATATCACTAGGCGGGTATTAGGGCGCAAGTGCTGGACAATAACTTTTACGGGGTCGCCCTCATTTAAAGTCGCCTTGAGAGGACAGGTAGTAACTTCTACAGCGAATCTCCGCGCGATTTCCTGGGCTGTGGCAATCACGCCTGGGTGTTCGCAGTCTGAGAGCAGCATATGGTCGCCAGCTTGCCACTCAATGCCCCACATGGCGATATTACAGCCAACTGTGACATTATCTGTCAGGGAAATTGTTTCAGCTGGTGTATGTAACTCTGAAGCGATCGCTTCTCTTACAGCTTGAGTCTGGGGCGCTATCCAGCGATACGCCTCATAGCCAAAGGGGCCTATGTGCTGAACATGAGCTTGAGTTTGGGTGATAGCATCCATTGCCCTTTGGGGCATCGGCCCTTGTCCCCCATAATTGAAATAAGCCTTATTTGCTAAAGCGGGAAATTGCTCTCGATGGCTATGTAACCTGGTTTGTGCAACAGAAGTACTGGTCATAACAATTTTAGATTTTAGATTTTAGATTAGCATTAGTTTCTCATCTCCCTCATCTCCCCCTCTCTGACTCCATTATTAACAGGACTTACGCAAACAATAGCCGAAACCTGATTTTCTTCTTAGGGGCAATACCCTGCGGGAAGCCTGCGTCTACATGAATTGCCCCTACCATGTGTAGTTTTGCGTAAGTCCTAATTAATTGTCTAAGTTACTCCCAGAGTGTGCTAATTCTTGTTAACTTAAAAGGATGCTAATTAATGCTGAATCCCTACTGCAATACCAACGCTGTAAACGCCGGCCTTTTCTAGATATCCACGGTGACAAAAGTCAGCGCGATGCTCCCAATGAGTTGCTACGAAAACTGCAACAGGACAAAATCGCTCATCAGCTGAGTGCTTTGGCACAGGTGACTTATCACCAACCAGATTATTCATACGGAAACTGGGAAAGGGGAGAGAAGGCAACTTTAGAATTGATGCAGCGTGGGGTTGAGTACATATATAAAGGAGTACTGTCAGCACCTTATTCTGAAGCATACACCCTACTGAGTCGTCCAGATTTACTTGTGAAACGGCCAGGACAATCCCATTTTGGAGATTGGATCTATGTCCCGGCTAGTATCGAATTGGGTAAGCGCCCTAAGCAAGAATATCAAGTTGTCGCTGCATTTCATGTCCAAGTATTGGCAATAGTACAGGGAGTTCCGCCTGAAACAGCTTCGCTGATATTACGAACCAAAAATACAAATTATGCGGTGGATCTGTTCAAATGGATACCACGGATGCAGCAGATTCTGGAGGAGTTTATTCAAGTTTTAGAGTTACCGAATCCGCCAGAGGTGTTTATTGCTCGGCAAAAGTGCAATCTTTGCCATTGGTATAGTCAATGTTATGCGATCGCTCAATCTGAAAAACATCTCTCATTGTTACCAGGTGTAACACCCATTCGCTACACTGAACTGCAAGCCTTAGCCATCACCACACTGGAATCTCTCGCTAACACCAGTCCCAGCACCTTAGAAAACCTACTTGGTTTTGACAGTGAAGTAGCGCCCAAGCTAGTAGTGCAAGCTCAATCTGCACTGGAAAAACGACCGCTTATTTTACCCTATCCACTACCAATAAAAGATATTACATTCACAGCACCCATAGAGCTTTACTTTGATATTGAGGCACAACCAGACTTAAATTTAAATTATCTTTTGGGAGTTTTGGTCGTTGATAGACTTGCCAATACAGAACAGTTTTATTCATTTTTAGCAGATAAACCAGAAGGCGAAGAATTAGTTTGGCAGCAATTTTTGGATTTGGTTTGGCAATATCCCGAAGCGCCAATTTACCATTTTTGTGTCTACGAGTTTGATACAGTCAAACGGTTGGCAAAGCTTTACAACACTCCCTACGCCTCAGTACGTCCTGTACTGAGTCGATTTGTGGATGTGTATGAACAATTAACCCAAAGTGTAGCATTGCCTGTAGAAAGCTATGCCCTCAAAGCGATCGCTCGTTGGTTAGGATTTGAGTGGCGGGAAAAAGAAGCTAGTGGTGCCAAGTGTATTTACTGGTATGATCAGTGGCTAGAAACAGGCGATCGCACCTTACTAGAAATTATCCAAAGCTACAACGAAGATGATTGCCGCGCTACCCGCAGAGTCAAAGACTGGCTTGTAAACTTTTTTCAGGACGAATATGGTTTGCGACTAGCTTAAGTCATTTCACATTTTCTAAAAGTTTTTAACAATTCAAAATTAAGAAAACCTGATTTCATAAGAGTTTTCAGGCTTGGAAGCTGAAAAAAATCTAAATTGCATAATCGAATTAAATTAAACTCTTGTGGGTTGGGCCGAAAAGCCATTGGTGTCAACTTAAGCCAAAACCCTTTTCAAACCTCGTTTCCAGCCAGAGGCTGGAAATGCTTGCTCATTGCGGCTCTGCCGCAAGTCGAGAGGCGGAGCCTCAGATTAGGCATTCCCAGTCTCTGACTGGGAACGAGACAATCTCTAAAAACTTGTTCTAGACTGGCTTTCACGTTAAGTTGACACCAATGGCAACATGAGCGCCTTAATTATGCAAGTTAAATATAGTTGTGCCTCCCCATCGCGTGTTGATTTAACAAAAAAATCTATGCAGCTAATTAAAAAAATCTTCGCATTCCCGCAAATTATTTACTTATTTATCCCGATTATAATCATCATTTTATTATTCACAAACTTACTGTCAAATGCTATTGAAATCAGTAGCATAGAGTTTATTGGTGAAGCCACTTTACCGAAAGGTTTAATCTTTAAAAAAACTGAAGTTGGAGGTTTGTCTGGAATTACCTATGATCCAAAAAGCAACCTTTATTATGCTATTTCCGATGACCGTGGACAAAAAGCTGCCGCCCGTTTCTACACCCTGAAAATAGACTTGAGCAAAGGTTCCCTACAAAAAGGTGGAGTTATTCCTGTCAGTGTTACCACATTATTAAATGAAAATGGTCAAACATTTCGCCCTGGTGAAACTGATACAGAAGGTATTGCCTTAACTAATAAAGCAACTGTATTTATTTCTTCTGAAGGCGATGCTGGAAAATTAATTAATCCTTTTATTAAAGAGTTCTCGCTATCTTCTGGCAGAGAAATTGCAACGCTTCCCATACCAAACAAATTTTTGCCAGATAAAAGTAGTCAAAAAGGTATCCGTAACAATTTGGCTTTTGAAAGCCTCACCATCACACCCGATAAAAAGCATATATTCACAGCCACTGAAAATGCTCTAATTCAAGATGGTGTCGCAGCTAAACCTAACATCGGTAGTCCTTGTCGGATTTTGCAATCCAACTTGCTCAACAACCAGCCAGAAAAGGAATTTATTTACCAAACTGAACCAGTTAAACCATTTTTGGATCTTATTGGCAAATTCGCTAGTGGATTACCTGATTTACTTGCTCTCGATAATCAAGGACACTTCCTAAGTTTAGAACGGTCTTTTACTGGTTTAGGATTTGCTATTTCCCTGTTTCAGGTTTCTTTAGAAGGGGCTGATGATATTCATAAGATAGATAGCCTTTTAGCAGTTGACTCCCAGAATATTAAACCAGTTCAGAAAAAACTGCTGTTAGATTTGAGAACCCTAGATGTACTGCTAGACAACATTGAAGGCTTAACTCTTGGCCCTAAACTACCCGATGGACAGCAATCATTAATTCTCATCAGTGACAACAATTTCAACTCCCTGCAACGCACCCAGATATTAGCCTTTAAAATTAAAATTGAAACAACACTAATCAGATTATTACGCAGTTTAATCCCGAATCTCAACCATTAGCTGTACAGAGATCAAGGTGCCGCAGCTACGCCCGTCGTAGACATCGCGCCTTTACTGCTATTTACTTGTTTGAAGCTTATTCCTGTGTATTCACGGAATCTACTAGGCAACTTTTTCTAGCCTATTTGTAGTTTACGTGTAATTTCTCAACCGTATTCTTTAATAAATATGTTATAGAATGTTTAGGAAATTTTCTAGATAGATTAACTATGATTACAACATATAATTAATTTTCTCCAACACTATGATATCTTTTAGATTTAAATTTAATAATTAGCTAGACTTATTAAAGTATTTTGCCAACAATATTTTTGATAAATGATTTTTATGCCAAAAAATAAAATTGAGAATATGGTAGGGCAAAAAGCAGAGTTAGACGATTACATTGGGCAATTTTTAAACAATCGCTATTTAATCAGAGATTTGATTGGCAAAGGGGGGATGGGTAGAGTTTATTTAGCAGAAGATACTGCTAAGGGTGGTATGCTGATCGCAATTAAAATCTTATCACTCAGTTTGGCAAACCAGCAAATGTCCCAACGCTTTGCCAGAGAGATTTTTATTGGCGCTCAATTGGGTCGCAAAAGTAAACATATTGTTCGCATTTTAAGTTACGGAGTTACTGAAGATAAAACTCCCTTTTATGTAATGGAATACCTCCAAGGAAAAAATCTCAAACAAATTCTCAAAATTCAGCCCTTAACAATATCGAAGTTTTTGGAGATTTGTAATCAAATTTGTTTAGGCTTACAATGTGCCCACCAAGGTATCAGCCTCAAAGGAGAGATTTATCCCATTGTTCATCGGGATATTAAACCAGAAAATATATTCATTAGTGAAGATAGTAAACAAGGAGAAATTGTTAAAATCCTAGATTTTGGTATTGCCAAATTTCTAACAGAGCGAAGTGGGATGACCCTGACAGATTCTTTTATTGGCAGTTTGCCTTACTGTTCTCCAGAACATATGGAAGGGCGCAAATTGCTAGATATCCGCTCTGACATTTATAGTTTGGGAGTACTAATGTTTGAGATGCTGTCAGGAAAGCATCCATTTCAGACAAAAAGTAACTCCTTTGGTACTTGGTATCAAGCGCATCGCTTTCAAATGCCACCTACAGTTGAGCAAGTGAATCCGCAAGTCAAAATACCACAGATATTAGAAAAAATGTTGATGAGTTGTTTAGCTAAAGAAGTAAGCGATCGCCCTCAAAATATCAACCAAATATTAGAAGATTTAGAAAAGGTTAATATTCAGGTTAATAAAGTTAGTTCTACCAATAGCAGTGAAATTATTCACCTCTCAATCCCCATCCAATTAGTACCTGCAACATTATTATCAGAACAAGAGTGTTGGCAGAAACATTGGCCTAAAAATAAACCAATTGCGCGAATTGGTTTTCCCCATTTACTACATACTACCCAAAGACCCATACCAACTTTTTGGGCAATGTTGCCCAAACAAGAGATTACAAACTTTTTGGGCAAAATACATGGCACTGAATTTATTAGTCAAATGAATGTATACCCGATGCTATTATGGGTTACAATCCTATACAATGCCCAGCCTTCCCTGACGAAGTGGCTACCTTATTTTTTGGATTTAAAAGATAATAAAGGGCAGAAGATAGTGCGTAGTTTAGCAGAAGTAGGCTACTATCATCTACTACTTTTTGCCCTAGAAGATCCAAGCCGTTGCTCTTATGTAACGACTTTAAGCCTCACGGCTAACCAGCGCCAGCAACTTGTAGACTACTTAGATATGAGTCAACAGTCAAATGAAATAACTTTGCCTAATCAAGCCAAAAACATTCTAAAAACAGAGTATGAAAAACTTAAATTAGACATATTAGGAAAGTTAGCCGCAGATCAAAAAACTGATAAAGAAGGTTTAAAAATTTGGATGGCTAAATTTTTGGAGATTTTTTTTAAACTTTTATCACGTCATTGAAAGTCCGCCATCAAAATCAAAATCCTTGCCGCCATTACCTAATAATATTCTTATGTGTGTATTGCTAACTTTAAATAGACTCAGCAGCAAAGGTGATCAAAGTGAATCAAAGCCCATTTACATCTCTAAGTAGTACGGGCTTGCTTGCCAATCGTTATCAACTCAAGCAATTAATTGGCAGCGGTGGCATGGGTGAAGTTTTTTTAGCAAATGATATTTTGTTAGGAGGTATACCAGTTGCTATCAAGTTTTTGACTCAGACTGTTGTCGATACCAAGATGCAACAAGACTTTGCTCGTGAAGCTTTAATGAGTGCAGCTTTGAGTCAAAAGAGCGTACATATAGTGCGGGCGTATGATTATGGTGTAAATGAGAAAGGAAAACCATACTACGTTATGGAATATCTAAGCGGCAAGAGTTTAAAGGATTTAATTCCGTTGCCCCTGCCCATGTTTTTGACTCTCTCTCGCCAAATTTGTTTGGGCTTACAGTGCGCCCATCAAGGTATTAACATTGATGGCAAAATTTGTCCGTTGGTTCATAGAGATATCAAGCCTGCCAATATATTAGTTATTCCCGATCCGATATTGGGCCAGTTAGTTAAAATTCTCGATTTTGGTATTGCTAGGTTTTTAAATTATGTATCAACAGCTAGTACAAGTAGGGGATTTAATGGCACTTTACCCTATTGTTCTCCAGAACAGCTAGATGGGGAAAAATTAGATAGTCGCTCTGATATTTATAGCCTGGGTGTGATGATGTTTGAGATGCTCACAGGCAAAAAACCTTGGCAACCAGAAACTGATTATTTTGGTGCTTGGTATAAAGCACATCACTTTGAACAACCAAAAGCGATCGCAGATGTTAAACCCACTCTTAAATTACCTCAGAAGCTAAATAATTTAATCATGGCTTGTCTGGCTAAAAAAGCAAGCGATCGCCCACAAAATATCGCTCAAATTTTGCAAGTATTAAACAGTTTGGAACAGTGCCATGCTGCCAGTTTACCGACAATTTTAGCTCCTAGTTCCATCCTTAGCCCTCCCTTGTATTCTGGATTACCAATCATAGTAGAACAAAGCTGTCGGCAAGTTTTATGGCCTCAAAATAAACCAATTCAAGAAATTGTTTTTCCCCAGCTTCTAGACACCGCACAAGGATCTATGACAGCGCTATGGTTGATGTTGCCTAAACAAGAAATCAAAAACTATGCCCTTTCTACTCGTTACAACCAGTTTATCTTCATGACATCCCCTCACCCAATGCTGTTGTGGGTGACTGTACTCTACAATCGACAATTGGCTCCTAAGTGGCTACCGTGCTACTTAGATATGCAAAATCCCCAAAATCTTAGGATGGTAAGTTTCCTGGCTGAAAATGAACGCTATCCTTTGATTCTCTTTACTCTGGAAACACCACATTCTTGCACCAACGTTCTCAGCAGCCGCATCGAGCCAACTCAGCGGCAAATGTTGAAAACCTGGGTGCAACAGAGTCAGAGTCTACCACCTGCTTCTCAACCCCAGTTGAGCAAGCAGCTATTAAAGCAGCAGTATAAACAAATGCAATCCCGGATATTGCAGCATCTGGAATCAGAGCCACTGGTTGTATTATCAGGCTCTATTTAACGAAAAATTCTCACGCTAGGGAGACGGGTAAAATAATTCCCAACTCCAAAACACTTGACAAGTAGAAAATAAATAGTGATAATAGCAAAGTTGCCAAACAAGGGACTGTAGTTCAATTGGTTAGAGCACCGCCCTGTCACGGCGGAAGTTGCGGGTTCGAGCCCCGTCAGTCCCGTTCTAAATTTATGAGTAGTGAGTCCCAGTCGTTCAGAGACGCTCGCAGACTCGCTTTGCGTGACGCTAACGGCGGAAACTGCCTTTCCAACTTATTGCTGAGTCCTGAGTAATATAGAAATTGGGCATTGGTTATGAGGCGGCTTCTCAGTCTCCATTTCTTTGACTCAGGATTCAGGGTTTAAATATAAGCTACATTTATCAAGCTTTGCGAAAGAGAGAATTAACTGTGACTGTCAGAGTCCGAATTGCGCCGAGTCCAACCGGAAATTTACATATTGGTACAGCTAGAACGGCTGTATTTAACTGGTTATTTGCCCGCCACCACGGCGGGAAATTTATACTGCGAATAGAAGACACAGACTTAGAGCGATCGCGTCCCGAATACACTGACAATATTCTTGAAGGACTGCGCTGGCTAGGACTGAATTGGGATGAAGGGCCATTTTTTCAATCCCAACGCCTGGATCTTTATAAAGATGCAGTACAAAAACTGCTAGATCAAGGATTAGCCTATCGCTGTTACACCACTTCCGAAGAACTTGAGGCGCTCCGAGAAGCCCAAAAAGCTAGAGGCGAAGCACCTCGGTATGACAACCGTCACCGTCACCTCACGCCAGAACAACGCGCCGCATTTGAAGCCGAAGGTCGCTCCTCTGTGATTCGCTTCCAAATCGAAGATGGGCGGGAAATTGTCTGGAATGACTTAGTAAGGGGAAAGATGTCTTGGCAAGGTAGCGATTTAGGTGGTGATATGGTCATCGCCCGCGCTTCAGAAGAGGGTAGCGGTCAACCTTTATACAACTTTGTCGTTGTGGTGGATGACATCGATATGCAAATCACCCATGTCATTCGGGGAGAAGACCACATCGCCAACACCGCCAAGCAAATTTTACTGTATGAAGCAATGGGTGCAAAAATCCCAGAGTTTTCCCACACACCGCTGATTTTGAACATGGAAGGACGCAAGCTTTCAAAGCGAGATGGTGTCACTTCCATTTCTGACTTTCATAAAATGGGCTTTACTGCTGAAGGCTTGGTGAATTACATGACATTGCTGGGTTGGTCGCCACCAGACTCGACGCAAGAAATATTTACCTTAGAAACAGCAGCGAAAGAATTTGGTTTTGAGCGTGTAAATAAAGCAGGTGCAAAATTTGACTGGAAGAAGCTGGATTGGTTGAACAGTCAGTATATCCACAATACGCCAGTAGATAAACTCACAGATTTAGTCATACCCTATTGGCAAGGGGCTGGGTATAAATTTGATGGTGGAAGAGAACGCCCCTGGTTAGAACAGCTAGTAACTTTAATTAGCCAGAGTTTGACTCGCCTGGTAGATGCAGTAGCTCAAAGCCAACTGTTTTTTAGCGACACAGTTGAATTTAGCGAGGAAGCCAGTACACAACTTAAGCAAGAAGGTTCTGCTGCTGTCCTTGAGGGGATTGTCACAGCTTTGGAAAATCAGCCGCAACTGTCCGAAGCCATCGCCCAGGAAATTATTAAACAAGTGGTGAAAGAGCAAAAAGTCAAAAAAGGCTTAGTAATGCGATCGCTCAGAGCAGCTTTAACTGGAGATGTTCATGGCCCCGACCTGATCCAATCTTGGTTACTACTAAATCAGATTGGTTTAGATAAGTCGCGCTTGAGTCGGGCATTAACAGAAGCTAATTAGCGATTACCATAATTAAGAAAACAAGACTATATCTAATAGTCAAATGCCACGTTGATAAAACACTTAACAGCATTGTTTTCAAGTAAGCACGAGTACTTTAGTACAAGTGGGTAGAGGCTGTTTGACTCAGCCCACACCGTTCTAGGTCTCAAGAATCCCATCTGCTTTTAGCAGTGGGAGAAGTAAATTCCAGATTTTAGAAATATTTTAGATTTTAGGGGCGCACAAATGTGCGCCCCTATCCATAAGGTAGAGCAACTATAGCAACAAGAAATCATTCACTAATTACTAATGAATTATCCCCAATTTCAAATCTAAAATAGGTAGTCAATTCTCCTCACGTTGGGAACTTGGTGTGTAAAATTCATGTCTTCAAAAACACTTAGAAGCGAACGTAATTACAATGCCGAAAAAAGCGCTCAATAGAGGGATGAGATTATCGTTCATGATAGTTACGCTGTTCATCATATCGACAGTTAATGCTGTGACTGATGCTCAGGAAGCGCCAACGATATTTGGAGATGTCACCATTGACCCCCGGTTTTCGCCAGACCCCCTAACAGTTCGCGGGATGAGTGGTGGTTCAATATCTGGGAGCCAAGTAGCCGGAAGGAGCGAAACAGCCACTGGGCCTTGTACTGGATTTGTTGATGAAACACCAGACCACACATTAGCATTAACAAGTAAATTTGATTATTTGAAGTTGCAAGTGCAAAGTCCTGAAGACACCACGATGATTATCAAGGGGCCCGGTGGTACTTGGTGCAATGACGATTTTGATGGCAAAAATGCCGGCATTGTTGGTGAATGGCTGGCTGGAAGTTACCAAATTTGGGTTGGTTCCTACGAAAAAGGCAAGTATCTTCCTTACACTCTACAAATTACAGAAGTTAAATAGGGCATGGGGCATGGGGCATTGGGCATTGGGCATTGAGCATTGGGCATTGGGCATGGGGCATGGAGCATGGAGCATGGGGCATGGGGCATGGTGTATTGGTTCTTCTCCCTTATCTCCGCTTGCTTCCCCTGCTCCCTCATCTCCCCCACTCCCTCAGAATGATGATTGAGAAGGGCTTGAAGGACACGAGGAGCATTCTGGAGAAATTCTCCGTGTCTTTGCATCCCGTTGCGCTCCCTTTTCTCGTGCGATATTGTATTAAAATTAAGTTAACTTTGATTAAGATTCTTGTTGGCATCGCCATAATGCGCCGATCGCTCTATGGGAGTGCATATAAGAGATCAAATTAAACAAAATGGATTTATAAACATCCGTTTCACAGCTGAAAGTGACAGAGTGATCAACATTCGGTTGCTAAAGCTGATGAGTTGTATAGGCATCTAGAGGCAAATTAACATGAAATTCTCCTGGAAAGTCCTAGTACTCTGGACATTGCCGGCTTTGGTAATTGGCTTTTTCTTCTGGCAAGGGGCCTTTGCAGGCGCTCCTGCCGACATGAGTAAGAATACAGCCAATACCCGCATGAACTATGGTCGCTTTCTAGAATACTTGGACGGCGATCGCGTCACCAGCGTGGATCTGTACGAAGGCGGTAGGACTGCAATTATAGAAGCCCGCGATCCAGACATCGAAAATCGTGTCCAAAGATGGCGGGTGGATTTGCCTGTTAACGCTCCTGAGGTAATCACCAAGCTCAAAGAAAAAGCCATTAGTTTTGATGCTCACCCCGTGCGGAATGATGGCGCAATTTGGGGATTGTTGGGCAATCTCGTCTTTCCAGTTTTATTGATTACCGGGCTGTTCTTTTTGTTCCGGCGTTCTAGCAACCTCCCCGGCGGGCCAGGTCAAGCGATGAACTTCGGCAAATCCCGCGCCCGCTTCCAAATGGAGGCAAAAACTGGGGTGAAATTTGACGACGTAGCCGGAATCGAAGAAGCTAAGGAAGAATTGCAAGAAGTTGTTACCTTCCTCAAGCAGCCAGAAAGATTTACCGCAGTAGGCGCACGGATTCCCAAGGGAGTGCTGTTAGTTGGGCCTCCTGGAACTGGTAAAACTTTACTAGCAAAAGCGATCGCTGGGGAAGCAGGCGTACCTTTCTTCAGTATTTCTGGTTCGGAATTCGTGGAAATGTTCGTTGGTGTGGGTGCATCCCGCGTCCGCGATTTGTTCAAGAAAGCTAAAGACAACGCCCCTTGTATCATCTTCATTGATGAAATCGACGCTGTAGGACGCCAACGGGGTGCTGGTATCGGTGGCGGTAATGATGAGAGAGAGCAAACCCTCAACCAATTGCTCACCGAAATGGACGGGTTTGAAGGTAATACAGGCATCATTATTATTGCTGCTACCAACCGTCCCGACGTACTAGACTCAGCCTTGTTGCGTCCGGGTCGCTTTGACCGACAAGTAACAGTCGATCCACCCGATATCAAAGGGCGCTTGGAAATCTTGCAAGTCCATGCGCGGAATAAGAAACTAGACACTAGCGTATCTTTGGATGCGATCGCTCGCCGCACTCCCGGATTCACTGGTGCTGATTTAGCCAACTTACTCAACGAAGCGGCAATTCTCACTGCTAGAAGACGCAAAGAAGCGATCACCCTCCGCGAAATTGATGATGCGGTGGATCGGGTAGTTGCAGGGATGGAAGGTACTCCTTTGGTGGATAGTAAGAGCAAGCGCTTAATTGCCTACCACGAAATTGGACACGCCTTAGTTGGGACTTTGTTAAAAGACCATGACCCAGTGCAGAAAGTTACGCTGATCCCAAGAGGACAAGCACAGGGTTTGACTTGGTTTACACCCAACGAAGAACAGGGATTAATTTCTCGTTCTCAGTTAAAAGCTCGAATTACTGGTGCTTTGGGTGGTCGCGCTGCCGAAGAAGTGATTTTTGGGGCTGCGGAAGTTACCACTGGTGCAGGTGGAGACTTACAACAGTTGTCGGGAATGGCACGCCAAATGGTGACGCGGTTCGGGATGTCAAACTTAGGCCCACTTTCCTTAGAAAGCCAACAGGGAGAAGTCTTTTTGGGTCGTGACTGGACAACCCGATCTGAGTATTCCGAATCCATTGCCTCGCGCATTGATGGACAAGTTAGGGAAATTGTTGAACAGTGCTACGACACTGCTAAGAAGCTTATCCGCGATCATCGCACTGTCACCGATCGCTTAGTCGATCTGCTCATCGAAAAAGAAACCATTGACGGCGAAGAATTCCGCCAGATTCTGGCTGAGTACGCTGAAGTTCCTGAGAAGCAGCAGTACGTACCGCAGCTGTAACCACTGTTCTAAAATTACTGAAATGGGTATGGTCAAAAGGCTATACCCATTTATTTTAGGTATTTTGCAATACTAAGCTATTTTATTTAGTTTCAGGGAATACTAAGCATAGTTAAAAATTTGATATTGCTATGCAATACCTAATCTACCCGATCGCAATTTACGTTCTAGTGATTGTTATTCGCTATCTCATTCTCTTTTTACTACTTTGTAAATCTCAGATTCAATATCCCAAGTACCAGATTACAAAGGCTGATACAGTTCCTGTCTATTTAAAAGATTTATTTCAAACTCCCATTAAAGAACTAGAGCAATTCGGCTTTCTTCCATGCAGCTATTTGCAATATCAACCAATCACCAAAGCCTATGAGCAAACAAATTGGGAACTTCTTTTATATAACAAAGCACTCAAAAGCTATGCCACAGTAGTTACTCGTCGTTTAGTCGAACCTGTCAATTTATTCGATATAGAGTTTTATACCTTTTTTAAGGATAAAACTTTATTGCTGACTGTCAACGGTAAACAGCATGGACTTATAGGTGAGTTTCCCAACACTATTGTTCAGGATGTTTATACCAGCGAAGTATCAGTACAATGGCAGACTCATCAAGATCATCTCAAACAATTAACTACCAGCAAAATACCTTGTGGTTTATCACCAGAGTCTTTTACTCAAGCACTACAGATACAGATGAGTGGCTATGTTAGTAACTTAGCCAAGACGGGGAAAATATCACCAATCAAGGGAACAGAGTTATTTCAGATACATTGGTTAACAGTCCTGCGATCGCTTAACCCGATGATGCAGGGTAGCAAGAAAGCAGCAAATATCATCAAACAACGCAGACAACAAGCCAAAACTGATTCCAGCATTTTACAAGAAATCCCTATAGAACTGGAAGTAGAGGGATTTAAACAAATGCAGTATACCCAAACTGGTCTGGTGGGTAAAAAATTTCGCACTTGGCTTTTGTTGGGTAGTCTAGGGTTGTTTATCGCCAGTTATACAAGCTTTCTTACTCCACAAAGTGTGGTGATTTTCATCGCTGTACTATTTTTCCATGAAGGCGGACATTTATTGGCGATGAAACTGTTTGGCTATCGTGACACCTCTGTTTTATTCGTACCGTTTTTAGGCGCTTTAGCAACTGCCCGTAAAGATGACGCCACACTCACCCAAAAGTTTTGGATATCTTTAGCAGGACCATTACCAGGGTTAATTCTGGGGATTGGGTTGGCGATCCTTGCACCTTTCGGCAGTGCTTATCGTGATTGGGTACGAGAAACAAGTTGGACGCTGATATTTCTAAATTTGTTCAATCTCCTCCCGATTTATCCTCTAGATGGAGGACAAATTGCTGATTTACTGCTGTTTTCTCGTTTCCCTTACATTGGTGTTTTATTTAAAGTCTTTGGTGTGATTATCTTAGGATTTCTAGGAAAAGATAGACCAATGATGTTGTTATTTGCGATGTTGATAGCTATGGGCATCCCTAATAGCTTTCGCACCGCTAAAATTAATCAGAAATTTCAAAAAGAACTGCGACTAAATCCACCCATAGATCAGGATAATCTTCTGCATTTCATATTCAAGTATCTGAAGCAATTCGGATATGGAAACTTGCCTTTCAGTAAAAGATACGCCTTAGTAAAGGGATTGATTCAACAGCAGTACGAATCCCGTAGTAAATGGAAAACTAGAGTTTTTCTATTAGTTATATACTGTGTAACCTTGTTAGGTGGAATGGTAGGCACTCTGCAAGCTATTACTCCTAGTTGGGTAAGTTTATTAACTAACTATTCTAAAAATCCTCAGCAAAGACTTGAGCAGATCAGAAAAAATAGACAACAACAAATTGAGCTTACAACTGCTGCTTTACGTACAAATCCCAATGATGTTAATGCTTATATCAAGCGATCGCGGGCGCGTTTGGGACTGCATGACTATAAAGGCGCACTAGCAGATTATGACCAAATTGTGCGCTTAAAACCTCACGATTTTGAATCTCTTATGACTCGTGCCAACTTTCGTAATAGATTAAAAGATTATAAAGGCGCGATTCAAGATTATAACGAGATTTTGCGCCTTAACCCCAAAAATGTCAGTGGTGTCTATTACCAGCGAGCGCAAGTTCTTAATCATCTGGAAGACTATAAAGGAGCGATCGCTGATTACAACGAAATTATTAAATTGAATGCCAAAGATACCTACGCTTATATCTCTCGTGGATATACTCGTCAAAAACTCCAAGATTACAAAGGTGCGATGTCTACGACGGGCTACGCCTACGCAGATGCTAACTATGTAATTCAGCTAAATCCTAAAGAAGCAGAAGCATATATATTGCGTAGCCAAATTCGTCGTCATTTGGGAGATAATCAAGGAGCGATGTCTACGACGGGCTACACCTACGCAGATGAACAAACTGGAAATACTCTTTTTAAAGCTATGGATGAGCAAGAAAATAGTTGATAAAAACCAACACAACAGACTTTGATATTACAAATAGAAATGGGGTATTAGGCATTATTTATTAATAACTTATGTCAACAACTAACGATCTTCGCCTAATTCGCGCTCAACACTCCCTTGAGGGTTTATCGGTGGGCGATGCTTTTGGAGAGCGATTTTTTCTCCATCCAGATGTGGCAGAAAATCTGATTGTCGCGCGTGCCATCCCAGCATCACCTTGAAATTATACCGACGACACCCAAATGGCGCTTTCGATTGTGACAATTCTTCAAGAATATGGGGAAATTAACCAAGATTATCTGGCACAAAGCTTTGCCAAAAAATACGATCGCGAACGGGGTTATGGTGCAGCAATGCACGGGCTGCTAACGCGAATACGGGATGGCGAACCCTGGCAGCAGGTGGCGAATAGTCTGTTTGGCGGACAGGGTTCCTATGGTAATGGAGCGGCGATGCGGGTTGCACCCATTGGGGCGTTCTTCGCTGAGGATCTGGATTTAGTTGTCAGTCAAGCTCGTTCTAGTGCCGAAGTCACTCACACCCATCCAGAAGCGATCGCCGGTGCAATTGCCGTAGCAGTTGCTGCTGCTTGGGCGGCGAGATTACAAGGTTATATACCCAGTAAGCAAGAGTTTCTTAACCTTGTCTTACCTTATGTTCCAGAAAGTGAGGTAAGTTCAAAAATCCGCCTTGCTTATGATTTGTCGGAGAGTACACCAGTGCAATCAGCAGCTACTCTACTGGGAAATGGCACTCATATCTCAGCACAAGATACAGTCCCCTTTGCACTTTGGTGTGCTGCCCAGCACCTCGATAACTACGAAGAAGCACTGTGGTTAACTGTAAGTGGCTTGGGAGATAGAGATACTACATGTGCGATCGCGGGTGGTATTGTGGCAATATCTACAGGTGTGTCAGGTATTCCCACGGCATGGCTGCAAGCACGAGAACCTTTGCCCAAGGGTGATAGAGAAACAATCACCCTCTTCCGTCCCACTGGGCCAAAAGAACTGGCTTTGATTAAGGAAAGTGGCGATCGCGAATTTCCTCCTCGACTACCTGAACAGCCTATTTTTTACCCAGTACTTAACGAAGAATACGCCGCAGAAATTGCCCGTAACTGGAATGCGGCAAGTACTGACACAGGATACATCGGCTATGTGACACGTTTTCAGGTGCGTGCAGAGTTTTTAAGTCGCTACTCCGTAAAAACTGTAGGCGGTTCTATACATCAGGAATATTGGATACCTGCGGAAGATTTACCTGAGTTCAACCGCAATATCGTTGGTTTGATCGAAGTAATATCAGAATTTCGCCAATCAACAACTTGAAAATCCGAAATTGACAACACAGGTACTGTATAGAATAATCTAGCCACATTTATTCGCACAATTTATGAATAGTAAAGCTAAATTATTGACTCTTGCTTCCTTAACTTTGGCAGTTTCTTCTCTAACTGTCGGCGCAGTTGTAGCACAGGCAAAACTGACAAATCAATCGAAATTGTTCATCAATGGTATCGGACAAGTAAGAGTTGGGATGACTGTTTCCCAAGCGGCAAAAGCTGCTGGTACTAAGCTAATTGGCGATTCGCCGAATAACAGTTGCTACTACCTTAAGCCAGAAAACGAACCCAAAAATCTTTTGTTTATGGTTACAAAAGGTCGCATTTCTAGAGTAGATGTGCGGCAGAATACCCAGATTACTACCCTCAAAGGTGCAAAAATTGGCGACACCGAAGCGCAAATCAAGTCTCTCTACCCAGGACAAATTCAAGTTACACCTCATAAATACGTCCAAGGCGGACACTACTTGACATTTATCCCGAAAGACCGTACTAACCAGAACTATCGTGTGGTATTCGAGACTGACGGTAAACGTGTTACTCAGTTTCGGTCAGGTAAATTGCCGGAAGTTGAATTTGTTGAGGGCTGTTCTTGATCTGAAATATCATCAGACTCATTTCCTGAGCTTCCGCAACTTGCGTAGCTTGCCGTCGTAGGCATCGCTGCATTTTACTCCAGTACAGTTCAGTTAAGCATTTCTTCCTTCTCTTCCTTCTCTTCCTTCTCTTCCTTCTCTTCCTTCTCTTCCTTCTCTTCCTTTGCGTTCTTTGCGTCCTTTGCGGTTCGTTAAAAAAATTGACTTTGACAAAGAGTTAAGCCTTAACTGAATCGGATTGCACTTTACTCCCAAGATGATACAATGCCGTACAGCGCCTTTAATCTTAGCAAAGTAAAAACCGACTTTAAATTAATCTTTGTTGAAAATCAAGATTTATTTGGGGATGTACAGGCAGTTTCTCCTAGTGAATATCTAAATTTGATTTTCTCTGAGCATCTACCTTTGGTGACAGCAATAAATACAGAAAAAGCTCGTTCCGAACTAATTATTATGCCTGTTTTAATTGAAGTTAAACGCTTCTTTAAATACCAAATTAGTATATTTTCTGGTTCAGAATTTAATGTAGATGCTTCTAAAGGCTTAGAAGGACGCTGTGATTTTCTTCTCAGTTGTTCACCAGAACAATATGATATTACTAGCCCTGTGGTGATTATTGTAGAAGCTAAAAATGAAAGTATCAAATCTGGTTTAGGACAATGCATTGCGACAATGATTGCATCTCAATTGTTTAACCAACAACAAGGAAATATTATCAATGAAATTTATGGTGTAGTCACAACAGGAACAGATTGGAAATTTCTCAAACTTTGTGACAATACCATCTTTATCGATAAGAATGATTACTTTATTAAAGAAATAGATAAAATCTTAGGAATTCTGGCAATGACTTTGATGGCATGTCCACAATTTTAGTTTGGGGATGGTGTGTACCATCCCCATTTTTTATCGTTCCAGTTCATCCACTGCTTTGGGAACTCCCGCAGTTAACACCTCATTTCCCCCAGGTGTAACTAACACATCATCCTCAATCCGAATACCAATGCCAATCCATCGAGGATCAGTCTCTGGTTGGTCTTCTGCTAGTTTAGTATCTGGCACAATATATAGTCCCGGTTCCACTGTCAAAATTTGACCTGGTTGCAAAATCTGCGGTTTATCTTCACCGTGCTGGTAAACTCCCACATCATGGACATCCAAACCTAACCAATGACTGGTGCGGTGCATATAATATGGTTTGTATTTTTCTTCTTCAATTAACTTATCAATTTCACCTTTGAGAATGCCAAGTTCGACTAAACCCTCCGTGAGGACGCGCACTGCTGTATCATGAACTAATTTGAAGGGATTACCTGGTTTTACTTGAGCGATCGCTTGTTTTTGTGCCTCCAAAACAATCTCATACAGCGTCTTTTGTTCTGGCGTAAATTTACCCCCAACAGGAAATGTCCGGGTAATATCCGAGTTGTAATAACCGTAAGCACAACCGGCATCAATTAGCAGTAATTCTCCATCCTGCATTTGACGATTATTCTCAATGTAGTGCAGTACGCAAGCATTCACACCGGAAGCCACAATCGAAGGATAAGCGGGGCCTAACCCACCTCGCACTCGAAAGATGCGTTCCATCTCCGCTTGTATTTCATACTCATAACGTCCGGGCGCAGCGATTTCTTGCGCGTAATTGTGTGCTTCAGTTGCGATCGCAACTGCTTGACGCATTAATTCCAATTCAGCTTCACTTTTAATTAGTCTCATGCTGTTGAGGACAGTCCCAGTATCTTCAATAGCGATCGGCCCTGTACCGCGCTTAGGATAAGTCCGCAGCAAACTTTGGTAATGTCCCAAGATTTGGTCATTAAAAGCGCGATCGCGTCCTAAGTGATAGTAAATGCGGCTGGCTTTCTCCAAATACTGCGGTAACTTTTCATCTAACTCGCTAATCGGGTATGCTTCATCAGCACCATAAATTTCCTTGGCTGCATCTACCCCAGAGAGATAACCAGTCCATACTTCCTTTTCGCGATCCTTCGGTTGGACAAACAGCACAAACCGATGTTCTGAATGATGCGGCGCTAACACTGCTACTGCCTGTGGTTCGTTAAAACCAGTCAGGTAGAAAAAATCACTGTCTTGGCGATAAACATACTCGACATCGTTGTGCATCACTGCCATTGGCGCACTGCGAAAAATGGCTGTGCCATCACCAATTTTTGCCATTAACTGATCGCGACGCTGCCGATATTCTGCTTGCATAGCTGATGTATTTATGAAAATATTGTGTTATTTTACACTTTTTACAACTAGAGGATGCACAGATCATGCCTCTTAATAGTTGCTAATCTAAATTATTCTAACCAATATTTGTTTCAACTCAAGCTATAAATCCTTGGAGAATAATCAATTATCTCGAAAGGCTCAGATTCCCTACTTTTTAAATAACTCGGAAATCTTGCTCTTCTCGAATGATTTAGGATATTTATGAAATGAAATAAGTTTTTAAACATTGATAAGTTTTATTAGTAGGACTTACGCAATAACTGTCTGAAACTCTTATTCCTTTGTGTCCTTTGCGTCCTTTGCGGTTCGTTTTTTCATTATTTTGCGTAAGTCCTGATTAGTTCAGAAATTCAACAATACACCGGAAAAAATATGTCCACTCAAACCACAACAAAAAAAGTGATAGCCTACGTGACCAATAAAGATGAATTAATGGTGTTTACACATACTGAGTTTCCTGAAGCCGGCGTGCAAGTACCTGCTGGTACAGTTGAAGAAAGTGAGGAGCCATCTGAAGCTGTACTGCGAGAAATTTATGAAGAATCTGGTGTTGAATTATTGGGTATTTATGAATACAACATGGCTCCCTATCGTGACGAAATTCAAGAACGTTACGTTTATCACCTCGAATTGACTGAGCCTACACCATCTACTTGGCGGTATTGGGAAATGCATTCAAGTACTAGCAAAAACTCTATAGCTTTTGATTTTTATTGGGTTAGGTTGGATGGCTCAGATTTAGGTCTAGCTGGTGGTCAAGGTTATTTTTTATCTAAGCTTGTTCACAAGATAAAAATAATCTAGAATACAGCAAAATATTTTGTAATTGCTTGTATAGAACTTGAAAATTTCATAGTAATCGTTTAAAACAAACAGATGTTTATCTTTAAAGAATGACATTAATAAATAAAAAATAGTTATAAAGAAATCTTGAAACCCTGGTAAATGTTATTTAGTTACAGAAAGAGACTATCAAAAAAAGTTAAAAAAATATGACAACCAATCATAAAAATACCCCATGTCTGTAAATACAAATTCCTCACCCTTAACTTTGAATACATCTGGATGGGCATCAGACTCTTTTGCAAAATCACAAATCTTGACATCTTCTTTTGAGAATTTAAATTTTGATTCGGGGTTTTTGAATAAGAGTTCCTCCCAAGCACTAGAAAGCCAACCGTTGACTCAGCCTATCAAAACGTCAGCAAATCCCAATCCTAATCCTTATATAACTAGTGCGGCGATTACTCCTGACTTTAACGGTGATGGCAAAACGGATAAAGTTTGGGTCGATTCTACAACCGGTGAGATTATCATTCGGTTAATGGATGGAGCAAAAGTTTTGGAACAGGGTTCTCTAGGTAAATTCGACCTAACTGCCTATGATTACAAAATTGCTGACTTCAATGGTGATGGCAAAACCGACTTCTTATTACGCAATAAAACAACCGGTGCCAATAGCATTGTACTAATGGATGGCACAAAAGTTGCTAGTATGGCATCTTTAACCAGCGTTGACCCAGCTTGGACTCCTGAGATTGGCGATTTCAATGGCGATCGCAAAACTGATATCTTCTGGCATAATGCTACAACTGGTGAGAACGCTATTTGGGAGATGGATGGCACTACAGTTCTCAGTGCAACTGTTTTAGATAAAACAGACCCAGCGCTAACTCCTAGCATTGTTGATTTTGACGGTAATGGTAAGAGCGACATTTTCTGGCGCAATCCGACAACCGGTGCTGACACCGCCTGGTTTATGGATGGCACACAAAAGACTGAATTGGCGCTGCAATCACAGGATGCTGCCTGGACTCCTACCTTTGGTGATTTCAACGGCGACTATAAGACTGACATTCTCTGGAGAAACGCTCAAACAGGTGAAAACAAAGTTTGGACGATGAATGGTATCTTAGTCACAGAGGGCGCTCTAGGGACGCTTGACCCAGCCTGGACTTCTAAAATTGGCGATTTCAACGGCGATGGTAAGACCGACATCTTCTGGCACAATAGCACCACTGGCGAGAACACCGCTTGGTTGATGGATGGTACAACAGTTGCTACTCAAGCTTTCCTACCCACTAATAACGCAGCTTTGACACCATCCCTTGGCGACTTCAACGGCGACGGTAAGACCGACATCTACTGGCGCGATCAGACAGGAGGTGCAGACACCATTTGGACTATAGATGGGACAACAGCCACTCCGAATCCGATCAGCGATGCCGATAAGCTTACCCCAGAGTGGTATACGTTCTAAAATCAGAATTCAGAAGTCAGGAGTCAAGAGTTAGGAATTCTTCCCCTGCTCCCCCTGCTCTTCAAAACTTGTAACTCAAAACCTGAATCACACTATTTTCCGGCAAATCTTTAGGGCTAATGGAAATACTATCTCCATTGCTACGCCGCACTGTCGTACCTTTCATCAAGGTCAGAAAATCATCCAGTGGCGAAAGATCGCACTTAGCAGCATCAGCCGCCTGTGTCCGGTAATGGGTCGGAATCACCAACTTGGGATTTAACACTTGAACCGCCTGCTTTGCTTCCTCAGCATTGTAGGCTTTTGAACTGCCTCCTACAGGAATAAATGCCACATCGGGACGTCCCATCAGGATTTTTTGCTCAATGGAAATGGGTGCAGCAGCTCCCCCTAAATGTAGGATATTAATTCCGCCTTGCTTCCAACTCCAAGCGGTATTTGAGCCAAACTGCCTACCACCTTTGCGATCGTGGTCTATGGCAATTCCTTGGAACTTAATGCCTTTGAACTCATAAACTCCGGGTTCATAGATGAGTTTTGGATTTCCCGGTAGTACGTCCACAGCACCTTCATCCAGCAGTTGGCTGCTAATCAGTACTAAATCTGCTGCAACTTTTGGTGGACGATACCCAGCAGTACAGCCGATCGCCCGAAATGGATTGACGAGAATTTTCGCACCGCCACCAGTGAAAAGAAAGCAAGTATGACCCAACCACTGAACTGATAAACCGCTAGATTGTGCGTCAGCTTGAGATTCAGAACCCAAGTTAGTAACTAAAGCTGTTACCAACCCCGCCCCAGCATAGCCCATCAACTGTCGTCGTTTCATTAATTATGCTCTCGACTGTAACTGTTCCAGAAAATTTCGCAATAACTGTTTTCCTGAAGATGTCAGGACACTCTCTGGGTGAAACTGGACGCCCTGAATGTGAGGATAGTTCCGGTGTCGGACTCCCATAATGGTGTTATCTTCAACCCAAGCGGTGATTTCTAACACATCTGGGCAAGTCTCACGTTCGATCACCAAACTATGATATCTGGTGGCGGTTAGAGGATTTTCTAATCCCCGGAACACCCCCACCCCACTGTGAGACACCTGAGAGGTTTTGCCATGCATCAACTCTGGAGCAGGAATTATTTTACCACCGAACACTTGACCAATGCTTTGATGTCCCAAACAGACACCCAAGATTGGTAACTCTTGGCCTAGCTGTTCAATCAATTCTAAAGAAATGCCAGCATCTTCCGGGCGACCAGGCCCAGGAGAAATAACCACGGCTTCCGGCTTTAATGCCCGAATCTCATCTATGGATATCTTGTCGTTACGAAAAACTTTAATATCATCTGCCACTGGGAATTCTGCTGCTAATTCTCCCAGATATTGCACTAAATTATATGTAAAACTGTCGTAATTGTCGATAACTATAATCAAAGCTCATCACTCCTGGTTTTTACCACTCATCATCTGCAAAAAGCATAGACAAATATCTGATGCTATTTGTTCGCTAGGTATAAAAATAACGCTAACGTGGATGCGTAGATATAAAGCGGCTACTCTACGACCAGCCACTTCCTAAATATTATCAAGTCCCCACACTTAGAAGGAGTGGGCTTTCTGCTCTAATAACTGTAACCCTTTAGCCAGGATGCTTGGCACCGCAGCTACGCCCGTCGTAGACATCGCATTACTTAAATTTGGAATTGCTAATAATGTGTTCTCCAAAAGGGATCGGACAGAGTGTGATCCTCTTACCGAGTCACTTGGCGATGCCTGGGTTGGGCTGTTCGGTGACGCAAATCACATCTACAAAGCCGATATAATTAACCTTACCAGAGGAGGGAGCAATAGCGTACCAGCTACCAGCACCGCTACCAAAGCAGAGACTAGGACTGCACCAGCCGCACAATCTTTAGCAATTTTTGCCAAATCATGGTATGTCTGCTTAACGGTTAAGTCCACAAGGGACTCGATCGCGGTATTTAGTAGCTCTAGTGCCAAAACTAAACCACTAGTTATGCCAATTACCGCTATTTCCACCGCTTGCAGATGCAAAAAAACGCTTAAAGCGATCGCTAAAGCGCAAACACTTACGTGGATGCGAAAATTCCGTTGAGTTTGAAAACTATAGCTGATTCCAGCCCAGGCATATTTAAAACTAACAAATAAATTAGAAGCAACCTTCCAGGAGAATTCCCGTTCGTTGGTCACCAGTGTTTGTAACGAGGTGGGCGTTGGTGATGGAGAAATTTTTTGGGACATAGACTTAAAAACACAAGAACAGAGTTGCTACAGTGGGAATATTCGCCGATCTTAATGGCGGAATTAACTTTGAGGCAATCTTTAGGCAATTTTCCACAGAAGTATTATAAAAGTATTAGCCAAAATTAACACTAAGGGATACATGAACTACTACTATTCCATGTCAATAGCAATACCTATTGCGTTCAGCAATTTCACTTGCTGTTCTAACATTCGCCCCAAACTTTCTTCATCAGGATGATCCCAGCCCAACAGGTGCAATAAACCGTGAGCAGCTAACCAGGCTAGCTCAGTTGGTAAGCTATGTTCCTGCTGTTGAGCTTGACGCTGTGCTGTATCTACAGACACAATAATATCACCTAAATATAATGGTATAGAGGCAAGCATTTCTTCGCTTTGAGGAAAATCCACCTCTAAAGCAGCAAAGGCTAAAACGTCTGTGGGCTTATTTTGTTCACGATACTGGGCATTCAGTTCTTGAATTTGCGAGTCATCTGTCAAACGCAGCCCGATTTCATAACTTGGCGCTGGCGGAATATGAGGGTGAAGTATTTCCAACCAGCGATTAAACCAATTTTCCCAAGTTTCAGGAGTAATTCGGGCATGAGTGTCCCCAATCTTTACAGATGTTGTCGTGGACAACTCGTAAAAATACTCCTCCACATATAGTTCAACTCTCAGGGGCACATAGTCTCCTAGTCTGAGGTTTACGGTTTGTCGTTAGTGAGTTAGGTAAGCAAGACCAACAAGGAGAGCTAAAAGCCCTACGGCAGTCAACGCAAAATGTTTCAGGGAAGTTCCACCCTTCCGCACCATGTTTCGCATGGCAAGTTTTACGTAGCTAGGTTGAGGTTCTGTTGAAGGAGAGTTGCTCATAGTTATTTGTCCACAGACTCTTTTATAACTGTAACAGTTGGTCTGGGATAGAATTGCGATCGCCTGTATATTGCTAAGGGATTTCTTTGAAAAGGCACTGGGGTGCTATGCGATGTCTACGACGGGCTACGCCTACGCCCTAATTTTAAATACGAGAAAATAAATTAAAGGTACTAAATAAGGGACTGACAAATAAAAAAATACTTAACTACTTATTGTGGGGTGGGCGACACCAGGGCCCGTAGCCAAAGGCGGGCAAGATGCCATAGGTGTCAAGTTAAGGTGAAAGCCAGTCTAGAACAAGCTTTTAAAGATTGTCTCGTTTGTCTCGTTAAGAGTCTCCGACTGGGAATGCCTAATGCGAGGCTCCGCCTCAAGACTTGCGGCAGAGCCGCGATGAGGTGCATTTCCAGCCAGAGGCTGGAAACGAGGTTTTAAAAGGGTTTTGGCTTAACTTGACACCAATGGCTTTTCGGCCCACCCTACAAGATTGGATAATTTATTTGTTGTCAGTCCCTAATAGTAAAAAAATTACCTAGTACCGATTGCTAATTCCCAATTATGCCGGAGTGTTTTCTACTAGTTTATTTTCTTGACGCAGATAAGCTTGGATGAATGTATCAAATTCGCCGTTCATCACATCGCCAATCGCCGTTGTTTCTGTATTTGTACGTAAATCTTTCACCATCTGGTAAGGGTGAAACACATAGTTACGGATTTGGTTTCCCCAGGAAGCTTCCACCATATCGCCACGAATTTCGGCAATTTCTTGGGCACGTTGCTCCTTGGCGATGACCAACAGCTTTGCTTTGAGGCGATTTAGGGCTTTTTCTTTATTTTGCAGTTGCGATCGCTCTTCTGTACAACGAACGGCAAGACCGGTGGGAAGGTGAACAATCCGCACCGCCGTTTCTACTTTGTTGACATTCTGCCCACCTTTACCACCAGAGCGAGTTGTGGTGATTTCCAAATCCTTATCTGGAATATCCAACTTCACAGAGTTATCTATCTGTGGCATCACTTCCACCCCGGCAAAACTGGTTTGTCGCTTGCCGTTAGCATTAAAAGGTGAAATCCGCACTAAGCGATGTGTACCCATCTCCGATCGCAAATAACCATAGGCATAGCGACCAGTAATTTCTAAGGTTGCCGATTTAATTCCGGCTTCATCACCCTCCGACTCTTCAGCTAAAGTTACCTTATAGCCGTGAGCTTCGCCCCAACGGGTGTACATCCGCATCAGCATAAATGCCCAGTCTTGAGCATCTGTGCCACCAGCACCAGCACTAATCGTCAGTACAGCACCTTCTGCATCATAGGGGCCAGAAAGTAACTGTTGTAACTCCCACTGATCCAGGTCACGATTCAGTTTAGTGATGGTAGATTCGGCTTCTTGGAGTAGTGCCTCATCAGTTTCTAACTCCAACAACTCAACAACTGCCCTAGTATCTTCGAGATTGGCGTGCCAGCGATCGTATTGCTGGAGGTGGGCTTTCAGGTCGTTGAGTTCTTGTAGCGTTTCTTGGGCTTGGGTTTGGTCATCCCAAAATTCTGGTTGAGCGGATATTTTTTCGAGGTCTTGAATTTTGGCTGTCAGTGCAGGTACGTCAAAGATAGTCCTGGGTTTTACCCAGGCGGCCAGACAACGTTTCGATTTCGCGTTTAAGTTCTAGGACATCCATAATGCTTGCTGAATGATAGATAGAGCGCTTTGGATTGGAAAATTGCTCTTTATTCTACTTATGTTTCTTGATTTTAGCTGTAGTTGGGCAAATTCTCTCTGCACTAGTTACAAAAGTTACTTGAAATTATCAAGCGTTTCTTTACCCACTGAAGTAGTAAGATTTAGCTGTTGCAGATAGGCTTTGATAAACAAATCAATCTTACCGTCTAATACTTCTGTCGCAACAGTTGTTTCTACATTGGTACGTAAATCTTTCACCTTGGTGTAAGGATGCAAGATATATTCACGGATGAGCTTCTTAGATAGATATTTTATCTGCTGAGGTTGAATTTCGTCAACTTGTTGGACACCTTGGGCTAGTGCGTAGGCGTAGCCAGCCGTAGGCATCGCAAACAGTTTACTCTTGAGAATAGCTAAGGCTTTCTCTTTGTTTTGCATCTGACTACGCTGTTGGTCGCAAAATACACTAATCCCGGTAGGAATGTGAAACACCCGCACCCATATTTCTGGGCGGTTGACATTCCTCTGTGGGCGCGGCAAAGTAATCTCTAAATCCTTCTTTGGAATCTCAAAATCAACAGACTCATCTAAAATCGGGCTGACTTCTACACTAGCTAGGCAAGTATGCCGCCTGCCATTGCCATGAACAGAAGAAATTCGCTCTATTCTTGCATGAGTTCCTTGTTCCGATTTGAGTCAGCCATAAGCATAACGCCCTGTAATTTCTAGGATTGCATGTTTGAACCCTCCTAAATCACCTGCTGACTCTTGCACTAGATATACTTTATGATGATGATTTACTGCCCAACGATAGTATAGCTGCAATAACATAGCTGCCCAAGACTGAGCATCTATACTTCCAACCTCAGCCGTAATTGTCAAGAATGCCCCCTTTTGGTCGTGGGGGTCAGACAGTAATTGTTGTATTTCTACTATTTCAAGTTCTTGCTGGAGGTGAATAAGATTGGTTTGCGCCTCTTGCAACAATTCCTGATCAGCAGATAATTCTAGTAGCTCTAGTGCAGCCTTGATATCTTCTAGAATGAAGTGCGATCGCTGATATTGTTTCTTTTGAGCCTTGAGTGATTCAATTTCTTCAAGTTTCTGATAGAAAATGACAGAATTATGCCAGAAAGTAGGTTGAGAAATGAATTGATTCAAGTCCTCGATTCTTGCACTCAGTTCTCGGAGGTCAAAGACAGCCTTCAGCCTTGGTCAAGATATTAGACAACCTTTCTACTTCGCACTTGATATTTAAGAGTTCTAGCATAGTTTTGCTCACTTGAGGCTGAACTTATCTACACATTCTACTATTAAAACGATGAAAAAACCGTGGTTGCTAAAAATTCAACCACGGTTTTTACTTTATAAAACTTTACTTTTCTTAGTACCTACAGACAATTAATTGCGGCCATTTATGGAAATTAGCAACCGCAAGATAAAGACGAACAAGTTGATGTAAGTGAGGTACATCGACAAAGCAGCAGGCAGATATTGGTCATCGCTGTAAGTGCGGGGCAAGATGTAGAAATCGACAACAGAAACCCCAACAAATAGAAACACCCCCAAACCGGAGATAGCGATTTCTAACCAATTTGGCGTGTAAACACCAAACATGGCAAACCCGAATTGGGCTAGACACACAACCACCAAGGCAATGACGCCGAGATTAATGGTTTTCGTCAAAGCCATCCCGTCTTGTTCAGAGAGATTTGAACCAATTTGACGGGCGAAAATAAAGGTAACGCCACAACCAAGGGCAGCCAACCCAATGCCTTGAATGCCAACACCTTGGGATCTCAAAGCGACAAATATCAAGCCACTGAGAGTATATCCAGACAAGAGGCTGTAGGTTGCCAACAGGGGTAGTGCAAGTCCCTTGTTACCTTTTTGGGCAACATTTTGGGCAACAAAGAACAAAATTAACTCCAAAATCACCGCACCAATGAAGGTGGGAAAGAATATTCCGGGGTTGGTACGGATAACTCCCAAACCGCCGTAGGTTCCTAATGCCGTTAGCACCAATCCGCCACCAACATAGGGGAGGGCGTTGGCAATCACGTTTGGGCCAACGAGGGCGTGAGATTTAGCCTCACGGATAGCTTCACGAAAATTACTGGTATTGCTCATATTGAAAAACTGTTTTTTAGGAAAACGTTCTGCTTATTCCTATTCTTACCAAGATTTAGGGCGAGAAACCAGGAAAGGGTTACGCAAGTTAGAAGACAACTAAACAAAAAAGATGATCAAATGTTGAAATTTTTATCTAAAAATCAAAAATAACCTGCAACAGAGAGGTGAGCAAAATCATGCGTAAAAATACTGAATTGTGGAGTCCGACCCCTCATAAGTTCAGTGAAACGACGATGGCTTATTCTGGCTTGACTAAGGAAAATAATGACAGCTTAGAAGAAAATATACGCAGCTCCATTTTCTCAGGAATAAGAGTTACAACAAAGGAATGTATATGGCAACAAGTGAGTCCTCTTTACGAATTGATGGTATAGAATTATTACACTTGTACCACCAGAATCCTTCCATTAAACTTCGTAATAAACTTGTACAGTTACATACTGGCTTAGTGCGGAAAATGGCTCATAAATTCAGCCATCAATGTAATGAACCTTATGAAGATTTAGAACAAATCGGTTATTTTGGTTTAATTAGGGCAATTGAGCGCTTCGACCCTAGCCAAGGATATGCTTTTAGTTCCTTTGCTGTGCCATATATTCGCGGTGAGATGCTGCACTTTTTGCGCGATCGCAGTACTCTATTAAAAATTCCCCGTCGTTGGCAAGAACTGTACAATGAAGGACAAAAGATTCGCAAGGACTTATCAATGTCTTTAGGTAGGCCGCCCAAGGATGCTGAAATTGCTAACCAACTTCGGGTATCTCTGCAAGAATGGCAAGAAACCAAGTTAGCTGCTCAAAACCGTATGCCTTTGAGTTTAGATGCGACCGCAGTTAACTATGTTGATTGCCAAATAACCTTGGGTGAGGCACTTCCTTGTCCTCGTTCTCATGTTCTTCTGCAACAAGAAGAAGAACGCCAACAACTCCAAGGCGCAATAAATATGTTAGAAGACAAGCCCCGTATGGCAGTTGAAATGGTATTTTTGAAGGAACTTTCTCGCAAGGATGCTGCTAAAAATATTGGCACTAGTCCAATGACGGTAACGCGGTATCTGCAAAAGGGAATTCAAGATTTGATTTACTATTTACAACCACAGGTAATGCCCACTGGATCTTGATGTCATTAGTCAATGGTCAGTGCTTAGTAGAAAAGAAACTGACAAATGACTAATAACTAATTATCGAGATTTTAAATCAGCGATCGCACCTTTGGTCATAGCAGCAATAGCTTGATCTGTCGCTTTCGGCAAATGATAATATTTACCGCCTGCTGTTTGCGATAATTCTTTAGCAAAACCCGTGGACACAAATTTACTTTCCGTATCAATTACCAATAGTTGCATCCCTAAAGCCCGGATTCTGGCAGCAATTTCTAATAGTTCTCCTTTGATATCTGGCTTTTCTCCTGGTTCTAGTTCTTCACCTAAAGAACGCGCTAAGGGAATATTACCCCGCCCATCGGTGATTGCGACAAGGACAACTTGCCCAATATCTCCGCTCATCTGGGCATTTAAGCCGACGCGCACAGCTTGGGTTAAACCATGCGCTAAGGGCGAACCCCCACCACAGGGCAACCTTTCCAAGCGGTTACGCGCCAAGGCAATAGAACGTGTTGGAGGCAATAGTACCTCTGCCCGTTCTCCCCGGAAGGGAATTAATGCTATTTGGTCGCGGTTTTGATAAGCTTCTGTCAACAGTTGCATCACCGCACCTTTAGCCGATTGCATTCGGTTCAGGGCCATTGAGCCAGAAGCATCTACCACAAATACTACCAACGCCCCTGCTTTACGTACCAGGCGTTTCGAGCGAATATCAGCCTGTTCGACAATAACTTTTCTGTCTGGGTGTCTTTCTCTTCGGGCTTTTTGATAAGGAGCCGCTGCTCTCAAGGTGGCATCTACTGCAATGCGTCGCGCTTTCCCCTTGGGCAACATTGGCTTAATGTAGCGTCCCCTGTCATCGGAAAAGATGATACTGCGACTACCAGATTTACCTTGCCGCTTCGCCATTTGAGTAAAGTAAAGCACGCTGTCATCAAGAATTACCCCTTCTGGATCAAAAATGAATTCTTCCGGGATGCTGGGGGGTTCTTGCTCTTGATTTTCTTCCTGTTCTTCCTGTTCTTGTTCTTCCTCTTCTGATTCGTCCTGGGGTTCTTCTTGATTTTGTGGTGGGGGTGGAGGCGGTGGCGGTGATTGTTCTGGTGGTGGTGTCTGCACAATTGTGGCGCGTGGTACAATCACCAATTCCACAGCACGGCGCAAATCTTCGGCATTGACTGTTGTTCGTCCCTCCAAAGCCGCCGCCGCCTTGGCAACCCGCGTGGCGAATAACTCGGCGCGATGTCCCTGAACTCCGCCGCGAATCGCCTCATCCACTAAATAGGCAATTTGTTCATGGGTGATGATTACTTCTTTCAACCATTCCCGCGCCAAGATGATTTGGGTTTTGAGCGCGTCTAAGTCTTCGTTGTACTGCTGGAGAAAGTCTTGGGGAGATTTAGAATAGGCGATCGCAACTTCAACTGCTGCTACTCTTTGATCTAAGCCGAGTACACCATCAGCAGAGAGGGCGATCGCAATTCTATCTAGCAAATGCTCCCGTAATCCGCCTTCTTCTGGATTGTAGGTGGCAATAAATAGGGATTTACACGGATGCTGAAAACTAATCCCTTCCCGTTCAATCTGGTTGCGTCCGTCAGATAATACTGTTAGAAGCTGATTTGATATTTGGTCATCTAATAAATTAATTTCATCTACGTACAGTACACCTCGGTTAGCTGTAGCGAGTAAACCGGGCTGAAAAATGGTATCACCTTCTTTTACCGACTTTTCAACATCCACAGAACCGAGGAGTCGGTCTTCAGTGATACCTAGAGGAATTTGCAAAAAAGGCGCGGGGATAATTTCGACGGGAACATCTTGAATATCTTTATCTGCGTACTCCGCCAATAGTTGATCATCCCATTCTTCTGGGTGGTTGGGGTCACAATTACTGATTGAGCCTTTGACAACTTCAATCGGTGGTAGTAGAGCGTGGATAGCACGAGCCATCACAGATTTTGCCGTACCGCGACGACCTGCGATCGCCACTCCCCCCAAACCAGGATCAACTGCGGCTAACAGCAAGGCTAATTTAATTGCTTCTTGACCGACTACGGCTGTCAAGGGAAAAGCAGTGATCGTGGAGTTGATGGTAGGCGCAGGCATTGTTTGCTTTCATAGCGAGTCTTGGCCTTTAGCATACCAATTTCTGACACATTTAGAATATAGGGGCGGTTACGCGATCGTATTTCCCTTGGGAGGAAGATTTATGAGTATTGCTCAGACTAAACGCTTCACACTGGATGAATACCACAGGCTTACTGAATTGGGCTTTTTCCATGAAGATGACCACATTGAATTAATCAACGGGGAAATTATTGAAATGGCATCCAAAGGTACAGCCCATGAAACTTGTTTGCGAAACTTGTTGCGGGAACTTCCAAAACTTGTAGGTGAACGGGCAACTTTGCAATCTCAAGCTCCGATTGCTTTGCCACCGAATAGCGAACCTGAACCGGATTTTGCTATTCTTCAAAATCGAGATGATAATTATTTTTCTGGTCATCCTCAACCTGCTGATGTGTTATTGGTAATGGAGGTTTCAGATTCTTCTTTGGATTATGACCAAGATGTGAAAATTCCTCTCTATGCTAAAGCAGGTATTGCTGATTATTGGATATTCAATTTATTCGATAACTATTTGGAAGGTTATAGTGAACCATATCAGGATTGTCAAGGTAAATATGGTTATTTAAATAAGCGAATTTTCTTGTCAAATCAGGTAATAATTTTTCCCTATTCTCCTGATTTATCTCTTGATTTAGTTAGGGTGTTTCCTTCAAAGTCATAAGAAGACGTTTGTAAAGTAAAGTATTGGGCGAATGGAATTCGCAGCTACACAAACGAACGCGAGTGCGTCTCGCAGAGAAGTCCACGGAGGTGGACTAATACAAAATTACGGTTTATTAACCCACGGAGGTGGGTAAAGTCTCGTGTAGCCGTGACTTCCAGTCGCCAGGGTTTTTCAAACATATTCTAAGACTAAGGAGTAAGTTTTATGGCTTATAGTGATTTCAAACTTCTTGAAGTTATTGATTCTTTTGGGTTAGTTATCCACGAGTCATCAGGACTATTTGCAAATATACAGGAGCAAGACTGTAGTGATTTATTATCTACTATTCTCAGGGAAAATGTTGATTTAGCAGTAGCGATAAGTTCGGAAAAAGCTCGTAGTGAAATGATAATAAGTCCAATTTTGTTAGAAATTAGACGCAAATTTAATTATGAAATAAGTTTGTTTTCGGGAGTGGATTTTACTGTTGATAGCCAACGAGGATTAAATGGCTTTTGTGATTTTATTTTGAGTCTTTCTTCCGAACAGTTGCTTGTACGTAGTCCGGTGATTGTCTTAGTAGAAAGTAAAAATGAAAATTTGAGGTCTGGTTTAGCGCAATGTATTGCCGAAATGGTAGCTGCTCAGTTATTTAACGAGAGAAGTAGAAATCAAATCAAAGCTATATATGGTACTGTTACTATCGGTACGATTTGGCAATTTCTCAAACTTGAAGGCAATGTAGTTTCGATTGATTTGAGTGAGTATTATATTAAGGATATTAAGAAAATTTTAGGTATTTTGTATAGTGCGATCGCGCAAAGTAAACTGTAAATTATTTATTAACTATAATAGCAATCCTAAATCATTCACGAGAAACAAGATCCCCGACTTCTTTGAGAAGTCGGGGATCTGTGGCAAAGTATTTCTGCCAAAAAAGTCAGTCTTCTCAAGTTACTTAATAAAAAATAACCAGTATGCCCTTGACATTACTACTATCATCTGTTAGATTTATTTATGTGCAATGGATCAAAAGAGTCATCATCCAAAAAGCTAAAGCTAATGTCGGTGGTCGCATTTGTGGTAGTTGTTAACTTCTAAGTGAGGTTGTAGTAGAGCAGTTGAGTAACTGATGAGTTAAGTATCTGGTTAACTAATTAAATCAAAGTTTAGTTTGTTAGCTAAATACTGAATTCATTAATTACTCCCTACTCTATTACACCCTCAGATAGAATTGATTAACTTTCAGATGTGCGACTTCTAACATACATTTAGTACAACCAGCTTGTAGAGTTGGGGACTGTACTGAGTGTAGGTGTTATTGTAGAGATTTCTAATTGGGATTTCTGTTACATAACGCTACCTTAATGCTAGATACCTGATGTTCCGATGCTGTTACAAATAACAAGCAAAAGGAAACTAGAGGAAATGAATACTAGACAGAAACGCAACAAAAAGCAACAACTTCTTGATTTATATGGTTCTGAATGTTGGTGGTGTAGACAGAATTTACTAACATAATATCTAACAATTGATCACCTTTTACCAAAGAGTCGTGGTGGATCTGACTCGTTAGAAAACCTACGATTTTCTTGTTTTTCATGCAATAATTCTCGTGGAAATAGTCTTTATCCACCTAGTTCAAAAAGTATTAACTATTTCTAGATAATACTTTTGTTTTTTTAGGCTTACCTTTTGTGGTGTGGGCAAGGATGCCCACCCATTTCATCCCATTAAAATTACAAATTGGAAAAAAGTAAAATGCACAAAATTTTGATTTTCAAAAATGAAAAACTTTTACGACAAGCACTTACCCACCGTTCTTATGTCAACGAACATCCTGGAGAAGGGGAACATAACGAACGCCTAGAGTTTCTTGGTGATGCTATTCTAAATTTCTTAAGTGGTAAATATCTCTATGAAAAACACGCAGAAAAGGGAGAAGATGAATTAACTCGGCGGCGTTCTGCGCTGGTAGATGAGAAGCAATTAGCAAAATTTGCTATTGAAGTAGGTTTAGATTTTCGGATGCGTCTAGGACAAGGTGCAATACGAGATGGAGGCTACCAAAATCCTAATTTACTTAGCAGTACATTTGAAGCTGTGATTGGTGCTTATTATCTGGATAACAAGTCAGATGATAACAAGTCAGATATTGAGGAAGTTCGCAAAATTGTAGAACCTTTGTTTAATTCTGTACCTGAGAATATTGTTGTGTCTCGCTCTAATGTAGACTCAAAAAATCGCTTTCAGGAATGGGTGCAACGCAACATTACCCCAACTCCCCCTAAATATGTCACAGAGCAAAGTGGCCCTTCTCACGCGCCACAATTCATCGCAAAAGTTTGGGTAGATGAAAAAATTTACGGCGAAGGTCAGGGACGTAATAAAAAAGAGGCTGAAAAAGATGCTGCTGAAGATGCGCTAGCTAAGTTGAAAAAGAAAGGTTTGTTGTAGAGATGATTTTTTATCTCACGCCTTAGCGCAGAAACCAAATCAGAACTAGTGCAAGGAGATTTGTTTTAATGAATATACTTTGATATGCCTGCAAGAGATATTTATCATAATGCTGTTAAAAATGCCTTAATTCAAGAAGGCTGGATAATTACAGATGACCCTCTACATTTAAAGTGGGGTCAAAAAGATATGTATGTAGATTTAGGAGCTAAACAACTCTTAGCCGCAGAACAAGGGGCTAAAAAAATAGCTGTAGAAATCAAAAGTTTTGTGAGTCCCTCAGAAATGGCAGACCTCAAAGATGCCATTGGAGGATTTATCATGTATCGTGCTGTTATCCATCGCTTGGAGCCAGAAAGAACATTATATTTGGCAGTGCGCGACAGCGTATTTACAGCTTTATTTGAAGAACCAATTGGTACACTTTTAATAGAAACTGAAAATCTAAAGTTAGTCGTTTTTAATCCAGAAACAGAGAAGATTATCCAATGGATACCTTAGATAATTATCAACGCATGATCAAAGAGGTATTACTACCCTACACACAAATTCCTTATTCCTACGCAGCTATTGAATGTAAAACAATCTTTGATAGTGAAAATGACAGCTATTTGCTGATAACTTTAGGCTGGGATGGTGTCAAGCGAATTCACGGTTGCTTAGTTCATATTGACATTATTGATGGTAAAATCTGGGTGCAACGAGATGACACAGAAGATGGTGTTACCTACGAATTAGTAGCAGCAGGAATTCCCAAAGAGAAAATTGTCTTAGGATTTCACCCGCAAAATGTCAGGCAACATACGGGATATGCTGTTTCATGAATTTTAAAATAATACTAGACTATAAACTTTCTCAAATCTTCACTTCTAAAGGCAAAATTACGGTGAAAGTAGAACCAACACCGACCTCAGAGATTAGGTTAATTTGACCTTGTAGTAGTTTCACTAACCGCGAGACGATCGCTAACCCCAATCCAGTACTATCAGGAAGATAGGAACGATCGCTAGAACTCACGCGAAAGTAGGGTTCAAATATCTGGGCTTGGTTTTCTGGTGCAATGCCAATTCCAGTGTCAGAAACTGCGATCGCCCATCTCTGGTTCTCCAATATCTGACACATTATAATAATAGTCCCCGACTCTGTATAGCGAATCGCATTACTAATAAGATTTGTGACAATCTGTTGGAATTTCAAAGAATCTGTGATTAATTCTTTGGGAGCGCGATCGCAATCTACTACGATTTTTAAATTTTTCCCAGCTGCTAAAGGTTCCAACATTTCACATACATTATTAATTAATTCACGCATATCGGTAGGCGCTAGTTGGAGTTTTATTTGCCCTGCGTCATACCGCGAAAGTTCTAATACATTGTTAATCAGGTGCAGTAATTGTCTACCATTGCGTAGCACGCGCTCAATGTGTTCTAAATTGGCAGAAGTGTCTTTCACCTCAGTCTTTCGTCGTTGTTGGCGTAAAAACAAATCCGAGTAACCAATAATAGAAGTTAGAGGATGTTTCAATTCGTGGGCTAGTTGGGAAATATACTCTTGATTAGCATTAATTAAGCGTGTGAGTTCTTCATTATGGAGAGTTAGTGATGACTGCAACTGCTGTAATTCTCGCAACCGCTCCTCAACATAACTCTTGAAACACCGAGCGTTCGCTTCATCTACAATTGCGTCTATCAAACGCATGGAACGAATTATCTCTGCCGGGGTTCCACTCAATAAATCTGCTTGTAGAGCATCAAATATTACTGTTCGCAGCAGATGATATTCTCTGGCAATTTCTGCTGGATCAAAGCCTTGTTCAGCTCGAATAGCTCCATGCTCGAAACTGGCAACAACTATCGACTGAATATCATTATCCTGGGATTTTGAAAGCACTGTCACCATAGCTTTCAAAACATCGGGGATATGATCTTTCACCGCTGTGTAAGATAGGTCATCAGCACTTTCAATCCGTCTATCCTTGCGAACTGCTACAATCCATTTATCAAGGATGGTGTCCTTTTTTTCAGCCAGTACTTGACTAAAATCCATTATGTTAAATTCAGCTAGGAGATAGATGGGTAAACTTCCATATGCAAATAGTTTAGCGAGTGCAGCGGTTTTTTACCAAAATTAGCGATTTAATTAACCTACCAAAAGAAATAGATTTTATATGTTCTTTTGTTTGCTGGATTAACTACCCGTATATAAAACTTGCAAAGTATAATATAGTTTTTATTAAAAAATGTTAATCAAGCAGGTAAAAAGCTTGATGATTGATTCAACTATTGTTGTTTAGCTATCTGTGCAATGAGTTCACTCACAACACAACTAAAATTATAAAAAAATTATAAATTTTGTTAATTACCGAAAAGCAAGGAGATACATTTGATTTTGGTATTGAAATAAACAACATTTATCATAATACAGTTGGCTTTTACTGAGCATTGATGTTATATTCTTGATAACTAGTATCCATTAGAGTAAGTCAGCCTAATCCATCACATCACAGTACGTGATGTTGGAGCGGAGGAACCAAATTGTGGGGCGTATCTCAGAGAAAGTGAGAAGTTGAGAGTTAGAAGTTATTAATACTCAACTCATAACTCATAACTTTCTTTAGAAGGGCATCTTTCAGCCCTAGCCCGTCAGCTAACTTCGTAGGCATTGAGAGGAGACTGAAGAGACGGCATTATTCTAATGTTTCGATCTCATCGGTGTCCAAGGCTGGTACTGCTCAAAATTTTTGTACCTGCACTTAAATCTGTTGAGGTCGTAAATGATATTTCAACTAAATTTGGCTGCGATCGCAGCACAAGCCGCTTGGCAAAAGGCAAAACCTGCCATCCTTAGAGATGTCTTCATTCTACCTGTATTAGGGTTCTTGGAAATAATTGTGCTGTGGTGGATTGTTGCACTTGCCAACCATGAATTGATGCCCACCCCACCAGAAGGGGATAGCATGGAGTCGCTTAAACCTGAGTTCAGTCTTTTTAGCTGTGTTGATAATTGGCTTAACTGGGTTAATCCTAGATTACGGCGTGGGCAAAATCCAAGAATTAGTAACTCGCCGCCCTACAGCTTCTAACTGATTAAATTTTTTCGCATCAAGACCCTAAGACGCTCTTGAAATTTGCGCCTTGGCGTTAGCCTATCTCACAACCAAATTAATCACCAATGGAGCTACAAGAATGGGTGATAATAACTGGACTCGACGAGACTTTATCAAAGGAATAGAAGCAACCACAACGGGAATAGCGCTGTCCTCCTGTGCTATTTCGGGAGATAGATCAGCTAAAGGATTGACTGAAGAAGCCTTAGCTGTTCAACCAGTAATTAGATCCCAAGACCCCCAGTGATCCTGTGGGCTATCTGAATAGTTTTGCCATCAGGGCTAACGCTCCCACTAAGTTTTTCATGTCTTAAATCCCTGCCAATTTTAGATTTTAGATTTGAGATTTTGGATTGTGGTTCTTTGGTTTATGCCCTGCCCCTGTTGGGTGGAATAAATCTAAAATCCTCAGCAACCCAGCATCTTTTTGGTCAGAGTCAATCTAAAATCCAAGTTGCGCTGGAAGCGCACTAAAGGTGCGACCTAAAATCCAAAATTGATTGAATAAATTATTTTCGGAGCCTTTGATGATGGAATATACCTCATTACCTATTAATACCCAGACAGAAGTTCTGCCCCGCCCTGGATTTTTAGAAATTGAAAATTTAGTCAAGTCTTATCCGACACCTGATAAAGATAATTTTGTCGTTTTAGATGGGGTTAATCTGACGATTGGTGAAGATGAATATATTTCTGTAATCGGTCACTCCGGTTGTGGTAAATCAACTCTACTAAAGATAGTAGCTGGTTTAGAAAAAGCAACTTCCGGCTCAGTCAGGCTAGATGGACAAGAAATTCGTCAGCCAGGAGCCGAAAGGATGATGGTATTTCAGAACTATTCGCTGTTACCTTGGTTAACCGTGCGAGAAAATATCCGTTTAGCCGTGGATGAAGTGCTAAAAAATGCTAATAGGGCTGAGAAAATTAGCATTGTAAATCAACACTTGGCAATGGTAAACTTGACGGCGGCGGCTGACAAATATCCCGATGAAATTTCTGGAGGTATGAAACAACGAGTAGGTATTGCCAGAGCCTTAGCAATTCGTCCCAAAATGTTGCTGATGGATGAACCTTTTGGGGCACTAGATGCACTAACTCGTGGCAAATTGCAGCGGCAGGTATTAGATATTTGGGAAAATAATCGGCAAGCAGTGATGATGATTACCCACGATGTAGATGAAGCAATTTATATGTCCGATCGCATCGTATTGATGACCAATGGCCCGGCTGCTAGTATCGGGGAGATATTAAAAATTCCTTTTGAGCGTCCACGCGTTAGCGAAGCTCCTCTGAAAGAGGCTCGCGCCGCCATGCGAAACTCAAAAGAATATTTTGAACTCCGCAACCACGCCCTAAATTTCCTTGATCGATATTTTACCCAAGACGAGTAAATTAGATTATCATTTTTTTTAGTGGGTAGCCTAATTCAAATTCATGAAAGCTGAATTTGGAGCGGAGGAACCATTTTGTGGGGCGTATCTCATTGAAAGTGAGGAGTTAAGAGTCAGGAGTTAGGAATTATTAATCTTTAACTCAGCACTCTTAAGAGAGAGACACCTTCCAGTCTTAGCCCGTCAGCTAACTCCGTAGGCAATGGAAGGAACCCCCAAGACTTTGGCTGTAATACAGTTATTATTGGGGTTTCCTTGACTTATTTCAGATTTGAGATTTTGCTTATCGTCACTCAATCTAAAATCCAAAATCTAAAATCTAAAATTTGTCCCCCTGCTTCTCATTGTTAATTCATTTCATTGGGAGAAGTAAAGCTGTGCAAATCAAGCCAATGTTAGCACGTCTGCAAAGTGCCACAGGTCGAAATGACTTAATTGAACAAATGGTACTGCTGCCAGAACCAAAAAAACCTTTTTCTAAAAAACCTCAAAGCTCAAAAGCAGTTAACTTAATTGTTGCCTATGACGCATCTCCTAACAGTCATACGGCACTAGATATTGCCTTTTGGATTGCCCATCAAACGCGTTTAGCCACTAATGCACAAGTCACAGTTCAAGCCGTTTATGTGGTAGAAGACAATCAAAGCAGTCAGCACCTAAACGTCTTGAACTTTCCAGAACAACAGACTTCATTGGAATGTCAAGTCAGTCAAGTATCAAAGTCTGTCACACTGGTATTAACTCAACCCAAATTGCAGACAGTGGTAACTCCTCTGCAACAAGCAGATATAATTCTTTGGCAAGCCAGAAGTTTAGCTGAAGAATGGCAGGGTTCGTTCAAATCTCATTTGCGGTTTGGCTGCATTTCCACAGAACTTAAGAAAGTTGTTGAATCAGAAGCTGCCGATATTCTGTTTCTGGGTTGCAACTCTGTTAATCATCCGATGATTGAGGCTCTAGGTTCTAATTTCCCCTGTGCTGTTTTGGGCATTCCTAGTTGTATTGATGAATAATCGCTGTTCAGAATTTCAGTAATTTTTATCAAATTTTAATCATAGATAAGTCACCTAAAATTAGGTGGCTTTTTTCGCTACTATGCAACTAATTAAACTTCGGTAAGTAGAGTGTAAAAAACTGGGAAGCTATCCTCAGCATCATGACATTTATTGGCGATCCTATCTAGGAAAAAGTTCTCGATTTTGGTTCCGCCTACCAAAACCGAGATTAGCTAGGAGTTTTAAAAATTCAAAATTCTTGCATCAAAGACATTTTCAGACGGGGATTTAAACCCCGACTGAAACTTCGCCGAGGCGGAGTGGCTCCGACTCCGCGCTACCTGTAGAGCTAGGGGTCTTAAACCCTTTGATTTACGATAAATTGTTAGTAGAGCGAGTTTCTCTAGTTGCGATTTTTCCCTCCAAAACCCAGTAGCTTTTTAGGTGTTTAATTTCTAGTAGCCAATCAGATGTAAAACGTCACGCAGAACACTATAACCAGCCAAATCCCAAAGCAGATAGGCAAGAAAGCCAATAGCTGCCAAGCGACCATTCCAAATTTCGGCTTGAGGAGTCCAACCAAACAAAAATGCATTGCGATCTACACCGTTGTATTCAAGTGCAACAGGTGGTAAATCAGTAGAAGAACGAGTTTCTTTAGTTCCCATTTTTTTCTCCAAAATCCAGTAGCATTTTAAGTGTTTAATTTCTAATAGCCAATCAGATGTCAAACGTCACGTAGAACACTATAACCAGCTAAATCCCAAAGTAAATACGCAAGGAAAGCAATCATTGCAAAACGACCGTTCCAGATTTCGGCTTGAGGAGTCGAGCCAAACAGAAATTAATTGCGAGCTTTGCCATTGTATTCTGTTGCAATTAGTGGCAAATCTTTGGAAGAACGAGTTGCCATTTTCTTGTCCTCAACGATTCGTTTGTTAACTTTAATGTAGCTTTTTATAACGAGATTGCTTTCTGCCTGTGGGCACAAACTATAGGCACTTCTTCTGGACGATTATCAGAAACGTATTGTTCTAGACAAATCCACCTTGAGAGGGTTAGCAAAAAGAGATATGTAAATAAATGTAAAGTATTTGGGTGAAAACTATAATTTAAACAGAATAAATCGCTAAAAATAAGCAATTAAAAATTAAAAATTAGCTGTACATAATTAATAGTAGGTGGCAATTTGATTAAGATTTCCACCGATAGGGAATAAAAGCTATATCTTCCGCTGGATACACTTTTCAATCTTTGGAGAGATGCTTTAAACAGCTAAATTCCCGGATTCTGAGCTAAATAGAGTTAGGTATTGCCATAGGTACAGACATAAATACATACTAAGAGTTGTTTCTCAAGAAATTCTTAATTCCCTAAATTTAAACTTAGAAGAAGGAAATACGAATGTTCCAAAGTACGGAAATGATCGTGGGACTCTACAAACCACTATTGTGGATGGCACAGGTTCCAGTAGATACCTCAAACGTCACGCCAGCACAGGCATCGGTTCTCACTTCCGGGCCGCGCTTTTTTGTGGCTTTAATCTCCGGCGTGATTCTAGCCTTTGCTTTCCAATTAGTTCTAACTAATCTCTCCCTTGCAGCCGGTATTTCCTACCTGGGGCACTCATCTGACTCGAATTCAGATAGTGGGGAAGTCGGAAGTTTGGGCGGCAGCATTCGCAAAATCGGCACAGCAGTGGGGATTTGGACATTAGTCACTGTGACGATCGCTCTTTTAATCGCCTCTTTCCTCGCGGTAAAATTGAGCCTTGTAATCTTAGATCCAACATTGGGAGCGATTCTCGGCTTGGTGATTTGGGGTGCTTACTTTTTGCTCCTCGTTTGGGTAAGTTCTACCACCGTAGGTTCCTTAATTGGCTCAGTCGTCAATACAGCAACCTCCGGGTTTCAGGCGATTATGGGGACAGCCACCGCCGCACTGGGCGCAAAAGCTATCAATAACCAAGTTGTAGCGACGGCTGAAGCCGCCGCCGCCGCTATCGGTCGGGAACTAGGGAGCGCCATCGACCCGGTGAGTATCCGGGAGAACATAGAGGATTACTTAGAAAAGATACGTCCTCCAGAGCTAGATGTGTCGAAAATTCGGAGTGACTTTGAAAATTTACTCAACGACCCGCAATTAAAAGCGATCGCGGGGACTTCAGATATCCGCAACATCGACCGCGAAAAGTTTATCGAGTTAGTCAGCAGTCGCACCGACCTTTCCAAAAAAGACGTTAGCCGCATTGCTGATACGTTGTATAAAGTTTGGCAGCAAGTGGTAAGTCAGCAACCACCCACAGAAGACCGTCTGGGCGAGTTAATGGATTATCTGAAATCACTCCCAGCAGGACAAAACAAGACAGATGAACTCAACGCCAAACTGGATCGGTTAGTAGCAGAAAAGCGTGGTTCCAAAGAATCTGACCAAAAGGCAGGTAGTGGGCCAATTCAAAGTACACTCCAGCAAGGACTATCTGCCTTAACCGGCATTGTTTTGGGACGCACAGACTTGTCTGATTTGGATGTGGAAAAAATCTTGCGTAGCCTGAGCACTGCCAAAGATAAAGTCACAGAACAAGCAGATAAGCTAGGGCTACCAACACCATCACAACCCTATAACCCAATTCGGGCTGATGTCGAAAACTACCTGTACAACACTTATGCTTGGCAACTGAGTCCAGAACAAATTGCTCAGGAATTTCGTGATGTCATCTACGACCCAGCAGCTGACCCTGGAATAGTCCGCAGGGAACTAGACCGACTATCCCGCAACGATTTCATCAATATTCTGCAACAGCGAGGATTACTTACCCAAGCCCAAATTCACCGCATTGCAGATCAGCTAGAAGCTGTCCGCAAAGATGTGCTAGTGACAGTGACAGCTATCGAAGAAAGAGAGATAGTACAAGACTTGCAACGTGCAGTGGAAAGTTATCTGCTCGTTACCCCGAAAGCAGATTTGACAGCCGAAGGCATTGAGGGCAATTTCAAACCACTGTTGCAAGACTCAGAGGTAGATGATGAAACCCTGACATTGCGACTGGCGCACCTGGAACGTCAGGAGATGCGGCAGATATTGCTGCAACGTAATGATGTACAGCTATATGAAGTAGACAGCATTCTCGACGAGTTGGAAAAACAACGCGATCGCGTCTTGGTAGAATCCAAAGGACTAGCAGAACAGGCACAATATCAAGCAGAAACCCTGTGGCTGAATGTAGAATCATATCTGCGTAATACCGGGAAAGCAGAACTGAATCCTGATGCCATCCGCGCCGAGTTCAAAAAGCTACTGGAAGATCCCCAAGCTGGAATTACCTCAATTCGGGCGCGGTTGTCTCGCTTTGACCGCGATACCTTGGTACAGCTGTTGAGTCAACGGCAAGATTTGAGTGAAGATCAAGTTAATCAAATCATCAATGCTGCTGAGGAATCGTGGCATAATATCCGCCACACACCCCAAGCTGTAGTGGATAAAGCCAAAGAGCAATACGACTCCGTTACTACCACGATCGCAGATTATCTGCGGAATACTGGTAAACAAGAACTGAATCCCGAAGGTATTGGGCGAGATTTGACCAGATTGTTTGAAAATCCCCAGGAGGGAGCCGTAGCACTGCGCCGTCGGTTATCGCAGGTAGACCGGGATACACTGGTGAAGTTGCTCAGTCAACGCCAAGACTTGAGTGAAGAACAAGTCAATGAAATCATTGATTCCACGCAAAATTCGATTCGCAACTTTGTGCGTGCGCCTCGTCGCCTAGCTAGCCGCACACAGCAAAGAGTGGAAACATTCAAAGGTTATCTGGAAGAGTATCTGCGGCAAACCGGCAAAGAAGAACTCAACCCAGAAGGTATCAAGCGCGACTTGCAATTATTGTTGCACGATCCGCGAGTTGGAGTAGAAACTTTTAGCGATCGCCTTTCCCATTTTGACCGTTCTACGATCATCGCCCTGCTGAAAATTCGGGAAGATATTTCCGATGAAGAAGCGGCGCGGATTGCCGATAATATGGTATCCGTAAGGGATCAATTTGTAGAACAAGTGCGGAACATCCAACGAGGGATTCAAGATGCAATTGACGGGGTTTTCGGCCGCATCCGTAACTATCTCAACTCCTTGGATCGCCCGGAACTTAACTATGATAGTATCAAGCGCGATGTTCGCACATTTTTTGAAGATCCCCAGTCCGGGTTTGATGCCCTGCGCGATCGCCTATCTTCTTTTGATCGTGATACCCTAGTGGCAATTATGAGTTCTCGTGAGGACATCTCCGAAGAAGATGCCAACGGGATCATCGACCAAATTGAACGGGCACGCAACACAGTATTGCAACGTGCAGAACGCATACAGCGCGAAGCCCAACGCCGCCTAGAAGAGGTGAAACATCAGGCACAGCGGCAAGCAGAAGAAACCCGCAAAGCCGCAGCTACAGCCGCGTGGTGGCTGTTTGCTACAGCATCCGTCTCTGCGGTTTTCTCTGCATTAGGAGGAGCGCTCGCTGCAAGGCCGTAGTTTAACAAGTTTTCTCCGCTAACTTTTAAGCCTCCTGGTATGGGAGGCTTTTTTTTGTTCCGCAGATTTACACGCCATGCTCCTTAAACCATACCAAAAGACGTTTCCAACCTTCCTTAGCTTCTTTCTCGCGGTAGGAAGGACGATAATCGGCAAAAAATGCGTGGGGTGCATCGGGATAGACGATGATTTCAGATTTGCTGCTGCTTTCCTTGAGGCGATCGCGCATCTGCTCTACTGTATTGAGGGGAATACCCGTATCTTTGCCGCCGTAGAGTCCGAGAATAGGGACTGTCAGTTTTGATGCAATATTGATGGGATTCTGGGGCTGAAGTTCGGTAGCATCGCCCACAAGTCGCCCGTACCAAGCCACACCAGCCTTCACCTTGGGATTATGTGCTGCGTATAACCAGGTAATGCGCCCGCCCCAGCAGAAACCTGTAATCGCCAATTTATCGGCATTACCTTTAGCTGATTTCACCGCCCAGTGTACCGTAGCATCGAGATCGGATAGCACTTGGGCATCTGGCACTTTAGCGACAATTGGGCGAATTTCGTCCATGCTGCTTAATTTCGAGACATCGCCTTGACGGATGAATAATTCGGGTGCGATCGCTAAATACCCCAACTGGGCAAAGCGCCGAGTGATATCCTGAATATGCTCGTGTACTCCAAATATTTCTTGGATCACCAGGACGATGGGGAAATTTTCACCAGTCGCAGGTGCTGCTCTATAGGCAGGAATTTCGCCATCTTTAACAGGAATTTTCACCGCACCAGCTACCAACCCCTTAGCATCGGTGGTGATGACTCCAGCAGAAATGGGTTGTACTGCGAGGGCAAAACCCGTCGCTAGGGTGGCTGTTGCAATAAATTTGCGGCGAGTTACTTCTTGCATCATCTCTACCTCGAATTGGCGAAAGTTTTATTGTTGGTTAACCGTACAGTAATGATAATGCGAATACTACGGTTTACCAAAACAATAGCCGAAACTGTGATTTTCAGGTAGGGGCAATTCATGAATTGCCCCTACACTGTGTAATTTTGCGTAAGTCCTAATAAATTAGACTTTTCAAACATCCTCTTTAGATATCAAATTATAAAAGAGAATCTGGGAATGCTTGAAGTAACCAACTTGTTAACGAGTTCCGTGGTTTGAAGTCCCCTGCAACTAACAAGTGGCAAGTTTTGTGGCGGGGTTTAAACAGGGCTATTTTCTTCTAGACATAAACCGTCCAGAACTGAAGTTCCGGGATAATAACTAAAGTCAGTTTTAACGGACTTTAACCTTTTCTCAGTCGTCTTTAGACGACTTTCGCTATTAGACTCATAATTCATTCTGAGGCGGGCTAGATGAAAATGAAATACCCCTGAGGTCTAAATACCCGTTACAAAACTTAATTACGAATTACGTTAGCGTAGCGGTAGCGAGTCCGCGAGCGTCATTACGAATTATTTAATCTCTCGTTAACCTGTCTAAATATTTTATTTTAGGTAATTGACAAACTTCAAGTGAAATTGTATTTTTAAAATAGCAAAATCGAAATTTTCACTATGTCTAATATTCTTTTACCAGGGAAATTTAACAAAGCTATCACTAGCTTTGTTGTAGGTGCATCAATAGGGATTTTATCTCCGATCATTTTTAGTTCTTCACGGGCTTTGGCTGATAGTAACTATATTGGTATTCCCATCGAAGCAGCTAACGAACTTCAGACTCTAGCTAATCAAGATATAAATCCTAGAACTATTGCATTCGCTCCCAATGGAGGGTGGGTAATTCTCAATGGTAGCAATGGTTATAATACTTCAACTGGTCTTCCACAAGAGTTTATTAACGACCTTTCCACTCTAAATCAACAAAGCTTAACTATCAACACTATTGCCTTTACGCCTAGTGGAGAGTGGGTAATTATCAATGACGGTAATGGTTATTATTTGAGTACCAATTTTCCACAAGATGCTGCTAATGAAATCAGGACTCTAAATCAAAACAACTCAACTATCAACACTGTTGCCTTTACACCTAATGGAGAGTGGGTAATTATCTCTAACGGTGGTAATACTGCTAATTGGAGTACCAATTTTCCACAAGATGTTGTTAATGAAATAAAGACTATATATCAAAAAAACGATTCTATCACCACTGTTGCGTTCGCTCCAAATGGAGGGTGGGTAATTTTCGGTACAAATGCCTCTGGCAATAGTGCTTATAGTTATAACAATATTTCACAAATTGCTGCTAGTACAATCGTGAACAATCAGAACGCAGGGTACTTTTTAATAAATATAGCTTTTACTCCTAGCAATGGTTGGGCGTTACTTGATTTAAGTCCTCTAGAGCAACAAAATCAACTGCAAGAGCTAGAGCTAGAACAAAACGAATAACTTGATTTTTTAATGCTCTCACTCCCGTTGATTAAACTTGATATAGCAATCCTAAATCATTTATGAAATCTTTTCTTTCTCGACTTCGCGCCCTTTGTGTCCTTTACGGTTCGTTAAACAAATTAATTTTCACAACTCAGATAGGATTGCTATATTTTAAATGCTCCCATTGATTGTCATTTGTATTTCCTTCAAGAGTTGACGGTGCTAATCTTAATTTAACACTTGGTATCATTGCCGAACAAAGAGCGATCGCCTTATTTTTCCCGATTTATCCAATCTTCACCACCAGCTAACTGAATGAGATAATCATCCATAATCGCTGGTAATTCCTTTGGCGAATAAGTATATGTTAAAGCCAGTAAACTAGTGGCTATAGTTAAAATCTGTTTTTTATCTAGCATCGCCGACAATTGAGAGCGAGTAAATTTGGCGTTCATCACTTCCTCACTCGCATCTGCGATCGCATCTTCAATAACTTCCTCTTCTATAAAGTTTTCCCATTCATTCAAATTGATATAATAAGATTTTTTATTATCTTTGATATTCAGTTTTTTAATTTCTCGGATTGAATTACGAATAGAAGCCGCCCAAGAATTTGTTAATCGCTGTTCTACTTGGTTCTTAATCAAATGAATCAGCAGAATCCTTAAATAAGCTTGGATACTACGCAGAATAGCTTGTTTACTCATGCCTTCTAATTCATCTACAATTGCCAAGGCATCTGCATAACGTCCTTCCAAAATACTGTTTTTGAGGTCTATTAGTTCTTGCGTCATTTTTTCACCGCCTACCTGCTTTCCAATCTTCTCCACCGGATAACTGAGTTAAAGTTTCAGCTATAACTGCGGGTAACTCCTTAGCTGAATAAGAATAAGTTAGTGCCAAAAACTTCAAAGCAGTCTGAATTATCTGCTTTCTATCTACCATTTCAGTCAGTTGAAATTGATTATATGCTCCATTCATTACTTCATCGCTGGCATCTGCGATCGCATCTTCAATAACTTCCTCTTCTATGAAGTTTTGCCATTCATTTAAATTGACATAATAAGATTTTTCATTGTCTTTAAGATTTACTTCTTTAATTTCGCGGATAGCGTTGCGAATAGAAGCAGCCCAAGAATTTGTTAATCTCTGTTCTAGTTGATTCTTGATCAAATGAATCAGTAAAATTCTTAAAAACGATTTAATCTGACGCAGAATAGCCTTTTTACTCATTCCCTCTAATTCATCTACAATTGCCAAGGCATCTGCATAACGTCCTTCCAAAATACTGTTTTTGAGGTCTATTAGTTCTTGCGTCATTTTTTCACCGCCTACCTGCTTTCCAATCTTCTCCACCGGATAACTGAATTAAATTTTCAGCTACAACTGCGGGTAACTCCTTAGCTGAATAAGAATAGGTTAGTGCCAAAAACTTCAAAGCAGTCTGAATTATCTGGTTTTTATCCACCATTTCAGCCAATTGAAATTCATTGTACATTCCATTCAAAACTTCCACGCTGGCATCACGCACTGCTACTTCTATTTCATCTTCAATATAGGTATCCCATTCGGTTAAATTGATATAAGAGGATTTTTTATTGTCTTTGAGATTGAGTTTCTTAATTTCTATAAGGGAATTACGAATAGAAGCAACCCAAGAATTTGTTAATCGCTGCTCTAGTTGGTTCTTAATCAAATGAATCAGCAGAATCCTTAAATAAGCTTGGATATTCCGCAGAATAGCTTGTTTACTCATTCCCTCTAATTCATCTACAATTGCCAAGGCATCTGCGTATCTTCCCTCCTGGATACAAGTTCTGAGGTCTATTAATTCCTGTGTCATTTCTATTAACCTCAAAATTTCATCATGCTTATTTCAATATAATAATCATCTATACTTTATTAATAGCAGAGTATTTTACCTGCCATTAATAAAGCAATATTTTTTACTTCTTCGCCTGTATCACTTGCAGACTACCACCAGCATATAAAGTTGGCTCACCCACTTCAAACCCAGTCTCAGTTAACAACTTAGCCAAATCAGTTTTCAACAATTGCCAAGCTGTTTCCGTCTCAAACAACAACAAAAACAGTGATACCCCAGGCCAAAATATCGGATTCGTAGGAGCATGAAAATCCACCAGCGTAAATACCCCTCCTGGCTTCAACACCCGATAAACTTCATTAATAATTTTTCGTAATTGCTGAGGCTGCATCTCGTGTAGTGCGACGCTGGTATGCACCACATCAAACAGATTATCTGCAAATGGCATCTCCTCGGCAAAAGCTTCCACATAGGAAGCTAATGGTACATTTAGCCGCGCCCGTTGCAAAGACTTGGGTGAAGCGTCCAATCCTGTTACATTTTGTGAAAATTTTACCAAAAATTGCGTTGTTTGACCACTGCCACAACACAAATCTAAGACTTGAGTATCTGAGTCAATTGTTAAGTCTTGCAAAGCAAGTTGCCGAAAACGGGCTTCACCACCTACACTTAAGGCTGCTAAACGAGAGATGCCATCATACAGCCACTGATAGCGGTAACTCCAATCCCTTAAAATTGTTGCCATTGCATATTTCCTTGCTATTAAGCTTTATATTTAATAAAGATATATTGTTAACATTAGTAAAAAATCTGAAAAGATTGGGGGAAAGTAACTGCTATGGGTCGTGTAGGCGTCTTATTACTCAATCTCGGTGGCCCCGATAAGCTAGAGGATGTCGGGCCGTTTTTGTATAACCTATTTTCCGATCCGGAAATTATTCGCCTACCGTTTCGCTGGTTGCAAAAGCCCCTAGCCTGGTTTATTGCCACGCGGCGAACCAGAACATCTCAAGCAAATTATAAGCAAATCGGTGGTGGTTCCCCACTGCGGCAGATCACAGAAGCGCAAGGGGAAGCTTTAAAAAAACAGTTGGGCTATTTGGGACAAGAAGCTAAAATTTACGTGGGAATGCGTTATTGGCATCCGTATACAGAAGAGGCGATCGCACAGATCACCCAAGATAATATAGAACACCTGGTAATCTTACCACTATATCCCCAGTTTTCGATCAGTACCAGTGGTTCTAGCTTCCGGCTTTTAGAAAAGCTTTGGCAAGAAGATCCAAAACTTCAACCCATTGATTACACCGTCATTCCTTCTTGGTACAAACAACCAGGCTACCTTCAAGCAATGGCGGAACTCGTAGCCCAAGAACTTGAACAGTTTCCTAATCCAGATGAGGTTCATATATTCTTCAGCGCTCACGGCGTTCCCAAAAGCTATGTTGAAGAGGCTGGCGACCCCTATCAGCAAGAAATTGAAGAATGTACTGCCTTGATTATGCAGACCCTCAATCGGCCCAATGCCCACACCTTAGCTTACCAAAGTCGCGTTGGCCCAGTAGAATGGCTCCAACCCTATACTGAGGATGCCCTCAAAGAACTAGGTGCAGAAGGCGTGAAAGATTTGGTTGTCGTGCCTATTAGTTTTGTCTCAGAGCATATTGAGACACTACAAGAAATTGATATTGAGTATCGGGAAGTAGCAGAAGAATCAGGAATTCACAACTTCCGTCGCGTTCCTGCTCCCAATAGCCATCCGGTATTTATTAATGCACTGGCAGACCTAGTGATTGATGCGCTGAAAAACCCCAGTTTCAAGCTTTCGCAAGCTGCCCAAATGAAAAAAAGGGTGAAAATGTACCCCCAAGAGCGTTGGGAATGGGGTCTGACTACTAGCGCTGAAGTATGGAATGGTCGGATTGCCATGCTGGGGATCATTGCCTTAATCATCGAGCTGATTACCGGTCACGGTCTGCTACATATGATTGGACTTTTGCAGTAAATGAAAAGAGTTAGGAGTTAGGAGTTAGGAGTTAGGAGTTAGGAGTTTTAAATTTTTCTCCCTAACTCTTCAGTCTTAACTTCTATTTTCATTCCTAACTTCTCACTCCTAACTTCTTACTTTTCTGCCAATACCAGTCATACCACTGCTTCGCGCTACGAACTGCAAACCAGAGCAGAATTAAAGCAATTAATCCTCCTTGCCAGGGAGCGCCAAAGGCAAAAAGTACTAGAGCAACGCATAAGGTATCTTGAAGAAAGACTGCCCACAATGGTAAGCCACGTAATCGATAGAACCAACCAACTTGGACTAGCTGGAGTACCAAAGCTAACAAACCCCCAATTAAGGCAATCAACCAGTTTGGCGTTGCTGTTGCGTTAGCTACTGCTAACCCCATAATTGCGCCCGCGATGGGAGACATGAATAACTGAACTAGTTGGAGCGATCTTTGCCCCCATAGCTTTTTTGAGCCGAATAACTCAATTAATGACCAACTGGTGAGGCAGCCTAATAATATTGGTGGAGAAATGTGAGATAAAATTGGAACTTGTGACCACAAGTTACTACCCTGCAATAGTCCAATAATTAGCAAAGGTATCCCTATTCTCATTCCTGCTGCGGCAGAGGCTGAAAGTGTGGCTAGGATTTCAATCATCAAGGCACTCGAAGCACTAATAAATAAGTAGATATTTGTTATTTATACTACCCAGTTCTGGCAAAAATTCCAGCACCAAACTGACAGTCTTCAGCAATGGGATACTAAATATAGCAATCCGATTTGATTTTTGAAAAAATCTAAGTATATGTAGGGTGCGTTAGCAAGCGTAACGCACCCTACGTCTATTTCAAAAATCAAATATGAGTCCCAATACTGCTCGGTTAAGAATATTCGTAGGTTGGGTTGAGGCAATGCGTTACCCAACCTACACATTTTTATTTTTTAGGCAAAACCTACGCAGTATTGATATATAGC
>NZ_JABXKM010000084.1 GCF_017115025.1 Nostoc sp. NOS(2021) | reverse complement strand
GTCCCCAGTCCCCAGTCCCCAATCCCTCTAAATCTGCTAAAAAGCCAGCTAAACAGCGAATGCCATTGCCACACATTTCTGGTTCAGAACCATCGGAATTAAAAATCCGCATGGTGTAGTCAGTGCCGTTTTCTCCAGGTAGGGCAAAAATGACACCATCAGCACCGATACCAAAGTGGCGATCGCACAACTTGATGGCTTGCTCTGGAGTCAATACAGGCAAAGATGACGAGCGGTTGTCAATCAGAATAAAGTCGTTGCCTAGACCATGATACTTAGTAAATTCGATTGCCATTTTCCCAAGGATGAATTATCAAGGATTAGTTACTCTTTATTTTGCCTTGTAGGTTCATCTTTACTAAAAATGCTTACCGAATTTGACACCACTTTGCCTAGTATTAGACAAGTCCAAAACCTGATTAAACAAACAACGCCAGTAGAGTTAAAGCTGCTGACTCAGGATGTACTCATAGGAAGGGTTTTATGGCAAGATCCACAGTGTATCTGTATTGCTGATGAAAACAGTCAGCAAACCACTGTTTGGAAACAAGCGATCGCTTATATTAAACCCAAGAATTAGTCATTGATTATTCTCGCCAATTATCCATAGGCAGAAACTCTTTGAGCGCTTCTGCCTCACCAGCTTTCACCACTGGGATAGAAAGAGGTACTGAACTGGCGATCGCAAATAACTGTTCTAATTGACTCAAACCTGTCAAGCTACCACATAACAATACTTGGTCGCCAACTCGCAAGTCCATGCCACCATCAGGATAGCGGATAAACTTGCCATCTCGCCGGATCGCCTGTACCTGTACTCCAAATTGCTTGGCAATATCTAAATCTGCAAGGGTTTTCCCTAGCGTTGGCGCATCTGCATTAACTGTAATCCACTGACAAGCGCTATTTTCTCCGGGAACAGCCGCCTGTCCCTTGGCGAATTCTGCCAAAGCTGCCAGTTCTTCATCTGCTCCCACTATCAGCAAGCGATCGCCTTCTTCCAATTTGGTTTGATTATTGGGATAATCAATTTCATCGCCGTTAGCGCGGCGAATTGCCATCAAACTCGCTCCTGTTAAATAGCGCATATCTGCTTCTTCTATGCTCATACCAATTAAGGGCGAAGCAGATGGGAGAGGATACCAGCGCTGATTTAAATCGAGAGTTGCTTGCCGCAAATCGCGGGCAACTTCAGTGGCAGAAAGCTCTGGCCGCAAATCTAAATAATGATCGTTGCGGATTTGCTGCATTTGGCGTTGGACGACATCTGGCGACAACAAGCCTAAGCCAGTTAATAAATGAGTTGCCATTTCTAAGCTGGCTTCAAACTCTGGTTGCACCACTTCCCTAGCTCCCAATTGATACAGCACCTCAATATTTTTATCCTGGGTAGCACGGACAACCAAATCTAATTCTGGGCGCAATTCCAAAGCGCGTTTCAAGCAAAGACGGGTACTCATGGGATCTGGAAGTGCGATCGCCATTCCTTTGGCATGATTCACCCCGGCGGTTTCCAGAACATGTAAACTCACGCAATTGCCATAGACATAAGACACTCCAGCCTCACGCAACTGCTGAATTCTACTCTCTAATTGGTCGATTACTACCACAGGCAGGTTGTGTTGCAGCAACAACTTCACCAAATTCTTGCCCACTCGCCCATAGCCGCAGACTACCACATGGTCTTTAAAGGGCAAATCTTCCGATACATCCCGCGCCTCTTCTTCTTCTAAATACGGTTTCAACCAGGGCATTGATTCGGCAAAGTTAAATAAAAATGGCACTAACCGCAGCACAAATGGGGTAAGCATGAGAGTGACTGCGGTGGTTCCCAAAATTAATAAATATATTTGTCGGGACACCAGCCCCAAAGACTGCCCTTCACTAGCGAGAACAAAGGAAAATTCCCCAATTTGCGCCAGTCCCAAACCGGCGATGATGGCTGTTTTCAAAGAGTAGCGGAACAGCTTCACTAGGGGGGTGATAATCAAAAATTTACCTACAAAAACTATTGCTACCAACCCCAAAATCAATTCTAGGTTGTTCCACAAAAACACTGGGTCAATTAACATCCCAATGGCGGCAAAAAATAAACTAGCAAAGATATCTCGCAGTGGTTCCACATAAGTCAGGGTTTGATCGGCGTATTCCACCTCAGAAATCATCAAACCTGCGACAAATGCCCCCATCTCAATCGATAGTCCCAAATACTCTGTCAACAGAGCAATGCCCAAACATAGAGCTACAACCCCTAATAAAAATAGTTCTCGGCTTTCAGTACGGGCTAACAGTCGCAACAAAGGCGGTATCAGCCAAATCCCCGCAGCTACGGCACCAGCAGCAAATAAACCAATCAAAGCTAGGGCTGTTAGCACGGCGATGCCAATGGTTTCTGCTGGTTGGTTGAGGGCTGGCAAGACTGCTAACATCAGTCCTAGTGCCAAGTCCTGTACTACCAAAATACCCAGCATCACTTGCCCGTGAGGCGTTTCTGTTTCGTTGCGCTCCATCAAGCACTTGAGGACAACGGCTGTGGAAGACAAGGACAGAATACACCCCAAAAACATCCCCTTAGCAGGTAAAGTTCCCCAAGCTCCGGTTAATCCGCATACCACAACTGTGACCAAAATCGTCAAAGCAATCTGGAGTCCACCTCCGCCAAGAGCGATCGCTTTTACCTTCTTGAGTTCCGCAAAGGAAAATTCCACACCCAAGGCAAATAACAAAAAGGCAACGCCGAACTGTGCCAGAGTCTCTACTTGAATAACTTCTTTAATTAGTCCCAGTCCGGCTGGGCCAATGATCATCCCGCCAATGAGATATCCTAGCAGCACGGGTTGTCGCAAAAGTGCCGCCAACAGTCCGCCACAGGCTGCAACGCCTAGAACTAAAACTAAATCAACAATTAGCCTAAAATCTTCTTGCACCAGTTTTAAAAGAACTATTAAGACCTATTAATTCAGGATACAAAGTTTTCTGATCTCAAACAGCTTGTTTGGTGAAGGTGCGACAAAATTTGCTTATTGGGCATTGGGAGGTATTTTGCAGATTTGTACAAACATCTCACTTTAGTAGTGGTGCGACACAGCTAAAATAGTGCATTAAAAATCTCTGGAAAACTCAAGTTTAGAAGCATAATCCAATTTTTCTATTGCACCAATTTAGGCGTGTCACGACAGTAGGGTGCCCTAGCCCGTCGCGGTAACACACCCGAATGGCACTAAGAAAAGATATAGCCCTTACCCTGACTGGTTCCCAGCCTCTAGGCTGGGAACCAGTCAGGGAGGCTCCGCCTCCAGTAGCTTGACGAGAGGCAGAGCCTCTTTGAATACATTCCCAGCCTGGAGGCTGGGAACGAGGGGACACAAGCCTTTGGGCTTTTCTTAGTGCCATTCGTAACACACCCTACGACTACTCATTAACGGAGTTCAAAGACTGATTAATGAGTATCAAAGACTCATTAACGTGAGTTCGACGGGCTGAATTGACTATGGCGCGATCGCCTCATGTCAATATTAACGAAGTTATATTCATGCCTGTAGATCAAGCTAGTGCCACTCTAGTTAATCGCCAAAGTTAAAATGAGGACATATTCACAAGATTAACCTTGGTAAGGCTATGCACAACACTGCTAACACCGAAGAAACACTAGTACTGGAAGATGGACAAGCACCACCTCCAGATATTATCACTCCACCGCGAAAGCCAAAGTGGGATGACACATTCAAGTACATGGCGAATCCTGATCAGTTCTGCCGCCAAAATCTGGAAAAGTACGGCCCCATCTTCAATACAGCAGTCTTTGGAGGCACTACTATCTTTGTCGGCTCTGCGAAAGCTATTCAAATGGCATTTAATGGGGACTTAAGATATACGGAGATTGCACTACCATCAACTACGATGGATATGTTCGGCGAGTACAGCCTATTCCAGCGACCTGATTTGCATCGCCAGCGCAAAAATGCACTCGCTCCCGGATTGAGTGGTCGTGTCCTTGATACATACACTCCTGATATCAATCAGGTGATTGTGCATGGTATCCAGGACTGGCCTACCTCCAGCAGAATAGCGCTGTACCCTGCTGTAGAGAAGATATGCTTTGATATACTCGTCCCCTTGCTGCTGGGAATCAGCTTGGATGATTCTGATCCCGCTACTTTTGCAGGGCTACCTGTATCATCCAAGGCAGAGCTAAAAGCTTTGTACAAAACATACTTTGACGGCTTCTATGGTCTGTTTAAGTGGAAGTCACCTTTCACGAAATACGGGCGGGGACTTTCGGCACGCGCGGCGTTGCTCGACTTTATGCGTGCCGTCGTAGTGCGTCGGCGGCAAGCAGAGGGAGCCATTAACCCCACAGCAGACTTTCTCTCGATGATGCTATCCAGCCAGCAGGAAAACCCAGATGGGGTATTTAGTGATCTACTTATTGCAAATCAGTGTCTATTACAGTTGTGGGCGTCAGACTACGAGATATCTGGACTGGTATCTTCGCTTATCTACCAAATCGCCCGACATCCGCAAGTGTTGCAACGGCTACGTGAGGAGCAAAAACAGGTAGTGGGTGAAAAGAGCAATGTCAGCATCTTCTCACCGGAGCATTTGAAGCAGATGATTTTCCTAGAGGCGACAATCAAAGAGACACTACGCACACTACCTCCCAGTTCTACAGCTAGCCGTCGGCTCACCAAGTCTGTAGTGCTGGATCGTGTGTTGTATAAGAAGGGCTGCACCATTATTGCAGAGCCACGGATTGCACACATCATGTCAGAACACTTTCGCGAACCGGAAGTATTTGCTCCAGAGCGGTTCTTACCGGAACGTACAGAGGGCAAGATGTACGAATTTATTCCGTTCGGTGGTGGTGTCCACGCTTGCTTGGGGGCGCAGATGGCGATCGCAGTCACAAAAGTGTTTGCATCTCATGTCCTACATACTTTTGACTGGAATCTGATCGGTGAGCCAAAGTTTGTCCAATTTCCCTTGAAGAAGGTTAGGGATGATTACCAAATAGATATTTCTTATCTCATACCATTTCACACAAACCCTGATACATAAAGATTTCTTGTAAGGGCACAGCATTGCTGTGCCCCTACCAACGTATTTGTATCATTATTAAAACCGTATAACTCATGACTAGAAGTCACGAGTGTGCGGCTTGTAGAAATCAAAGGTGGATGAACGGAGCTAAAAGACTCGTTCATATAATGTCCGCCTAATCACTTAGGAATAAAAATTAAATAATACCAATCCTCCATGAAGATGCACTAAATTAAGAGAAGCAGGAACAGGGTGCAGAGTATGGGAAACAGGTTTTGAATCGATTTGTGGATGGGATTACATCACCTCTGCTTTATTAAGTGCAACTTCATAGAGAATTGGTATTACTCAGTACTAATCTAGGTTGTGGAATGCGATCGCCTCCGATAGATGGCTCCCCTACGTGTATTTCAAAAATCAAATATTAGTCCTATATAACATTAAACACTTGCTTTTTTTTGAGCAATAGTAGTCTCTTCCAGATGTTTTTTGCCCTTTATCATATCATAAAAACGTTTGCAATAGACCTACTCATCTAGTTGGGTGTGGATAATTTCACCATTGTTCTGATTTTTAAAACAGATACAGGACTTACGCAGGGACTACGATTTTACGTCATTACGAGCGAAGCGAAGTAATCGCAAAGGCTTAGTTTTTCGTCACGAGTGCGTAAGTCCTAAGATATTTACAATTTGTTTCCTCATAAAAAGCATCGCTCGGTTTCTTTGACAGCAATATTAGCTGTAGATAAAGCTTGAGCGACTGATGGAGCGCGTCAACCCAAGCCCTGCTTACAACTGAATGAGTCACAGTTTTGACATTACTTGGTAATAGCTTTGTCACAAAAAAGTGCGAGTGTGAAGTGGGCTTAAGCAAATAAGCAAATTAAGAAGATGTTTTAAAAGGGCTTTTTCCTCTAATGATGAGTATCTCATTACAGGGTTTAAAGCTTAGTTTTACCGTTCATACTTAACCTAAGTATAAACGGCAAAACTATAATACCTTTCGGCATTTTTGAAACATCTTCTTAAATTGGCTTTTGAGTGTTTTAATCTGACTCATAAAGCTGTGATTTTCATGTCATAGCATTAGGAGAACGGTAGAAACAATCAATATTTTCATTATTTATTTAGAGGTTTCGGTATGGATTGCACCTCTTTGCAAAAAAATCTTATAAGGCAAGAGTCACACTCTGCTGCCTTGTCTTTTGCTCAAGAGCGCCTGTGGCTTCTCGACCAGTTAAATCCTGGGAATCCTACTTACAATCTATCTGTAGCTATTCATCTGAAGGGTTTGCTTGACGTCAGGGCACTGGATCAGAGTTTGGGTGAAATTGTGCGGCGTCATGAGGCTTTGCGAACGACTTTTAGTGCTGTAGATGGGCAATCATTACAAGTCATCGCCTCAGACTTGAAGTGGACTCTGGCAATTGTCTCTCTGAGGGAGCTTTCTGAAACTGAGCGTCAGCAACAGAGCCAACGGCTGATAACTGAGTCAGTGCAGCAATCTTTTGACTTAGCCACTGGGCCGTTACTGCGTGCAGTCTTGCAGCAATTGAGTGAAATTGAGCATATCTTGCTGCTAACGATACACGAGATTGTTGCCGATGACTGGTCGTTAGGCGTACTTTTGCAGGAACTTGCGACTTTATATGAAGCTTTTGCCAATGGCTTACCATCACCGTTGGTTGAACTACCCAGTCAGTACGCTGACTTTGCTATTTGGCAGCGTGAGTGTTTGCTTAGTGAAGTGTTGGAATCTCAGCTTGCCTATTGGAAGCAGCAACTAGGAGGGGAGTTACCTGTACTGGAGTTGCCGACTGACCGTCCCCGCCCGCCAGTGCAAACATATCGAGGTGCAAGACAATCTCTGAATTTGCCCAATAACTTAACTGATGCACTTAAGTCTTTGAGTCAGCAGTCAGGAGTTACCTTGTTTATGACTTTGTTGGCAGCATTCAACACGTTGCTCTACCGCCATACGGGCCAAGAAGATATTATTGTTGGGTCTGCAATTGCTAACCGTAACCAACTTGAAGTTAAGGGGCTGATTGGATTATTCGCCAATAATTTAGTAATGCGAACCAACCTTTCAGAAAATCCCAGTTTTCGGGAATTGTTAGGTCGAGTGCAGGAAGTAGTTTTGTCAGCATATTCCCACCAAGACCTACCTTTTGAGAAGCTGGTAGGAGAACTGCAAACGGAACGGCATTTGAGTCACTCACCACTGATTCAAGTGATGTTTGTTCTCCAAAGTGACCAGATGCCTGCATTGGAATTTTCCGGTCTGAGCGTGAACGCAATTGAAGTGGAGAGCAAGACTGCAAAGTTTGATTTAACTCTTGAGCTACAAGAGACATCAGAAGGTATGAATGGTTGGTTTGAGTATAACGCAGACTTGTTTGATGCTGACACAATCAGCAGAATGATTGGTCATTGGCAAGTGTTATTAGAGGGTGTAGTTACTCAACCCAATCAGCAGATTTCACATTTGCCGATTTTGACGGAAGCGGAAAGGCATCAGTTGTTGATCGAGTGGAATGACACAGCGATAAATTATCCCAAATATAAGTGTACTCATCACTTATTTGAGGAACAGGTAAAGCGAACTCCCAATGCCATTGCCCTAGTCTTTGAAAACCAACAACTCACCTACCAACAGCTAAATCGCCGTGCCAATCAGCTAGCACACCATCTGCAAAAATTGGGTGTAAAACCAGAGGTAGCGGTGGGAATTTGCCTAGAGCGCTCCCTCGATATGCTCGTAGCACTCCTAGCTATCTTCAAAGCTGGCGGAGCCTACATTCCCCTTGACCCTAATTATCCCGAAGAGCGTCTCGCCTTCATGCTCGAAGATTCGCAGCTATCGCTGCTCCTGACCACAGAAAAAATTCTTCAAAATTCATTGTCCGCTTCCGTAAAAGCTTTACCTAAGAATAACAACAAACAATCCCCAATCAATCCCGAACAATTAACAGTAATCTGTCTAGATAAAGACTGGGAAATCATTAATCAAGAAAACCCAGAGAACCTGGAAAGTAACATTGAACCTACAAACTTAGCCTACCTCATCTACACCTCTGGCTCTACAGGCAAACCTAAAGGAGTACAAATTACCCATCGCAATGTAGTAAATTTTCTCACCACCATACAACAGCAGTTGCAGTTAACAAATCAAGATAGTCTACTTTCAGTAACAACGTTATCTTTTGATATTGCGGTTTTAGAAATTTTTCTCCCTTTGACAGTAGGAGCGAAGGTAATTTTAGTCAGTAGGGAAGTAGCGATGGACGGGTTACAATTATTACAAAAACTCCACAACTTTGCTGCAACTGTTATGCAAGCCACTCCTGCGACTTGGCGGATGTTACTAGAAGCAGGATGGAGAGGAAATACACAACTGAAAATTCTCTGTGGTGGTGAAGCCTTACCTCAAAATTTAGCCAAGCAATTATGTCAAAGAGGTGCTGAAGTTTGGAACTTATATGGGCCCACAGAAACAACTATCTGGTCTACAATTCATCGAATTGATCAGCAAGAAGTTTTAGTAACCATCGGCCGTCCTATAGGCAACACCCAGATTTACATTTTAGATAAATATTTACAACCCGTACCAGTGGGTGTTCCCGGAGAACTATATATTGGTGGTGCCTCTTTAGCACGGGGTTATTTGCATCGGCCGGAGTTAACAAAAGAAAAATTCATTCATAACCCGTTCAGTTCGGACTCTGAAAGCCGCTTATACAAAACTGGTGACTTAGCCCGTTATCTCTCCGATGGAGAAATTGAATATCTAGGACGTATTGACTATCAAATCAAACTCCGGGGGTACCGCATCGAACTAGCAGAGATTGAAGCTGTACTGAGTCAACACCCCACCATAGAAAAAACGGTAGTCATTGTTAGGGATGATTTCTCTGGTGATAAATGTCTAGTGGCTTATATCGTGTCTAAGTTTAAGGAAGCTTTGACAAATGAGGAACTGCGCCGTTTCCTCAAAGAGAAACTGCCGTACTATATGGTGCCAGGAGTCTTTGTATTCTTGGACACCCTGCCCCTAACTCCCAACGGCAAAATAGACCGCCGCGCTCTGCCTGCGCCTGACCTAACTGCTAGACACCAGTCAGAAGTATCCTTTGTCGCTGCCCAGAATGAGCTAGAACTGCAACTGACTAAAATTTGGGAAAAAGTTTTAGGGATCAACCCTATTGGCATTAAAGACAATTTTTTTACCTTGGGAGGTCATTCATTAATCGCTGTACGCTTAGTTAGTGAAATTGAGAAGGTTTGCCAAAAAAAGCTTCCTCTATCAACTTTTTTTCAAAAACAGACGATTGAGGAACTTGCTGTTGTTCTTGAGCAAACAGAATCTTCTCAAGTCTGGGAATCCTTAGTGATGATTCAACCAGGTAGTCAAACCAAACCACCTCTGTTCTGTATTCATGCAGTTTGGGGTAATGTTTTATTTTACCGGAAGTTGGGGCGTTATCTAGATAAAGAGCAGCCATTTTATGCTCTACAAGCAAAAGGACTTGATGGGAAACAAGCACCGCTCACCTCCGTGAGCAAAATGGCATCTAACTATATCCACGAAATTAAAACAATTCAGCCGAATGGCCCCTATTTTCTGGGCGGCTTTTCCTTTGGCGGCCTACTAGCCTTTGAAATTGCCCAACAACTCCACACCCAAGGTGATGAAATTAGATTATTGGCTATATTTGATACGGTTGCTCCCAATGTGATTGAATTTAATTCAAATAGTAGTGATACTAAACTCCAAACCTTATCGGACGAGAGCTTTTTACATTTTCCCAGACTTGTGAAGTTGAATTTCAAAGACCAAGTTGCTTACATATGGAAAAGGTTACATTGGCATCTGACGGTAGGAAAGGTGAACTTTTTCTATAAGTTCTACCTTCAGTACATCAAGCGATCGCTTCTAGAGTTAAGACTCCTTGAGGTGTATCAGGCTAACAATCAAGCTCGAAAAAGCTATGTAGTGCAAGTTTATCCTGGTATATTGACTCTGTTCTGTTCTGATGAAACGGTTGTGCAGTGTGAAGATGACCCGGAGTTAGGTTGGGGTCAGATAGTCACAGGTGGGGTAGAGATTCATAATATGCCCGGAACAATCCACACAACTCTTATGGAAGAACCTGGTGTACAGGTTCTAGCTGAAAAATTGCAGACTTGTTTAGACAACGCTCAGACTTCAAATTAAGGCGTTCATTACCTATAAATCTTTCAGTTAAGGGCAGGACTTACGCATTGCTTTATTCTCTGGAGAGAGTGATGAAAGAGCGCTAAACCCAATTCCGAGTTAAAAATGCACAAAACGAGAAGTATTACCCTGCCCCCCTTCTCAAGAGCCTCTGCGGTTAACGATATAGCCAAACACGCAAGAGTGAAAGTAATTGTTCGGTATCTACGGGTTTGGTGATGTAGTCTGATGCGCCGGCTTCAATACACTTCTCGCGATCGCCTTGCATGGCTTTAGCGGTCAGTGCAATAATCGGCAAAGATTGAAACTGCTCGTTTTGGCGGATTAAGCGTGTTGTTTCGTAACCATCCATTTCTGGCATCATTACGTCCATCAAAACGACATCAATATCTGGTGTAGTTTCCAATAGGGTAATCCCCTCTCTACCATTTTCAGCATATAAAACCTGTATTTGATAACGCTCCAGCATACTTGTAAGCGCGAAGATATTACGCATATCGTCGTCTACAATTAGCGCTTTCTTGCCAGCGAGTAAGTAGTCTTGTGAATGCAGTTGTTCGAGTATTTGTCGCTTGGGTGCAGGTAAATTTGCTTGGACTCGGTGTAAAAATAATGCTGTTTCATCGAGGAGACGTTCGGGCGATCGCACATCTTTAATGATGATTGTCTCTGCAATCCGTCTGAGTTCCGTTTCTTGAGCTTTGCTAATTTCTCTACCTGTGTAGACAATAATTGGTAAAGTTTTGCCGTGAGGTAGAAGCTTTATCTGCTCGATCAGTTCAAACCCAGTCATGTCGGGTAGCCCTAAATCGAGAACCAGGCAATCAAAATGCTGGGCGCGAATAGCTTCTAGGGCTGCTGCACCGGTGCCTACAGCAGTGGTAGAAACATCGCTGTTGCCAATCAACTCCACAATACTAAGGCGTTGAGTGTCGTCGTCTTCGACTACTAACAAATTTTTCACCTGGCGCTCCACAAAACCTTTAATTTTGGCCAACGCCTCGGATATTGTCTTGCTGGTTAAGGGCTTTTGCAGATATGCGATCGCACCTAGTTGTAAACCGCGTTGTCTCCCTTCCTCAACTGTCATGATATGTACGGGAATGTGACGGGTATTTGGGTCATGTTTGAGACGATCCAATACCGTCCAACCATCCATTTCTGGCAACCTGATATCTAGCAAAATGGCTGAAGGCAGGAATTGCTGCGCTAGCATCAAACCTGTACTACCGGTTTGGGCAGTGATTACCTTGAATCCTTGCTGTTGCGCCATCTCTAGAAGGATACGCGCAAAATTAACGTCATCCTCGACAATTAGTAACACGCGATCGCCTCTTTCAATAGTAGTGCGATCGTCATTAATCAGTACAGACGGGATTAATCGCGTCTGTACTGAGTAGGGAGTGGGAAGTGTTGATGTAGACTCAGGACTCAGCAATCGGAACTCGGAACTCAATTGTGGTAAGTAGAATGTAAACGTGCTACCTTGACGGGGTTGACTAATTAGTTTAATTTCGCCGCCAAAGAGACGGGCGATTTCGCGGCTAATTGATAAGCCCAATCCGGTGCCGCCGTATCTTCGACTGGTAGAGCCATCGGCTTGCTGGAATGCCTCAAAAATAACTTTCTGCTTGTCGGGAGCAATGCCAATACCTGTATCGCTGACTGAGAAGGCAATCACAAGCTGGGCGCGATTTAAAGTTTCATGGTCGTTGCTCCACCCTTGCTTCGCCACCGCAATCCGTAAGCGTACCTCTCCTTGCTCTGTAAATTTAAAAGCGTTGGAGAGGAGATTTTTCAACACCTGTTGTAAGCGTTTGACATCTGTATAGATGGTGAGTGGCAATTCGGGAGTAAATTCAATTGCGAAGGCAAGTCCTTTGCTCTGAGCGATTTCTCGAAAGGTGCGCTCAGTCTGATCACCCAACTCTGTCAATGGCATTTGGGTCATGTCAATGGACATCGTTCCAGATTCAATTTTAGCCAGATCCAGAATGTCATTGATTAACGTCAACAAATCAGTACCGGCTGAGTAAATTGTCTGGCTGTATTCAACTTGCTTGGCGGTGAGGTTATGATCAATGTTATCTGTCAACAACTTCGCCAAAATTAACAAGCTGTTCAACGGTGTCCGCAGTTCATGGGACATGTTGGCGAGAAATTCTGACTTGTATTTTGAGGAGAGGGCAAGTTGTTCAGCCTTGTCTTCTAAAGACAGTCTTGCTTGTTCAATTTCCCGATTTTTGCGCTCGACTTCTTTCTTCTGCATAGCTAACAATTCTGCCTTTTCTTCTAATTCGGCGTTGGTTTGTTGCAATTCTTCTTGCTGTCCTCTGAGTAAATCCTCAGAGGTTTTGAGTGATTGCGCTTGTTGTTCTAAGCGCTTGTTGGTTTCCCGGAGTTCATTTTGCTGAGTTTGGAGTTCTTCAGCCAAAGATTGCGACTGCTTGAGTAATTCTTCAGTTCGCATCGATGCTGCGATCGTGTTCAGGACGATCGCTATACTTTCGGTTAGTTGGTCGAAGAATGTCAGATGAATTTCGCTAAAGCGGCGGAAAGAAGCTAATTCTATCACTGCTGTCACTTGTCCTTCAAAAAGTACAGGTAACACCACGGCATTTAGGGGAGTTGCTTCTCCTAAACCAGAGGCAATTCTGACATAATCACTTGGCACCTCCGTCAGCAGTATTCGCTCTTTTTCTAAAGCGCATTGTCCTACCAAACCTTCACCCAATTGGAAGCGGTTAGCCAAATGTCTGCGTTCGCGGTAAGCGTAGCTACTAATTAGTTTCAAATACGGTGTATTTTCAAGGGAGTCCATCAGGAAGAATACGCCGTGTTGCGCTCCTACCAAGGGTGCTAGTTCGGAGAGAATTAGTTTGGATACAGTTTCTAAGTCTCGCTGCCCTTGCAGCATTCGGGTAAACTTGGCTAAGTTAGTTTTCAACCAATCTTGTTCGGTGTTTTTCTGCGTTGTCTCCCGCAGATTGGCAATCATCTGGTTGATGTTGTCTTTGAGTATCGCTACTTCCCCTAGTGCTTCCACGGCAATGGAACGAGTTAAATCGCCCTTAGTTACAGCTGTAGCAACTTCTGCGATCGCTCGCAACTGGGTAGTAAGTGTAGCAGCGAGTTCGTTCACGTTATCTGTCAAATCTTTCCAAGTCCCAGCCGCCCCAGGTACTCTAGCTTGTCCGCCTAATTTCCCTTCGATTCCCACTTCTCGCGCCACTGTGGTTACTTGATTGGCAAAGGTCGCTAGGGTATCAATCATCTCGTTGATTGTCTCTGCCAAAGTTTCAATTTCTCCCTTGGCATCTAGCATTAGTTTCCGTTTCAAGTCACCGTTAGCAACCGCCGTCACAACTCTGGCAATCCCGCGCACTTGTGCGGTTAAGTTCCCCGCCATCGAGTTAACGTTATCTGTTAAATCTTTCCAAGTCCCGGCAACACCTTGGACTTGGGCTTGTCCGCCCAACTTCCCTTCAGTTCCCACTTCCCGCGCCACCCGCGTTACTTCACTTGCAAAGGAACTGAGTTGATCTACCATTGTGTTGGTGGTATTCTTCAAGTCTAAAATTTCGCCTTTGGCATCAACAGTAATTTTCTTGGATAAGTCGCCATTTGCTACCGCCTTGGTAACTTCCGCGATGTTGCGAACTTGTCCGGTGAGGTTCCCCGCCATTGAGTTAACGTTATCCGTCAAATCTTTCCAAGTTCCTGCAACTCCTCTGACGTAAGCTTGCACGCCAAGTTTACCTTCCGTTCCCACCTCACGGGCAACCCTGGTAACTTCTGATGCAAAAGAATTAAGTTGATCCACCATTGTATTAATGGTGTTCTTCAGTTCCTGAATTTCCCCTTTCACATCAACAGTGATTTTCTTCGAGAGGTCGCCGTTTGCCACCGCCGTGGTAACTTCGGCAATGTTTCGCACCTGTGCCGTCAAACTTCCCGCCATAAAGTTTACACTGTCAGTTAAATCTTTCCAAGTGCCGGCGACACCTTTAACTTCCGCTTGTACGCCCAACTTCCCTTCAGTTCCCACCTCACGGGCAACTCTTGTAACTTCACTTGCAAAGGAATTGAGTTGATCTACCATCGTGTTAACGGTGTTCTTCAACTCTAAAATTTCACCTTTGACATCAACGGAGATTTTTTTAGATAAGTCGCCATTTGCGACGGCGGTGGTGACGGCGGCAATGTTTCGCACCTGTGCCGTTAAACTTCCCGCCATAAAGTTTACGCTGTCGGTTAAGTCTTTCCAAGTTCCAGCCACGCCGCGCACATCTGCTTGTACGCCTAATTTACCCTCGCTTCCCACCTCACGCGCCACCCTTGTGACTTCCGATGCAAATGAATTTAGTTGATCCACCATTATATTGATGGTATTCTTGAGTTCCAGAATTTCGCCTTTAACACCAACAGTAATTTTCTTAGATAAGTCACCATTTGCGATCGCAGTCGTAACTTCGGCGATGTTCCGCACCTGTGCCGTTAAACTTCCCGCCATGAAGTTTACACTATCAGTTAAATCTTTCCAAGTCCCAGCAACATCTTTTACATCTGCTTGGACACCCAATTTACCTTCAGTTCCCACTTCCCGCGCTACCCGCGTCACTTCACTAGCAAAGGAACTGAGTTGATCTACCATCGTGTTAATTGTGTTTTTCAACTCCAGAATTTCACCTTTAACATCGACAGTGATTTTCTTAGATAGGTCGCCGGTTGCTACGGCGGTAGTTACTTCGGCAATATTCCGCACCTGTGCCGTTAAACTTCCCGCCATGAAATTTACACTATCAGTTAAATCTTTCCAAGTGCCAGCCACACCGCGCACTTCTGCTTGCACGCCCAGTTTACCCTCACTTCCCACCTCACGCGCCACCCTTGTAACTTCTGATGCAAAAGAATTGAGTTGATCCACCATTGTGTTGATGGTATTTTTGAGTTCCTGAATTTCACCTTTGACATCGACAGTAATTTTCTTGGATAAGTCGCCTGTTGCCACAGCAGTAGTCACTTCGGCAATGTTCCGCACCTGTGCCGTTAAGCTTCCCGCCATAAAGTTCACGCTATCGGTGAGATCCTTCCAAGTTCCAGCCACACCTTTGACATCTGCTTGACCGCCCAATTTCCCTTCTGCACCCACCTCACGGGCAACTCTTGTAACTTCCGATGCAAAGGAATTAAGTTGATCCACCATGATGTTGACGGTGTTTTTCAACTCTAAAATTTCGCCTTTGACATCAACAGTGATTTTCTTAGAAAGGTCGCCGTTGGCTACTGCTGTGGTAACTTCCGCAATGTTTCGCACCTGTCCGGTAAGATTACCTGCCATTAAGTTAACGTTGTCAGTTAAATCTTTCCAAGTCCCTGCTACGCCTCGCACTTCGGCTTGCACGCCCAACTTTCCTTCAGTTCCTACCTCACGCGCCACCCTTGTAACTTCCGATGCAAAAGAATTAAGTTGATCCACCATTGTATTGATGGTGTTCTTAAGTTCCAGAATTTCGCCTTTTACATCCACAGTGATTTTCTTGGAAAGGTCGCCTGTTGCTACTGCTGTTGTCACTTCCGCAATATTTCGCACCTGTCCCGTCAAGCTTCCCGCCATGAAATTCACACTATCGGTGAGGTCTTTCCACGTTCCCGCTACTCCCCGGACATCTGCTTGACCGCCCAATTTACCTTCTGCACCCACCTCACGGGCAACTCTTGTGACTTCTGATGCAAATGAATTAAGTTGATCCACCATGATGTTGACGGTGTTTTTCAACTCTAAAATTTCGCCTTTGACATCAACAGTGATTTTCTTGGAAAGGTCGCCATTAGCTACCGCCGTTGTCACTTCCGCAATGTTACGGACTTGGGCTGTAAGATTCCCTGCCATTAAGTTAACGTTGTCAGTTAAATCTTTCCAAGTCCCTGCGACTCCTTTAACTTCGGCTTGCACGCCCAACTTCCCTTCAGTTCCCACCTCACGGGCAACTCTTGTGACTTCCGATGCAAAAGAATTAAGTTGATCCACCATCGTGTTGACGGTGTTTTTGAGTTCCAGAATTTCGCCTTTCACATCGACAGTAATTTTTTTCGATAAGTCACCGTTAGCGATCGCAGTGGCAACTTCGGCAATGTTGCGAACTTGTCCGGTGAGATTTCCCGCCATTAAGTTAACGTTATCAGTCAAATCTTTCCAAGTGCCAGCCACACCTTGCACTTGGGCTTGCACGCCCAACTTACCTTCAGTTCCCACCTCACGCGCCACCCGCGTTACTTCCGATGCAAAAGAACCAAGTCGATCCACCATCGTGTTAACGATATTGGCAGTTTGGAGAAACTCACCTTGCAAGGGTCGGCGATCAATTTCTATGGCGATCGTTTGCGATAAGTCACCATTAGCGACCGCCCGAATTACACGAGTAGTTTCCGCTGTCGGTTGGACTAAATCTGTAATGAGAGTATTGACAGAAGTAACACAATCTGACCAAGAACCACGAACATCTCCGAGAGAGGCGCGATCGGCAATTTTGCCTTCTTTGCCGACAACGTTACCAATCCGCTGTAACTCTGCCGCCATCCGCTCATTTTGCTCAATAATATCATTGAGCGTATCAGCTATTTTCCCCACCACACCAGTATGGTCTATGGGCATCCGAGCCGAAAAGTCACCCTGTTTAACAGCATTCAGCGTTCTTAGTAGCTGATTTAAATCTAGATTGTCGCTGTCTCTAGTTAACTGTTCGGTTGCCATAGCCTTATCCTTAGATTTATTCTTTAAAAGTTTTTTGTATTTTTTCCACCCCGTACCTGCTTAAGGTACTTTGAGGTAATGCTTAATGTTTCTTGACCTTTGGGCAATAGTTGGGTGAATTTAACCCTCATGCACCTGCTGTTTAGATAGTAGTGCTGCTAGCCCTCTCTGGAGTATCATAATCAATCATAGCTAGCTGGCAAATATTTCTCCAGAAAATGGACTAGTAAGGGAAATTGGGGAATTTAAGAAAATTTTTATGATTAGTATACCTAGATTAACTAAAACAGACTTTTTAGTTTTGATTGTTGTTGTCATAATTGGTGTTATAAATTTACCTTTTCCATTTGGAGGAGATCAAGCACTCTTTACAACAGGTGCTTTGGAGATGCAACAAGGAAAGGTACTCTATCGGGATTTTTGGGATCTAAAGCAACCTGGGATTTATTACTTTTATTTCTTAGCAGGAATTTTATTTGGTTTTAATGAGATTGGCATCCATATCTTTGAACTTCTTTACATGGTGCTTTTCTCCATAATATTGCAGTTGACTCTAAGAACCTATTTTCGGCATCAGCTAATAGCAAGTTTAGTACCTTTATTAACGGTTGGTGTTTACTATATTGTTTCATATCATCGGCAATTTACTCAAGTAGAAGGGCTAGTTGGTTTTCCTTTATTTCTATCTCTTTGGCTGACTTATAAATCTTTGAATCAGGAAGGAAAGCAAAGATTTTTTCGGCTTTTACTCTCAGGCTTTATGGGTGGAATTGTCTTGATATTTAAATTAATATTTTTGCCTATCTTGCTTGTTTTCTGGCTAACTATCTTGCTCTATTCTGTATTGATAAAACCTCAAACCTTTCAAAGAATCTTTATTGAAATTTGCTTGCCAATTTTTATAGGAATTATCTTTCCTCTTCTAGTTGTTGTCAGCTACTTTGCTTGGTTTAATAGTTTATCAATTGTCTATCAGACATTTTTGGTATATCCAAGCCAGGTGGTTGCTAATGGCACATTTAATATATCTAAGTTACTTTTGGGAACTGCATGGTTTTTAAAGAATTTTTTCCCTTTACTTTTAATGGCTACTGTTGCAGTAAATGTATCATTGCGTAAGTGTAAGAATTTATTGACATTGCTACTTGTTGCTTGGTTTGTTTTTGGGCTGGGTATTATTTTTCTACAAACTAGGTCATTGTGGAGTTACCAATATTTACTGTTATTTGTACCTACAGGTATTTTAGCAACTAAAGGTTTAGATATATTATGGCAGCCTTTAAAAGAATTGAATTTACCACTAATTAAGATTCTAGTGCCATTGTTGTTTTTATTACCTTTCTTATTTAATTTACAATTTAAGAGTGTCGCTCTAATTCAGAATAATTTTGCTTTAACTGAAGATACACGATTTAAATATCAGACTGTATTTAGAAAAGACTATACATTGCTTCGTTCAGAAGTTGACTTTCTCTCGCAACCAGGCAGTTTCTCTGGTGAGATTTTTGTTGCTGGAGACCCATCTATTTACTATTTATCTGGTCGGACTCAAGCAACATCACTAAATGCATGGTCACTGGAATTATTTCTATCTGAGCAATGGCCGCAACTTCTAGAGGAGTTAGATTTATCCAAACCTGCTTATATATTTATTAGTAATAACTATCAGCCTCTGATTAAGAAAGAGTGTCCCAAGATTTTAGAATTGATTGATAAAAGATATCATATTTTGCCCAAAAGTAATGATGGTATTTGGTATATTCTAAACTGATCAGGTCTTACCCCACCCTAACCCTCCCCTTGGAAAGGGGAGGGAACTAGATTGTTGTTTCCCCCCTTTCTAAGGGGGGATTAAGGGGGGTAATTTGACTTGTGTATACACCCTAGCCTAAAAAGGGGGGAACTAGTGCCCCCTTTTTAAGGGGGTTGGGGATCTCAAACCACGGTAAATTGAGTGTTTGAGCTTAAGTTGACACTAAACCCTATTGGATTTTACTCAACTCACGATCGCACCCGATACCCCATTCATAGATCCATTGACAGAAGAAAGCTTAACAGAATCGGCAACTAAAGAATTGGTGGGTTTGGAATTGCCTAGTACGCTTTGCTTCTTCTTGGTATTACCTCGTCGCGCACCACCCGCCATCTCGTATTCTTGGCTGTTTTTACCGTAACGGCTGCCAACTCCTAGTAACATTTTTTCTGACATCGCTATTACAGCCTTTTCTGCATTATTCAGGTCATCTGTGAGTTTGTCAATGGTAGATAATGTAGTGTTGTAGGCAGCAAGCTTAGACCGGAGATCGTTAATTGTCATGGTGTAAGCTTGTATAGTCAATCCTTGCCCAAAGTCAAGTTCTACACTGATAGATTGTAAACTTTCAATCCGGCGATTGGCTCGTTCTAAAACGCTGGAATTTCTTTTACGACGTGCCATAATGCATCTCTGCTACTTGCTTATTAGTACTTTTTTATACCAAAATATTTCTGATTGTCATGGGAAAATATAGCAAATCAGCTGCGATCGCATCTCTAAAAGTTTAGTTAATTTCACTTAGACTATATTTTTTTAGGTAGTAAATAAGTTCATTACAACAATTGCTGCAATGATTTAAGCGTTTCTTATATATGGAATAGCATTTGCTGCAAAGTATTAAGCGTTTCCTGCAACGGCTTATACATTTGCAAGAAAAACTTAAGCATTTCTTATATATGGCATAGCATTTGTTGCAAAGTATTAAGCGTTTGCGGCAACGGCTTATACATTTGCAAGAAAAACTTAAGCGTTTCTTATAAATGAAGTAATATTAGCTGCAAAGGTTTAAATTTTCACAGCCTCAAGCGTAGGAGCCGCAGTTACGCCCGTCGTAGACATCGCTTTTGCTTGTTGTCTGAGATAATACCTCTTGCATAAATCAAAAATAAGAACCCCAAAGAGCCTATTGTTTATCTGGTTGTACTCAAGCAACATCATTAAATGCATGGTCACTACCGGAGAGTTGTTGCTCTGCGAGTTCCCGATTTGATATTAGGATTAACTCTATCGCTTCCCGTAGGCTTTCTCTAGCTTCTTCCAGCGTTCTCTCTTGTACATTAGCACCGGGTAACTCCTGGACGTAGCCAATATACCAGTCATCTATCTTTTCAAATACAGCAGTAAAAGAATTCTCCATAATTTTTATTAATCGTTAGTGTCTTTATTTTAAGTTTTAACCGAGTACCGTGGGTTTAAGTCCCCGGTTCTAACAAGCAGTAAGTTTTGGGTCGGGGTCTAAATAAGAGTCACAAAACTTAATTACGAATTACGAATTACGAATTATTTAACGCATCTACTTTCTAAACCGTCACTCCCTCTAACTCTTCATCTGTCAACTCATACAACTGGCGCAACTTATCCAACTTATCACCATCAGCTTCCCAGAAACCGCGCCCATGCGCCTCCAACATTCTCCCTAAAATATTGCGAAAAGCTTCAGGATTTGCCTTGCGTAATTTATCCGCCATCTCTGCATCTAACGCATAAGTTTCTGCGGCTTGGTCATAAACCCAATCATCGGTAAAATCGGCAGTACCACCCCAACCAATCAACGCCGTCATCCGTTGGGAAATTTCAAACGCACCACCAGAACCTTGATTCGCCATCGCTTGCGCCCATTTGGGATTTACCAACTTAGTGCGATACTCCATTCGCAGCAAATCATCTAAATTGCGGGGTGTAGTATCTTTCGAGAAACTTTCCACAAAGCTGGTTGAAACCTTCTTACCGCGTTGTTTTTCTGCTGCCCTTTTCAAACCGCCCGTATTGGCGTAATATTCTTGAATATCAGTTAAACCATATTCTACCGAATCGATTTCTTGAACAATGCGATCGCTAGTTTTTAACAACGTATTCAAAACTTCCGGTCTAGCTTGACCTTTATCTTCTCTCCCGTAGCTAAATACATTGCGACTTTGCCAAGTATTGCCCAACTCCTCGCCAGATTCCCAATTACCATCAACAACTCGATCATTTACCAAAGAACCAAAATCACCCGCTGGATTAGAAAACAATCTCGCCGATGCATTTTCCACACCTTGAGCTTTTAAAGCTAAAGCGTGTCTCCTAATAAAATTCTGATCTTCCGGTTCATCAGCATCAGCCGCCCGTTGAAATAAATCATCCAACAATTCGATAATATTGACAAAACTATCCCGAAAAATCCCAGACAAATTACCCAACACATCAATGCGGGGATGTCCAACCTCCGCCAACGGCTTCAATTCATAACGAACAACCCTACCAGTTCCTTCCTTAACAGGTTCAGCCCCCACCAATTCCAACAGAATCCCCAAAGATTCGCCCTTAGTTTTAATCGCATCTAATCCCCAAAGCATCACCGCCACAGTTTCGGGATATCTCCCATATTCATCCAAATGCTGGGCGATAATTTTTTGAGCAATTTCTCGTCCCCGTTCATAAGCCGCAGGTGAAGGCATCCGATAAGGGTCTAAAGCATGAATATTCCTCCCCGTAGGTAACACACCAGCCCCATCCCGCAACAAATCACCACCAGGTGCAGGCGGAATATATTCGCCATTCAACCCCCTTAACAAATTCGTTAACTCATCTGTAGATTGCATCAACAAATCCCTTATTAACCTTTCCTCCTCCTCTCTCTCCTCTCTGCGTTCTCCGCGCCTCTGCGGTTCGTCTCCAAAATAAGCCTCCAAATAAGACCCCAACTCCTCCTCATTCGGTGCTTCCCCCAATGTATGCAACCCAGAAGAAAACAACCGATTTTCTAAAACTTGCAAATATTCATACAACTCCACTAAATAATCATCAAAAGCATGAGTGCTAAACATCCGCATATTTTCGGGAGTAAAGGCAATACCCAACTTCTTCGCATCTGCAAACGGGCAATCTGCATCTAAACCAGAGTCCACAATTTTTTTACAAATCCCTTCCTTAAGGACATAATTCTTTTGTGGATCTTCACGATACTCCGAAATCAAATCTCGCAATGCCACCAATTCCTTATATAAACCTGCACGACCATAAGGTGGTACATTATGAGAAATTAACACACCATAACCGCGACGTTTTGCTAACATCGATTCCGAAGGATTATTCGCCGCATATATATATAGATTAGGCAAATTTCCTAACAAAATATCCGACCAAGAATAACCCGTATTACCCAAAGGAGAACCAGGCAACCATTCCACCGTCCCATGCATTCCAAAGTGGACTAAAGCATCAGCTTGAAACTCATTTTGCAGCCATTTATAAAAAGCAGCATATTGCGGATGAGGCGTTAAATCTCGTTCAAACATTAAGCGCATCGGGTCGCCTTGTATCCCCAAAGGTGGTTGTACACCTATCCACACATTTCCTAATTGCACACCACCAATCTGGAATTCGTCGCCATAGGTTTTAATTCCAGTCCTGGTGAGAGATTTCCATTGTTTTTCGATACGCGAGGTTTGCAGATATCCCAACCATTTTTCTAATGTGCGGACATTTACAGTACTTGTGGGGTGGGCATCTTGCCCGCCATTGTCTATAGGCAGGCGAGACGACTGCCCCACAAGAGGATTAGATTCATCCGCTTCTTTCACCCAGCGAATCAATTCTTCTCCATCTTCCGGCAAATCTCCGACGGTGTAACCTTGTTCTTTGAGTGCGTGGAGAAACTTCAGCAAACTACGCGGCACATTTAATAATGCAGCTGTCCCCACAGCCCCATAACCTGGAGGAAACCCATATAAAATGATCGCAATCTTGCGTTCTGAAGCAGGTTTTTGCCGCAAAGCCACCCAACTTTTCACCCTACCAATTAATCTTTGTACCCGTTCGGGAACTAGATAAATATTTTCGCCCACCAAACCACCGAGGGGAATGGTATCAATAGCCCCATCCAATTCTGGTAACGCGTACAACACCACACTTTGCAATCCGCCGACACCTTGGCGCGTCCACGAGTAAATATCTTGAATTAGCAGTGGTGCGGCAACAATATAAGGTACATTCTTGGCAGTGAGGATGCGCTTGGCTACTTCCACCTGACGGCCAGCTTCCATTGAACCAGCCGGGCCACCCACCAGAGGAAAGCCAATTGTCGAAACGATCGCATCCACTTTTACTGCTTCACTAGAAAGTGAGGGAGTCTCGATATTACCTAGTTGGCGTTGCTGAATTTCATAGTCGGTTGTCATCCAATCTCGTACCGCCACATGTCCTTCTACGCCGTTGATGAAAATGGGTAAAGGAATTAACCCAGCTGATTCAAAACTGCGAATTAGTTGGGGAATGTAGGGTTGTTTGGTGATGACGTGTTTTCGGTAGAGTAAAATTCCGACAACTGGGGAGACGCGATTAATCGCGTCTCTACAATAGGTTTTATACCATTCTAGATATTCGCGGGGCGATTCAAAAAACCCTTGATAGTCGGGATGGAGTAATCCGATGTTGGGGGTTTCGACTAGCGGGGGAATATCGCCGACTTTTAAACCCAAGTATTTTTCTGCCAGTGTCCAGAATAATGAAGCGACGTTTTCTGAACCACCAGCATTCCAGTAACCATAGATAATTAACCAGTTGCGTAAGTCTTGGACTTTTTGCACTGGCACGTATTTCAGTAGTTTGGGGCCAATTTTTAAGAAGCTGATGTAACCAGCGAGTTTGTCTTCTTCTCGTCCGTTGCTAAATTTGTCAAGGATGAATTTAACTGGTTTGGGCATTCCTTTGGGATTGTCGCCAATGGCAAAAATACCCAACTTGGTTAAACTCATCAATTCTAAGGCTGACTCAAACACTAGACGGATGGGAATTTGGGCAATGCGATCGCGCAACCACACAACCTGGTCATAATCAAATAGTAGGCTACCGAAAAACACATCAGCGTCATGAAGTGCTGCTTCTACCTCAGTACGTTTGCTGGTAAGATCGCGATCGCTAAATACCCGAATATCCAACTCAGGACAGCGAGAGTTAGCCAAAAAAGCTGCTTTTCTGTACAAGTCAGCATTGAACGATTCAAACCCAGCAACCAAGACGATGCGTTTCATGCCTGTAAGCTACGAAATATTTCTTTACTTAAATTTTAAACTGGCTCACAGGTTGATTGTTAAATATCTACCCACAGATTTCGGTCAGTAGTTTCTTGAGTTAGGGCGTAAATCCAGCTATAGCGTTTCTTAATCACATGAGGTACATCATAGTCCCCTCCTCGCTTGCGGGGAGGGGGTTGGGGGTGGGGTTCT
>NZ_JABXKM010000065.1:5524-24822 GCF_017115025.1 Nostoc sp. NOS(2021) | reverse complement strand
GGGAGGGGGTTGGGGGTGGGGTTCTTGTACCTCACAAGGGCCGAGAACCGCTATATCATGTCTGCTTGATTACTTATAACTGTACACCCATACTGTGTACTAAATTTAGAGTTTTTCTAAAATCCATTTTTTTCCAAAGAGGTGAGTTATGAGTATTTTTAAAGTTGAAGTTGTCAAAATAAACAGCATTAATCCTCATCCCAATGCTGATCGGCTAGATATTGCCTCTATTGAAGATATGGGGTATCAAGTAATTATAGTCAAAGGTAACTTTCACCCTGGAGATTTAGCTTTTTACTTTCCTATTGATAGTGTTATTCCAGAAAACTTTTTAGATAAGTTTGGTATTCGTAACTACTACTCGAAAAAACTGCGTGCTGCCAAACTTCGCGGAATTTTTTCTGAGGGTTTGCTTATTCCCGTTGGTAATAACTTTATGGGAAATGTCGGAGACGACTACACGGAGTATTTTGGTGTAACAAAGTACGAATATCCAATTCCTCAAGGGATGAGTGGGGAAGTAGAGAATTTTATTGGACATTACAAATTCCCCAGTCCAGAAAACCTGAAACGTTACAAAAACATCCTAATTGAAGGTGAAGAAGTTGTTGTAACAGAGAAGTTGCACGGAACTAACTTCACTGTCTTAGTTGATGGTGATGGCACAACTAAAATTGGCAGCCATAATTACTTCTGGAAAAACAGCGAAGTAAACAAAACATTAGTTTATATTCGTGCTTACAACGAAAACGCAGCTTTCCAGAAACTTCCGCCAGGAACTCAGATTTTTGGGGAAATCTACGGCGTACAAGATATCAAATATGGCTTAAATAATGGCAATATTGGAATTGCTATATTTGCTGTGCGTCGCGGCAGTTATTTTCTCAATTACAGCGATTTTGTGGCTTTTTGCGAGGAATTTGCTTTGCCGAGAGTACCTGTGCTTTATATCGGTGCTTACACTTGGGAAGCGGTGTCTCAGTTCAATAATGCCAATAGTGTAGTCAGTCCCAATTGCATCATGGAAGGCGTTGTTGTGCAACCGGTAATTGAGAAAACGCATCCAGAAATAGGTAGAGTAGTCTTAAAGTTGATCAGCGATCGCTATCTGCTCCGTAAGGATGGAACTGAACTCCATTAGGTTCAACTCGACAACCTTAACTGACCCAGGACTTACGCAAACAATAGCTGAAACCCTTATTTTACTGTAAGGGCAATTCATGAATTGCCCCTACCGGGTGTAGTTTTGCGTAAGTCCTATGACCTTTCCAAATCGACTTACGAATTATTCTCTCAAGGTAGCCATCGGGGATGAAATCCGGCTAAAGGCAGTTGTTCTGGTCTAATTTCTACAGTTGCAGCATCAGTGATCGGCAACAGAGGCATTAACCATAGGCTACTGGTAGCGATCGTATCTCCATCATCGGTTTTCAAAGTGTTTGTAGGTAATGATGCTGTCGTGTTTGTCTGCGGTACTACTTGGTCAAATAATAAGCCCAAACCGTCGGCAGATAAACTCATTTGCACATTCCGTTGAGCGGGAGGCAATACTAACAGTGGTTTCTGTTGCCCGGTTTTCAGATCAATTGCCACCACATAAGGCTGTTCTATATATTGTTCTTTGGATACTAACTGTGTTAGCAAACAGTAGAGTGTGGGTGAGGCGATGTCAAATTGGCAGCTGAGAATTGAGCCTGTAGTTTTTAATAGCTGTTTCTGCACACCTTGGTTTGTCACCAAAAATAAATCTCGCGTGTAATCTGTATTAAACTTTACCATCGCCGCTTGAGAGCCATCTTTGGAGAAAGCCTGTACCAAACCAAACTGGGGCAGAAAATCCAAGGGTTTACTGGCATCACCTTGTAGTGGTAAAATCGCTGCTCCCTGTCCTTGAGCAACTGCAACGGCTTTACTATCTGGCGTGATCATAAAGTCTCCCCCCGGTTGGCTTTTTAGGCGTTTGGGGGTGGGTTTTTCTCCTGAAGTGTCGCTGGTTGCTGGCATAAACCATAGTCCAAAGTCGCCAGGATTAGTTTTGTTTCCCCGCTGGATGACAATAGTTTGCCCATCGGGTGATAAGTCAAATTTCAGGTTTTGATAATCCTTACTATCTAAAGTCAGGTCAACTTTGCCTCCTGGCTCTGCTTCTTTTCCAGATTTACCAGAAACGCCTGTTGTGACTGTGTAGAGTTGGGCTGAAAGTAAGTCTTGGTTGTTTGCAGCGCGAGCCGAAAATAAAATTTTCTCCCCATCAGGAAATGACTCAAAGTCGATTACTATCAGGTCTTTGGGGGTAAGTATCCTTTTTTGCTCTTGAGTCAAGTTGTAAAGAACTAACCGTCCCTGTTCTTCTTGATCGGTTCCGATGTAAAGGATGACGCGATCGCGTGTGCGGAAGCTACCAACAAAGGGCTGTATCACCCGATTTTTGCCTTCTTGCTCCGCAAACTTATCTTTGGCTTCCTGTAACTGCACTTTATAATTTGTGCCATAGGGTGCTGGTGTCACCAGTGTATAAACCATCCGCCGCCCTGCCCAACTGAATTTACCTGCTAGGGGTGGCTCGATTTTTAAGTTATCCTCGACGCTTTTGATGACCATTGGGCGGCTGAAAGTGAGAGTGAAGGAGTTATCTTCTGCCCCAATTTGTTGATTTTGCCAGGTAAAGTCCCGGACACGAGCAGTCACCACATCACCTTGCAATATCATCAACCCAATCAGCACACTCAGCAGTAGCATCAGTGCGATCGCTATGCGATCCAGTGGTTGGATAAATGCTTTAGATTTAATCATTTGTCGTTAAGCATTGGGCATTGGGCATTGGGCATTAGGCATTGGGCATTGGTCGTTAGTCATCAACAAAGGACTAATGACAAAGGACAAATGACTAATGACTAATAACTATAAGGATTCTGCGGTTGAGGAATCTTTTTGAGAGAGGTAGCGGCAATGGTAAGTTGGCGTTTACCTGACAAATTTTCTGTAACCATTTGTCCTTCTACTTCCAGCCAGGTATCAGGAGAGTAACGCTCTTGATTATCTTGTAGTTTGACGGGTAATCCCACAGGGTAAGCATCTGCTGCACAGCAAGTTAGGACAAATCGTGCTAAGAACAAATATTCTTTTCCTATATCGGGCGGGTGGATGACAAATCCCTGTACCTTGACTTTTTGCCCTGTATATGTATCTGGCTCTGGATAGACATTGACGGTGCGTACCCAGTCTACAAGCGATCGCTCCTCTGGACGAACAGTAGCCCGAAAAGCTTGGGGTTTGACGCGTGTACTTCCCAATAAATCAGCCGTCACACCCCTTTGGAGTGCTTTGTCACTAGCAAAAACTTGCGGTGTAATGATAAAACCTAGAATCGCTGTAGTCAACAACAAAGCACTGCCCCAACCAGGGGGAAATAAACTAATATGCGGGGTGTTTGACGTCACATCACGGCTACGCCGTTGCCAAAGTTCCTGCATCTTGAAGAAACCAATAATGATCAAGCTGATACCAGTCACGACTACGAACCAAATGTAATTTGGGTGAATCAACAGGTTCAGCTTGTTAGTTAGCCAATATCTCAACATCAAAATGCCCCAAGCTGTAATTGCTATAGCATCCAGCCAAGGGAGTAACAGATTTGGGATTTTAGATTTGGGATTTTTGTTATTCATTGGGCATTAGTCATTGGTCATTGGTCATTAGTCATTAACGAAGGACAAATGACAAATGACAAATAATTTTTTAAAAGACGTGCAAATTCAGGAAAAGGGTGAACAAAAATGTTAATTGTGCTGCTAAAGCAAATAAGTAAAAGATAGTTTTGGGTTTAAAAATGGATAACAGCAAACCAATACCTTTGATGTCAATCATCGGCCCAAACACCAGAAATGCCAGCAATGAACCACTGCTAAAGGTTGAGGCAAAAGATAGAGCAAAGAAAGAATCGACTGTAGAACAAATTGACACCACTACTGCTAATATCAGCATGACCACAATTGAGGTAATTGGCCCAGCACCCAAACTGAGAATTAATTCACGGGGAGCGAGGACTTGAATAGCAGCAGCGATCGCACTTCCTATAACCATGATTCCGCCCAGTTCTCGGAATTCTTGGATGCTATTATCCACAACTAGGCGCAGTTTGTCTGCAAGCGGTTTATTGGAAGTAGAGTTTGAAGTAGGCGGTACGAAATTAGCATCTATCCGCAGAGGTATACCCGCTTTTCCTCCTAAGATATAAGTCCCAGATTGCAAGATATTCGGTACCATTGCTTCCTGTTCTACTTGGTAACGCTTACCACGGCGTTTGGTTTCAGGCGGCGCGGGTGGATTAAACTTCATATAACGAGCGATCGCAGGTTGGACTATGGGATTTAAGTCCTTTTGAAAACTGAAAACATACCCGATAATTGTGGCAATTACTAAGGAAAATACGACTCGTAAGACGACTATTTCTGGCTGATCTCGAAATGCTGTCCAAGTTGACCAAATTACAATTGGGTTAATTGTTGGTGCTGCTAGCAAAAAACCAATTGCGACTGGTGTGGGTACTCCCTGAATTAGGAACCGCCGCGCTACCGGTACATTCCCGCACTCACACACCGGAAATAAAAAGCCGATCATGCTACCAACTAAAGCACCCAGCAGGGGATTTTTGGGCATTTTTTCTACTAATTTGCGCTCATCAACAAAAAACAGCAGCAAACTGGAGAATAAAACCCCAAGAAGCAAAAAAGGCATCGCCTCGACTAGCAGACTTAGAAATAGTGTAAAACCATTGTTCAATTGATTCATGGGCGTCGCAGTCAAAAGCGGTTTTGAGTTTTAGGGTTCTGCCTAGTCATTCATTCTATCGAAATGGGGATCAAAAGCAGTTCGGGATAATTAAACATTATTTAAGTAGCAAGTTGTCCTACCTTGCAAGTAGCGCTTAATCGCTGCAAACCTTTGAGTCAACCGAAATAGTGATTTTTACCTGAGTGGACTTACTGATGACCATTTCTAAGATTGTCTGAGTTCAGAAATTGTTCCGATTCTAGAGGGCAAGTAACTGCATAGATGATTTGAAATTATCTATGTCTATACTTACAGTAATTTGCTGGATAAGATATTAGCTCGGCTGGATTTTCATCAAGTATTCACAGTTATTCAACATTTGGCGTCACCGATAGCGTAGCGTAAAGCCTTCGGCATAGCTTCGCTTAGAGCGAGTCATCGAGCGTCACAGCCCATCGTAGACATCGCTCTTGGTTGCTACCATCATTCATTTTGGCTAGTTCTGGCAAAATTTGATCTAAGCTTTGGTTGATTTTTTACTACAAAAACTCTAAAAAGGCAAGACTAAATTTTAACAAACCCGGTAAATGCTGATAAGCAAGTGGGCAAGAATAAATTAAACTATGTTACACGCTGTAGGGGCAATTCATGAATTGCCCCTACAGCGTGTGATTTTGCGGTGACTTGATTGCTCTTTTCAATCTAAAATCTAAAATTGTGTGACGCGATGCCTACGGCGGTAAACTACGCACTTTTCACCACACGTCATTCAGATTCCCTTCGCTGTTAATTACGTTTTAGTGGAATCCCCCAAATCTTGATTTGTTGATCAAATCCACCACTGGCAAGAATTTTACCATTTGGACTAAAAGCGATCGCGCTTACCCAGTCTGTATGTCCACTCAATGTATTTATTAACTCACCTGTAGTTAAATTCCACAATTTAATCCCATCTCTACCGGCACTAGCAAGGGTTTGTCCATCGGAGTTAATGGCGATCGCATTCACCCAGTTATTATGTCCTATGAGGGTGCGGACTAATTCTCCAGTATTAATATTCCACAGTTTTATGGTGCGATCGCGGCTAGCAGTAACTAATGTTTGTCCATCTGGTGTAAAGATGACACCGCTAACAGCATTAGAATGAGCGACAAATTCACTGATTAATTTACCAGTACTCAAATTCCATAGCTTGATTACACCCTTATTGTCACCACTAGCTAGAGTCTGTCCATCAGGACTAATGGCTAGGGTATAAATCAAATTATCAAAACCTACTAGAGTCCCTAGAGGGCGCTGCTGTAGCAAATCCCACAGACGAATCCCATCCAAACCTCCACTGATTAGAACTTTACTATCAGGAGACACCGCTAAAGATAATACGTTACTGGTATGTCCGACAAAAGAGCGGCTAAATTTTAAATTTTTCAGGCTCCAGAGGTTAATCGTATTGTCATCACTACAGCTAGCGAGGGTTTGCCCATCTGGCGAAATCACTAAAGATTCTACGGCTGTTTTGTGTGCTTTGCTAATATTCCCCAACTTTTTGCCGTTTGCTGGATTCCACAGGCGAATTACACCCTCGTTTTCTGAACCTCCACTCACAAGAATTTTGCTATCTGGACTGAAAGCCAGGGATTTAACGGTTCCGTTATGTCCTCTGAGTGTATAAAGTAGTTGGGCATTAGCAAAGCTGTTGGTAGTTTGGGAGTTTGGCGTTACTTCAATGGCAGCATGAGCTTCATGAATGTAAAACCCTTCCCAGATAGTCACTGGAAGGGCAACAGCTGCCATAAATGCCAGGATAATATACGGCCGCAGAAAATTACCCCCACCTCTTCCCTCACTACTCACTCTTTTTCCTCACTTTTATAGATACAGTTACCCAATCAATTTTGCAGAGTTATTAAGTAATAACTCTGCACATCCTAAAGAGGTGGTTTTTTCTTAGAAACGCTTAACATTGGTAAAGGCGGACTAGAAGAACGAGAGGGCAAATAATGTTGCGCTACAGGCTCCTCTGGTACAGGACGACGCTGCTGGAAACGCCACAACTTAAAGGCTAGCGCTATCCCTGTCGTTCCCAAACCAAAAGCGAACAACGACCAGCTATCATTAAATCCGCCAATCAGGGCATCCATAACGCCCATCGTCATCAATACACTGATTAGTGGCTCTTTTCGGTAGGTTGACTTCAAAAAACGAGGTACTACAGCATTCATCACAGCTTGGTTGGTTCCAGTTCACCTTTTGTGTATATTTACCAAGAATACCTCACCCGCAATTTGCCTTTCTCATCCAAGGCAGACACTAATTATGATTTTCTTTAGTAGGGGAGGAAGTGTACTCATTAATCGCCTTGCATGTACTAGTTGCAAGTCTATGATATTTCAATCACTAATAGGTATTTCGATTCCTCTCTTGCTTACATTCTAGGGCAATAATTTCCGAATAAGTCTAATTAAAGTATCTAGGATAAAGTACTTCACTATCAATTGTTGAAGTCAAAACCAACTGGTTGTTCCAGCTGGTTGAAACTCTTTTAATTATTAGCTTACAACTTTCACCTTGGGCTTGTTTCTGGCACTACTTCAGACCCAGCCATGATAGTACCCCTTGATTGCTTGTATATTCAATCACCAGCATCAAAGCGAAGCCAATCATTGCAGCTCGACCATTCAAGCGTTCAGCATATTCGTTAAAGCCAAACTTCGGCTCCTCTAGTTTAGGTGTAATCGTTGGTTGTGTCATTTTTAAGAAACCTTTTTTCGGCAAACGGGACTTGATATGAGACTTTTGGCAGAAGTCTCTTAAAGTGTGGATAAGCGGTAAAGATTAAAGGAATTGACTCGTTCTTTTCCCTTAACGGTTACTTTACATTTGGTAACTTATGAGCTGATTGCAGTGCTTGAATGCCAAGATGACTTGAGAAATTCCGCAAAAGCTTCCTTGTCGGGAGCTATACAATCGCTCTTTTAATAAATTGTTACTATTCTTTATATATTGTATAAATACTGGGGCAATAGTCAAGGGTAAGAGTTTGGGGCTACTCAGATTAAATTGAGAAACTTAGGACAGAGATTAGCTATCTCTAATACAGCTATCCCCTATATAGAAATAGCAAGCTTGAGATTGGCAGGCTACAGTTAAACAAAAAAATTATCAGAGGCGATATATGGAAATCGGCGTTCCCAAGGAAAATAAGGATCAAGAGTTTCGGGTAGGGTTAAGTCCTTCTAGTGTGCGGGTGCTGCGAGAAAATGGTCATAGCATCTTCGTCGAGACGCAAGCAGGTAATGGTGCTGGATTCTCAGATGACGACTACAGAAGTGCTGGAGCCGAGATTGTCCCCACATCAGAAACGGCTTGGAATCGGGAATTGGTTGTTAAAGTCAAAGAGCCGCTGACATCTGAGTATAAATTTTTGCAGAAAGGGCAGATATTATTTACTTATTTACATTTAGCAGCCGATCGCAAATTGACAGAGCATTTAATTGATTGTGGCACTTGTGCGATCGCCTACGAAACTGTAGAACAACCTGGTGCTAACAGACTACCCTTGCTCACCCCCATGAGCGTGATTGCCGGTCGGCTAGCAGTACAATTTGGGGCGAGATTCTTAGAACGTCAGCAAGGTGGTAGAGGTGTGCTTTTGGGCGGTGTCCCTGGAGTCAAACCTGGCAAAGTAGTAATTTTAGGTGGTGGTGTTGTCGGTACAGAAGCAGCTAAAATTGCTGTGGGCGTGGGTGCGATCGTGCAGATTTTAGATGTGAGTGTCGAGCGCTTATCTTACCTAGAAACCCTCTTTGGCTCTAGAGTCGAATTGCTTTACAGCAACTCAGCCCATATTGAAGCCGCAGTCAAAGAAGCCGATTTGCTCATTGGTGCAGTTTTAGTACTGGGACGTAGGGCACCAATATTAGTATCGCGCGAATTGGTCAAACAAATGCGTCCTGGTTCTGTAATAGTTGATGTTGCTGTTGACCAAGGTGGTTGCATAGAAACCTTACACCCTACATCCCACACAAATCCAGTATACGTTGAAGAGGGTGTGGTGCATTATGGCGTTCCCAATATGCCAGGAGCAGTACCTTGGACAGCAACTCAGGCACTCAATAACAGTACATTACCTTATGTTGTCCAGTTGGCGAATTTGGGAATTATGGCACTGGAGGTTAACCCAGCATTAGCTAAGGGTGTGAATGTGCGGAATCATCACTTAGTCCATCCTGCTGTGCAAGAGGTATTCCCTGATTTGGTAAATTAAGGTGTGCAAGTATTAGGCGATCGCTTATTTTAATAGAGATAGCGATCGGCAATCAGACTAATTTTCTTGCCAAATGCGCGGATGGGTAGGTGTACAAAATGAGAATAAGCAAAAAATGGTTGCATCTCCATCTATATAAGACTTTGAGGGCAATGGTACTTTTAAACCATCCGCGCACCTTATGGGGACTGGTTTTCAGCGATTTACATCTTGTGCTATGACTATTCCCTGTGTTATGATTCAGTGGTTCGCGCAACTGCACCTTGAAAACCAAATACAGCACCGCTTTCAGAAGCCAGCGATTGCAATTCATCCAAATCCCTATTAGGGATTGAAACGGGCATCCTGTGCGATGAGTCGCCGCGACTCACCGAATTGCAATTCATCCAAATCCCTATTAGGGATTGAAACAAAGTAGAACTTTTTTTAATTTTAATCAGTACAATTGCAATTCATCCAAATCCCTATTAGGGATTGAAACGTAGCGATCGCTTCACCCGCACGAACCAACGCACTATTGCAATTCATCCAAATCCCTATTAGGGATTGAAACTATTCGAGATAAACTCCAGGCGCAATAGAATTTTCATTGCAATTCATCCAAATCCCTATTAGGGATTGAAACGCTTTGCTGCCACTATCACAATACGTTGCCACGTTACATTGCAATTCATCCAAATCCCTATTAGGGATTGAAACTACTTACTGGAGTCACAGTCGGGCGGCAAGGAAGCAATTGCAATTCATCCAAATCCCTATTAGGGATTGAAACACCCTCCCGCCGGAGGGTAACTGAGGACTCAGTAAATTGCAATTCATCCAAATCCCTATTAGGGATTGAAACAGGCAAAGCCTTGAGAACAAACTGAACAGCTGAAATTGCAATTCATCCAAATCCCTATTAGGGATTGAAACGGAGCAATAAAAGGTTTTATTGCTTTTTCGTGATTGCAATTCATCCAAATCCCTATTAGGGATTGAAACTGATACATTAGCGCATTCATATTCAATGATTGCAATTGCAATTCATCCAAATCCCTATTAGGGATTGAAACGATCCAATAGAGCATCTATCTCCGATTTTTAATGATTGCAATTCATCCAAATCCCTATTAGGGATTGAAACCTGCTGAATACTTGCACTGCAACGACTGCTGAAGAAATTGCAATTCATCCAAATCCCTATTAGGGATTGAAACTGGTGTAAACGTGGTGGAAACATCTACCACATTGCAATTCATCCAAATCCCTATTAGGGATTGAAACTATGTACAAAGTCTTTGGTCGGGTCAGTGGGAGCGTGGCGATTGCAATTCATCCAAATCCCTATTAGGGATTGAAACGGCTCTCGGAACTGGAGTTTATACTTTGGCAGCAAATTGCAATTCATCCAAATCCCTATTAGGGATTGAAACAGATATATCAGACAACCAAGGAAATTATTTTAGTATTGCAATTCATCCAAATCCCTATTAGGGATTGAAACCATTAATCCGAAAATGGTAACAAGTTTTAACTATCTCTTCAAATTGCAATTCATCCAAATCCCTATTAGGGATTGAAACAAATTTGAGAACAGAGATTGGATAGCGATCGCCTGTTTGAATTGCAATTCATCCAAATCCCTATTAGGGATTGAAACCTTTTCCTGGTGATGGCTGGCAACCATTACCAATATTGCAATTCATCCAAATCCCTATTAGGGATTGAAACTTAATGACTTAGAAGATCAGATGAGAGGAGTTGAAAATTGCAATTCATCCAAATCCCTATTAGGGATTGAAACATTTACTTTTGGGAATTATGAACGAAGATGAAGATTGCAATTCATCCAAATCCCTATTAGGGATTGAAACGTATAAGACAAGTGTTATTTAACTTAGATACCGATTGCAATTCATCCAAATCCCTATTAGGGATTGAAACTTGCCATTGGAATTCACCCTGCTTATGCTGATAATTGCAATTCATCCAAATCCCTATTAGGGATTGAAACCCCAGCAATAAACTGGTAGCAGCGCCGCTAATTAATAATTGCAATTCACCAAAATCCCTATTAGTTTTTTCCTGACTAAGCCAGTAACGCATCCGCTCGTGTCTACCTTTAAAATCTGGATGTCTAGCTATTGAGTTACTCCAATCTGCAATAATCCAAGCTTCGAGTTCAGAAGCAGCAATGCCCATTGGTGTCAACTTAAGCCCAAACTGATTTAAAATCTCGTTTCCAGCCTCTGGCTGGAAATGTAGCTCCTGGTGGCTCTGCCGCAAGTTACGGAGGCGGAGCCTCAATGAGGGGCATTCCCAGTCGGAGACTGGGAACGAGATAACGAGATAATCTGCTAAAAGCTGGTTCTAGGCTGGTTTTCACCTTAAGTTGACACCAATGGGCACTGCCGTGCCCCTACACCCCTTGATAAATGTTGTACCGCATCTGAATGGGAAACGCTATATCACCCCAAGCTAGTGGTAAAATCAATTTTTTAAAGCATTACTAAACTACCTTGCGCTTCTTCTTCTAGTTCATAACCATTAGCCAGTTTTTCTATTGCTTGGTCAATCATTGCCAAACCCTGATCTACCTTTTCAACTAAACTTAGCTGTCCTCGGAGTTCGGCAGCACCAACGAAACCTTTAGCATACCAAGTCATGTGCTTGCGGGCTTGACGTACACCGCGATCGCCTTTATATTCCCACAAGGCTTGTAAATGATCTCTTGCACATTCCAAACGCCCAATTGGGGTTGGTGGCGGTAATATCTCGCCAGTTTTCAGGAAGTGATCAATTTCTCCCACCAAAAACGGATAACCCAAAGTTCCACGGGAACACATTACACCATCAGCGCCAGTTTGTTCTAAACATCTCACTGCCGCTTCAACAGAGAAAATATCTCCATTCCCAATCACTGGAATAGAAAGCACTTCTTTCACACGCGTAATCCATTCCCAACGGGCATTGCCGTTGTACCCTTGGGCGCGGGTGCGTCCGTGTACTGTGATCATTTTTGCCCCTGCATCTTCCATCCGCTTGGCAAAGTCGAGAATGGTAATTTCGTTGTCATTCCAGCCAATACGGGTTTTTACTGTCACAGGCACATCAACAGCTTTCACGACTTCCCGCACAATTGCTTCTGCTATTTCTGGTTGCCGCAACAACGAAGAACCGCCACCATTTTTAGTGATTTTATTTACCGGACAACCCATATTAATATCAACAGTATCAGCACCTTCGGCAACTGCCTTTATTGCTGCTTCTGCCAGGAAATCGGGACGACAATCAAATAGTTGAACGCTAATTGGGCGTTCATTGGGGTCTACCTCCATGATTTTGGGTAACTGTTTGACATAATGCAACCCCGTAGCATTCACCATTTCGGTATACATCATCGAATCTGGGGCATAGCGACGCACGAGACGGCGAAACACTAAATCCGTCACCCCAGATAGAGGCGACTGGAGAACCCGACTTTTAACCTCGAAGGAGCCAATTTTTAAGGGTTGGGACAGTCTAGCTTGAAGAATGGGAGAGAGCGAAATCATAGAAAAAATTAAAAATTGTGCAAATGGAAAATAGCAGGAATATTTAGGGGTATCTGTGAGAAACGATAATTGTAGGTTAAATATTCTGACTTGGAGGCTGTTTTTGCATTTCTTGCTGAACCTCCTCTAAACTCAAACCTAGCTCTTTCGCTGTTTCTTCAAAACTCAATCCCAATTTCAATAACAAAGGTATCATTCTAAACTTTTCTTCACGCGCTCCTTCCTGCTTACCTTCTTCCTTACCTTCTTGCTTACCTTCTTGCTTGGCTTCTTGATAAACTCGTGTCTGCTGCAAATCACTTAACCCAAACATACTTTCAATCTCCTTTCGATTCATAGTTGGAAACTTGTAAACCAAAATCGTCTCTATTAATTCTAGTAACTGCTGCCGTTGTGGTTCAGTGTTGATTTCTTGCTGGGTTCTGTCTATTAACTGCCTAGCAGCGATAATTGCTGTATCCTCTTCATCGACCACTAATTTAATCGTAGCAATTCCAACTGGCAGCGATGCAGTTTCACCTAATTCATCAAGATAAATGCGACTTACACGCTGGCTAGTGAAAAATTCACTGTAATTCTTGATATCTGCTGTATCTAGACTGCGATTGGGATAAATAACTACTCCCCGCCAAGAATTTTTAGGTTTATTTTGACGTAAGTATAAATAAATTTCTGAAAATAGGCGTGAATAAATTTCTGTGTCGGTTTGAAACTGCACTTCAACAAAGTAAATCGGATTTTCTTCCCCTTCTGTTGGGAGAAAAACACCATCTATACGAAATGCAGTTTGCTTAATTTCAATTGAGGAGAATTTATAAGCCTCTGCGGTTTCGGGTGAGTTGCCAATTAATTCAAAAAAGATGCCAGGAAATTCTTGAAAAAGGCGATAAAAAATGCTGTCAGTTTTCACGCTTGATGTATTTGCTGAAAGTTGCCCCGTTACTATTTTACCGTGAAATACTACTGATAAAAATTAGTAAGCCGACGGCAAATCAGCAGTCGGCCTAGCAAATTCATAATGTTTAGTTGCAATTTAGCCGTGAGTTGCACCTTGAGGGGGACGCGAGACAACTTTTTTGGCTAAACCTAAAGTCTGCAAAACTAGGATGCTCCACCAAGTAACATCAATTTCCCACCAAGACAACCCAGATTTCGCCATGTGGGGATAAGTATGATGGTTATTGTGCCATCCTTCTCCATAGGTGACGATGGATACCCACCAAAGATTACGAGCGCCATCATTGGCATCAAAGGTGCGATAACCCCACAGGTGTGATGCTGAGTTCACAAACCAGGTTGAGTGCCAAAGCAAGACACACCTGACAAACACTCCGTAAATCACAAAAGACCATCCTCCTAAGGCATATAGCAGCAAACCGAAGGGTATTTGCAACAGCAAGAAGTAGCGATCCAACCAGCAATAAAATGGTTGTCTTGCTAGGTCAGGGGCATATTTTTTATAGGTTTCGTAATCAAAAAATTCTGGACGCGGGTAGAAAATCCACAGTATATGACTCCACCAAAATCCTCTTTGGGCAGAGTAGGGATCTAGGTCAATATCTTCCGTGTGGGCGTGATGCTGGCGGTGTCCACCTACCCAAAATATTGGCCCGCCTTGCAAAGCCAGCGCTCCAATCAGGGCGATCGCATACTCTAACCACTTGGGAACTTGGAAACTCCGATGGCTCAGTAGTCGATGATATCCCAGGCAAATACCAATACTCCCGAATAACCAGTGGAGAAACACTAATAAACCTAATGCTGACCAGGAAAAAAACCAAGGAGCCAGAAGTGCTAAGGCATGAAATGCAGCAAAAAATACTACATTTGTCCAACTGAGTCGAGGTGAGTTGCCTCTCTCAGGGGCGATCGCCCCAAAATTTGCGGTCATAAAAATTCCTGTTGATGGATGATAAAGCGATTTACTTTTTATCGGGCATAATCCCATAAGGATTTACCCGCCCTGTACACCAGTTTGTTACAGTGAGCCAGCGCGGTCTTCTCCCTTTGAAAGAAGGGGAACCACTGCGGGGACAGGGGTTTCCCCCATGAGCAAGTGGCGTTAGCGACTGTGCGTAGCATCACCCGTAGGGTAGAATAAAGCAAGTACCACTTACATTTGCTATGCTAGCAGAACTCTAATCTTCCTGCAAGTGCCACTTGCATTTTTCTATGTCGTCTCAACTCATTTCCACTCGTCAACGCCTGATTCAAGCTGCACTTGAGTTGTTTTCTGCTCAGGGAGTCAGTGCCACCACAACCCGCCAAATTGCTGAAAAAGCCGAAGTCAACGAAGTGACTCTATTTCGGAATTTTGGTAATAAGCATGGACTGCTTTTGGCTGTGCTGGAAGAGTCCGCAGCCTTCAAGGATTTAGGTGAGTCGCTGGTGCGGCGGGCTACGCCTCCCGGCAATGTCTACCAAGCTCTTAAAGATTATGCAAGTGATAGCTTACATGCATTAGAACGAGTGCCAGAGTTTGTCCGGTCTGTGGTAGGTGAAGCCGACCAATTCCCGGCAGAAAATCGCCGCGCACTAGGCAGGGGAGTAACAGAGGCAAACCGTTATGTAGCTCAGTATTTAGCTACTGTAATCCAGCAGGGACACTTAAATACCTATTTACCCGCAGAAAAATTAGCCAGTTTGCTGAATGGGATGATCTTGGGATATGCCGTAATTGAGTTCACCAGCGAATTTCACGAACTTTGGGAGGATCGGGATGATTTTCTGGAAAATTTGGTGGAGTTGTTTTTACATGGAGCGATGTCATCCTCGGAGGAATCAGCAACAAACTGCTTACAAGGAGGGTTCATTACCACAGAAGTAGCTGATTTACCAGCTAGTTTAGTTCACGAAATTCTGCAACAAGCCAGGAAATTGGGAATCCGAGATTATGCCTTGGCTTATGTGTTATTTGGGGCTGGGTTATCGGCCACAGAAATAATTAGCTTGGAGCGATCGCACCAAATCTATGATACTCAAGGGCACTTTTTGCAAATCACAATCCCAGGATTTGTCCGTCAAGTACCTGTGAATCAGTGGATTTTGAGCAAACGCTATGGCTCTTTCACCAATAATCCCTTAATCAAATGGTTGAAAAGCCGTAAAGATGCTCAAACAGCCATGTTTTTGAATGAAACAGGCAAACCGCTCTCAGAATCAGAGCTTCAGACACGTTGGCAAACATGGAGTGAGGGACTGTTAACTCCCCAAGGACAAAGGCCATCTGTCGCTCAGGCACAACAAACCTGGCGCGTAGAAATGTTGATGCGGGGGATAAGCTTGGAAAACTTGACTATTTTAACAGGTTGCGATCGCGCCCAATTACAACCCTATGCCCGCCGAGCCAAAGAAAAAGCCGCCCTAGAACAAGCCACCCGTTTGGATCATAAGCCGGGATAGGGAATGGGGAGATTACTTATCAGTGAACATTAAACATTAGGGTAAAACAACAGAGGTTTCTTTACCATTGTTGTTTGCACCATTCAAGATTGTAGTTGTACTTTCAGATGGGGATTGAGTGTTGCTCGAACGGCGTGATAATTTTTTGCGTGGCTTGCCTCCCGCCTGGATATATTGCAAACTGTCTTTGCCATAATGGGTTACCACACTCATTAACATCTTTTCAGAGTAGCCGCGCAATTCTTCTTCAATTAGAGAGAGGCGACCTGCCATTTCATCTATATTAGAAAGTGAAGTGTTGTAGGTAGATAGCTCGGTTTGCAAGGTTTGGATGCGGCTGTCGTAGTCTGTCAAATTTAATCCGTTGCCAAATTCTAGCGTAGAGCTAATTGATCGCATTCCTGCAATTCGACGGAGAGCCTTTTCGAGAGTGGGTGAACTGCGTTTTAGTCGTGCCATAAAATGCCCTCCTGAAGGAAGTTATAGGATTACTGTATGTACTCTAGCCAATGCAACCCTAAACTTCTCTGAGAAATAACTCGGAAAAATTAAAGCAAATTAAGATCGACCTAATTATTTTTAGTAGATTGTACTGAAAGATTTATTAAAAAAGTTACACTTGACCAGCAGCAGATACCTCAAAGTCATGTTGAAGTACTTTGAAATCGTATTGAAGTACTTCCAAGTCATGTTGAGGTACTTTCAAATCGTGTTGGAGTACTTCTAAGTCATGTTGAGGTACTTTCAAATCGTGTTGGAGTACTTCCAATTCATGTTGAGGTACTTTGAAATCGTGTCGGAGTACTTCTAAGTCATGTTGAGGTACTTTGAAATCGTGTTGGAGTATTAGATGATGGGTTTTCTTAGCTCAACCTAAGTTATGGTGAAGGCGATCGCGCTCAAAAGTATCATAAATATAATTCAACTATAGGACTCCCCTTGGAAAGGCTACGGTGTACACATAAGTTATCCAATCATTAGCAGTCCTCGAATTACCCCACCCTAACCCTCCCCTTATAAAGGGGAGGGAACCAAATTTCTGATTTCCCCCCTTTATAAGGGGGGATTAAGGGGGGTAAGGATGTACCGAAGGTGTAATGCGGCACTACCCTGTTTACCCCTTTAAGACTCGTAATTTTATAAATACCTAAAAATCCGAAAAGTTGTACAGTAAGTTTGTATATATGACTATTAATACTAAATCTAAGTGCAAGCTGATGGTAGAACCTCTAACGGCAGCAGTAATTGTCTCTTTATTTTTCTCAGAGGCAATTAAAGAAGGTGGAAAAGCTTTAGGTAAAGGTGCGACTGATACATTTACGCTTCTAATAAATACCATCCGTGAAAAGTTTAAAGCAGAGGGAACAGATGGGTTGTTGACTCGCGCACAAAATCAACCTACGGAAGTGAATAAGACAAAGCTACAAGATGAACTGCAAACCCAAATCGATACTGATGAAGCGTTTGCTCAGAAACTTAAGGAACTAGTCGAGCAGCTACAAGCACAAGATGAAAGTATACGTCAGGTAGTTCTGAGTGAGATTGAATTAACTGGTGATTTGAAAGCCAAAGACATCAGCCAGAAAGCCGCGCGGGATGGTTCGGTTGAGCAGGAAATGCTCAAAGGGGTGAAAGCTACAAACATTGATGTAGGCAACTTAAATCAAGAAGCCTGAAATCATGACTAATCATTCAGACTCTCAAGTTCCCAGACAAGAAATTTTTAAGGATGTCCAGGCTAATGGCAATATTACAGTCGGAAATATTACCCAGATTTACAAAACCGTAAACAATTTGGGTGAGCTTCCTAAACCAACAGGTTTCCCCCAAAATATTCCTGCTAGCAACACAGATAAATTTGTCGGACGAGAAAGAGAATTAGAACGCCTCTACCAACAGCTACAAAGCAATCATTCGGTGGTAATTGCTGCTGTTGAAGGTATGGGGGGAGTTGGTAAAACCGAATTAGCAATCCAGTATTCATTGCTACATTTACAGTTGGACAATTACCCTGGCGGTATCTGCTGGTTAAGAGCCAGAGAGTCAGATATTGGGCTACAAATATTACAATTTGCTACAACAGACTTGGGCTTGCACCCACCAGAGGATTTGGAGTTACCAGAACAAGTACGTTGGTGTTGGCAACATTGGCGACAGGGGGAGACGCTAATAGTTTTCGATGATGTTACAAATTACAGTCACGTTAAACCGTATCTACCACCCCAACCATCCCAGTTCAAAGTACTAATTACTACACGCCTCAAATTAGATTTAGCTGGTTCTTTGTCTTTGTCAGTTTTATCAGAGACAGACGCACTCTTATTACTAGCTCAATTGATTGGAGAAGAAAAGCAAAACCAAGAATTAGCACTTGCTAAAGAACTTTGTCAGCGTTTGGGCTATTTGCCTCTAGCTTTGCAATTAGTTGGCAGGTATGTAAAGAAACGCAACATAACTTTAGCTGATATGCTAAAACGGTTGGAGGAAAAAGGCTTAGGACATCCTTCGTTAGTCGTGAAGGAAAATGACCCCACTTGGACTTTAAACGTAAAAAATGGAGTAGCGGCGGCTTTTGAGTTGAGTTGGTCAGAATTAAGTGATGATGCCCAACAATTAGGATGTTTACTAAGTTTATTTGCTTTGGCTCCAATTCCTTGGTCGTTGGTGGAAGGTGCTGCAACAGAGCAAGATTCTGAAGAATTAGAAGATGCCAGAGTTGAATTAGAAAATTTGCACCTTTTACAGGGTGGAGATACTTATCAATTACATCAACTAATTCAAGAATTTCTGAGAAATAAGCAAAATAATTTAGTTAATGCGAAGGAACAAAAAGATAACTTTTGTAAAGTTTTCGTAGAAGTAGCACAGAGTATTCCCTTTTCACCAACTCTACAGTTAATTACAAGTGTCAAAGATGCGATCGCACATTTAGCAGAGATAGCACAAAATCTGACTGATGCAGTCAGTGATGAAAATTTAATTTGGGTTTTTATTGGATTAGATAGATTTTATTCTGGACAGGGATTATATGCGATCGCAGAACCCTGGTGTCAGCAATGTGTATCAGTAGTACAAACCCGCTTGGGCGAAGAGCATCCCGATGTCGCCACCAGTTACAACAACCTGGCTTTTCTCTACAATTCCCAAGGACGGTACAGCGAAGCGGAACCACTGTATAAAAAAGCATTAGAACTCTGCCAACGGCTGCTGGGAGAAAAGCATCCCGATGTCGCCACCAGTTACAACAACCTGGCTTTTCTCTACAATTCCCAAGGACGGTACAGCGAAGCGGAACCACTGTATAAAAAAGCATTAGAACT
>NZ_JABXKM010000065.1:0-5514 GCF_017115025.1 Nostoc sp. NOS(2021) | reverse complement strand
ATTCCCAAGGACGGTACAGCGAAGCGGAACCACTGTATAAAAAAGCATTAGAACTCCGGCAACGGCTGCTGGGAGAAGAGCATCCCGATGTCGCCTCCAGTTACAACAACCTGGCAGGACTCTACCATTCCCAAGGACGGTACAGCGATGCGGAACCACTGTATAAAAAAGCATTATCAATTGCTGAACTTAGCTTAGGAATAGATCATCCCAGTACAGCCACTATCCGTAAAAATCTGAAATGGTTGGGCGATAATTATACTTAATGCTAATGTGTAAAAAAATTATAAATTATCTGTTCCTTTGATGAAACCGCGATCGCCTCTTCCACATTAGAAAAGCGATCGCTCTCTCAAGTCGATTGATTTTATTTTGACCTGCGATCGCTCTCTCAAGTCGATTGATTTTATTTTGACCTGCGATCGCCAATGACAATCAAAAAAAGGAATGAAAAGGATCTGACCTTCATATTTGCTAGGCTGACTGCAACACGCAAGTCGCCAAATCAGCGCAGATGGGTGTGCGATCGCCGCAATATCGGCGTTACTGAATAAAGGCAAGTCCCAAAATTCACATTGAGTCAAGATGCTAAATTGAAAAAACTCCGTTACTGGAATGTCAGTAACGGGTTCTATGTTAACTAGCTTGATTAATACGTCGTTTTAACTCAGCCTCTAATTGTTCTGGAGTGCTGACCACTACCCCCGGTTTCGCTCTCATGATGCTGAGGTAATGCTGAAATGCCTCCTCATCCTGGGGGTTTGATATCACATATTGTCTTAATTCTTGCTCATTAAGAGTTAAATAGTCTGTCATCGGATAATGTTCTCCCCATTACTAAGAATTTCTATTTGGATGGTTTCGCCTATCAAAATCACGATTCGGCTTGTCCTCTGATCAAATCTAACCAATGCTATATCTCTAAGCAAATTACTAGCCCGAACACAAAAGTCAAAGAATGCTTTAAGTTGTTCGATGGTCGGTTCCATACCTTTTACCATTGAATAAAATTAAATCGGTTCATTCGTGACAAGTTAGGATAACATTGCTTTTGTCAATTATAAATTCCGCTGAAAAGACTGATAGCGATCGCGCAAGCGCTGCCTAAGATTAGCTAAATTATACTGCTGGACAAATTGATTTCGCTGTTGTTGAGCTTTTTTGCGACGCTGCTCTAGGTAATTGTCGATTTCTTGGCGATGGGTGAGATATAGCAATGGACAAGGAGGTTAGGACATTAACTGATGATAAAACCTATATACAAACAGACTTTCAACCCAGTCCCCAGTAAAGAGTCCCCTGCTATAAGTCTTTCCCCTCCACCCCTTTTGCCCTATGTCCAATGCCCAATTAATTCAACGGTTCCATAATGGCTCTTAAACCATTGCTAGAGAGTCTTTTGAGCATTTCTTTAGCGTTATATTCACTGCTAAATACTCCTGCTTGCATAACTCTTTGACCTTGCCAAACTGTGGGAAACGCACCAGGAACAAGCGATCGCACTAAATCTTTATCCCGATCAGTGAAGAGTGTAACTACTACGCGATAACGTACACCGAACTGTGTCGCAGAGTTCCCGCCATCGGGCATACTTGCAGAACTTGTTTGCATATTGCGAGTATTATCAATGGGAATATTCTGATCAGGAAGTGGTAAAAGTGCTGAAGCACCTGGGGTAGCAGTTTCTAGTATTGGTAATGGCTGCTGTGTTTGCTCCCTGATACTTGGGGCTGGTGGCTGTGCAACTGAATTGGATGGATACTCAGGAGCTGTAAAGTCAATTGTATTGGGATCGATCCGTACATAATTCAACTGTGGTGTATCAGGTAGCTCTGCTGGACTAGAAGTTGCAACTTGAGTGTCAGTTGGTATTTGTCTACCTGACAAGCTGCTAGGAGTAGGAAAACCGGCAACTTTAGAGGTGGCTTGCTGTTGATTGGATATGGGCGCAGAAAGTGGTATATTGGCTGGGAACAATGGCAGCAGTTGACTGTTTAATTGTGTAGAAACAGGATTATTTGCTGAAATGCTGTTGCTGGTTTGCCCGTTGGTAGTTTCAGAGATTTCGGGAGCCGAGAAGGTGATTTCCCCAGTTGGTGGTTTTTCTCTTAACATATTGTTGGGGACAGGGGCAGATTGAGAATTTTGATCTACTAGTGCTGTTCTACCGTTAATATCTACTTTGCCAGTGATGCGATCGCTCACAAGGTTATTACCAGCAGCAGAAATCAGCTGTTTAGCAGCGCTGGCGTTAATATCGTAGCGAGCATTATTTTGAAATGCATTACCCCCAGGTTCGGATGCACTACCCAAATCTGGCATTGCTTGAGCGATCGCAACTAAACCATCTTCTTTATTATTTTGAATAGAATTATTCCGCAAAATCGGGCGGGCATTTGCTTGCACCACAATTCCAGTTCTATTGTTCTGAATTTGATTGCCGATGATTACAGGAGCAGCATTTTGGGCAATATTAATCCCAAAACCCGTTTGCTGAAAGACATTTTCTTTGACTTGAGGATGGGAGTTACCGGCAATTGTGATGCCATTGGCTCCATTGCGATCGAAGTAATTCTTGCTAATGGTGGGAGTAGCATTACCACTGACGGAAATGCCATCTTGGGTACTACCAGTAAATGTATTTTCCGCGACTACCGGATTGCTAGATTCAATCCATAAACCGTAACCACGGGGGTTAGAGTTCGTCACCGTTACACCAGTGAGCAAGGCTTGGTTTGCTCCAACAATTGCGACGTTTTGACCGGCAAAGCTCCGGCTCAGGTAATCACCGCCTCCCTGAATGATAATGTCCTTACCTTGATTGCTAGGGTTGCCTTGAATTGAGATACCCGGTTTCAGCATTAAGGGAAATTCCTCTCCTGTCTCGGCGCTATAAGTGCCCGTGGAGAGCATAATTACAGTATTGGCGTTAGCTAATCGCAACGCTTGGGTAATCGTTTTCACAGGAGCGGATTCGCTGCCATTGCCTGCCTTGTCATCTCCGACACTTGGGTTGACAAACAGCACGTTAACCTGAGAATTTGTTTTTTCACCCAGAGGTGCTGAATTTGGTCTCGATGGAATCTGAGCGATCGCGCTACCCAGGCTTGTACCCAGGAACGCCATACTTGCGGCTCCCATACTTACGGTAAGTGATAATACTGAAAAACAAAAAAATAAAAGCCTTGCTGATTCCAGAAACTTCAGCTTTGCAAGCAGAACATCTACTCTGGGGTACTTAGAAAACACACGGTTGGGAATCATATTTAACACAACTCCTTATAAGTAAGAATAAATTCTTATACTCTTAGAAAGTATTATGTCGATAATATTACTCACATATTGACCGATTGGCGATACTTAATACAGAGTAAACTGAGTTCGATGTAAAAAAAAGCCTGAAAACTAGACAGAGTAAACTTTATAGCAATATATGAGCGCGTAAGATGATGTCAATAATCTTCTATAAATGACACCGAACTCAGGTTTGTTAATTCCAGTGCAGAAATTCCAGAATTTATGCGTAGAATTCCTAGAGATGAGTTAAAGCAGTTTTTGAATACCTCAGTTAACTATGGGGAGCAACAGTTTTTAGTCGGATTATAGTTAAAAGTTAAATCGATTATGATTGAAAAAATAACAGGTGAATCTCAGGTACTCGATACTCTTGAAAAGATGTATATCGGACGTTTCACAACTGAAGAAGCGTTAGAGATTATATGTAGTATTTTTCGGGAAAACCTTGCCCATTTTTCAGCTATAGAGAACATACATAATGCGGGCAAGATTGCTAATCTCCTTTCTGTCAAGCTCTTTCCATCTCGCATATTAAGCAAAGTTATAGTTCAATGGATTCAACAGGAACGCTATCAATAATTTACGGATGACCCAGACTTAAAATATGCTATTTTAAGAGGCTGTGCAGTTTTAGTTCTGGCTATAATCGAAGAAAACCCTTCTAAAACACTAAGTATTACAGCAAATAAATTGTTTAAATACATCGAAAATATAGGTGCATTACCAGAAGATTATATCGAGTGAATATGCAAAAGTTGTAAAGTGAAAAAGAATGTAGAGACGTTACATGGAAGTGACTTTTAGCATGGGTCGCTCTAACTGGATTGCAATTTTCTGGTGTATCGGCTCTGTCGAGTCCAGGATTAGCTTGTCGTTTACCGTAAAATACTTGACTAATCTTAGTGCAAAACTGTAGCCTCAAACTACCCCGATCGCAGCTTATAGGAACATGGGATAATTGACTGTAACCCTCACTACTACGTTGTTTTGCGTAGATTCAGCAAAAATTGAGTAAAAAAAAGCAAATTAATTAACTTATGGTTACTAAGATATATGATAATTCACACTTCGATGAAAGCACTAACGGGGTTGTTGTAATGGTCGAGCCATACAGCCAAAAAGAGCAAATACAGCAGGTTGTCTACCGCATTTTAGATGCTAATTTAGACCGCGCTCGTGAGGGCTTACGAATTATCGAAGAATGGTGTCGGTTTGGATTGAATAATGCTCAGTTGGCTCTTGAATGCAAGCGCCTGCGACAAGAGGTAGCAAAGTGGCATACCTCGGAATTGCGGGCAGCGCGAGATACACCAGGCGATCCTGGGACTGAGTTAACCCATCCTCAGGAAGAACAACGAGCTAGTATCAAATCGGTATTGCAAGCTAACTTTTGCCGCATAGAAGAAGCATTGCGGGTGTTGGAAGAATACAGCAAGCTTTACCAGCCTAATATGGCTAAAGCTTGTAAGCAGATGCGCTATCAGGTTTATACCCTAGAAAGTAGTTTAATGGGTCATCAGCGCCATCAATTGTTATGGCGATCGCGTTTGTATTTTGTTACTTCCCCTAGTGAAACTTTATTGAACACCGTCGAAGCTGCACTCAAAGGTGGGTTAACGCTTTTACAATACCGCGACAAAACCTCTGATGATTCTTTGCGTCTGGAACAAGCGAGAAAATTACGGCAGTTATGCCACATCTACGGTGCTTTGTTTATCGTTAACGATCGCGTGGATGTAGCTTTAGCTGTGGATGCAGATGGGGTGCATCTGGGACAACAAGATATGCCCATTGCTGTTGCTCGGCAATTACTCGGTTCCCAGCGTCTGATCGGTCTTTCTACCACAAATAAAGAAGAAATGCAAGCAGCAATTGCTGAAGGTGTAGATTATATTGGCGTGGGGCCAGTTTATGAAACTCCTACGAAAGTAGGTAAGGCAGCAACAGGTTTAGAATATGTCAGCTATGCTGCCAAAAATTGCTCAATTCCCTGGTTTGCTATTGGGGGAATAGATGCCAATAATATCAATGATGTGATCGATGCCGGAGCCGAACGTGTAGCGGTGGTGCGATCGCTCATCCAAGCCGAACAGCCTACCCTAGTGACGCAATATTTGCTCTCCCAACTCAATCGCATTAAACCAGAACCTTAAAAGAGTCATTTGTCATTAGTCATTTGTCATTAGTCATTAGTGAATAACCAATTCCCCACTCCCC
>NZ_JABXKM010000170.1 GCF_017115025.1 Nostoc sp. NOS(2021) | reverse complement strand
ATCCCCAGTCCCCAGTCCCCAGTCTCCTTAGTTACCAGATTGTACTTTACTGACTTGATCAGCTGCGATCGCATACCAAATTTGACCAAAAGTCTGTTGATTCAGTTTCCCACGCTCCTGACCAGGAAACAACCGATCAAATTTTTCATTTGTGTCTTTGTTCAGTTGATCAATTGTATAATTTCCAAACTGCCCCGATCGCGCTTGTCGTCTCCATGTTTCGTAATTTTGTGCAGTATATTTACCCAGTTTCCGACGGGCTGCTGTACTGAGGTCAGCCTGTTCTAGTTTATTCAATAAATCGTCAGCGATACCAGACCATTCATCTCGTAAACCAGCATCTTCAGGTTTAGATGTCAGGCTACGTCCCTTTAATTCCGGTTTTTTTGTATAAAATAAATTATCTACAAAGGGAATAAAAAATCCTTCAGTAATTTCTAGCTGTTGACGACGACTGTTAATTTGCTGGAGGTCACGATTTTTTCCTTTGTCGCTGACTGGTTTTCCGAGCGGATTTGGAAACTGGGGAATTTGCGGTAATGAAATTGATGGGATGGTGATTGAAGATACACTCCGAATGACTGCATTTCCCGCCGCCAAAGTTAATCCAACTAAAGCTGTCCCCCCTAGACTGATCACAAAAGGGCGAATCCAAACAGGCCAAGATATTGGTTTGGCGATCGCTTGCGTTTGGCTCTGGAATCTACTCACAACAGCACTGGCGCGTTGTCTTCCCGGAGCAACTACCATCGTCTTGATCTTGGTGGTAATATAATTACTTGGGGATTTTGTAACAGTTGGCGATGGTAAATCTTTGAGGATTTGCTCGGCTCGTTGGTAGCGATCGCTCGGTTTATAAGCCAGCATCTTTTTTAACACCGCTTCCAGTTGGGGACTAACTTGAATTTCCTTTCCCCATGCCCAAATTCCCTGATAGCTGTCGTATAATTTTTGCGGTTCTTTACCTGTGAGCAACACCAATGTCGTCACCGCTAAAGAATATAAATCACTACTTAAAAATACTTTACCCTGCCGTAACTGTTCCTCTGGGGCGTAGCCCTTTTTACCCAGCAAAGTGTTATTTCCAACCAACTTAGTGCGCCAAAAACCTTGAGAAGCTGGCAATTGCTTGACACCACCAAAATCAATTAATACTGGCAGATTATCAGAACGCCGCCAAATCAAATTATCAGGAGTGATATCGCGGTGAACTACATCTCGTGAGTGAATGTAGGATAACACGGGTAAAATCTGTTGCAGAAGGGTGATTACTTCCTCTTCACTGAAGGTTTTTCCTTGACTTTCGCGCTGTTCTAATAATTGGTAATAATTCTCACCATCCACATAATCTTGCACGAGAAAGAAAAAATCTTTAGTGCCTATCTTCACTTGTAGCGAGGCGTGAAAACGCGGAATCTGTGGATGCTGGAGTTTTTTCAGAACATTTGCTTCTCGTTCAAATAACTCTTTAGCTTTTTGTAAATCTTGCTGTTCTTGTACTTGGGGTGCAAATTCCTTCAGCACACAGGTTTGATCGGATTTTTTTCTATCTTCTGCCAAATAGGTGCGTCCAAAGCCGCCCTGCCCTAGATGACGGATAATTTGATAGCGATTATCCACAATCTGCCCCACAGCAAGAGGTAATGGTTCACCACAAAGGGTACAAAAGCGGTTACTACCATTATTTGTGTGTTGTTTACTGCAATAGAGCTGCATGGTGCCCAAGGATAAATTAAGGTTTTATTGACTAACTACAACGCGCATACCCTCATTTTCGGATATCCTACGAATTACGTTAGCGTAGCGGTAGCGAGTCCGCGTTCGCTTTTAGCGTCTCGTAGAGAGCGTCATTACGAATTACGAATTATTTTAACGGTGTTGGTTCTACTTCAGGATAAACAACAAGCGTCATGAACTGCAAACCACGACAGCAGCAAGTAATTAAAGCATTTGAAGAATTTTTGTCTACCCCCCTAGAAACGTTACTGCAACGGCATCTCAACACTAAAACTTCGGCAGCTTTGAGTTTATTTCACGATGTGGCGGCTAATGTGCCAGCCTACAAGGCTTTTTTAGCAGAAAGGGAAATCAATCCCGCGACTATTCAAACCTTGGAAGAGTTTCAAAAACTACCAGCGATCGCTAAACAAAATTATATCCTGCGTTATCCTTTAGCTGACTTGTGTCGCAACGGACAATTAGAAGAGTGCGACATGATAGCTGCTTCATCAGGTTCCAGTGGTAAACCGACATTTTGGCCTCGTTTTTTCACAGATGAACTCCAAATCGCCACACGCTTTGAACAGATTTTTCACGATAGTTTCTATGCAGATACCAGACGTACCCTAGCAGTGATTTGTTTCACTTTGGGCACTTGGGTAGGTGGAATGTTTACCACTAATTGCTGTCGTTATCTTGCTAGCAAAGGTTATCCCATCACTGTAATTACTCCTGGTAACAACAAAGAAGAAATCTTGCGAGTTGTGCAAGAACTAGGTTCAGCATTTGAGCAAGTGGTACTATTGGGATACCCGCCATTTTTAAAAGACGTGATTGATACTGGTATCGCCCGTGGTGTTGAGTGGCAGCAATATCAGATTAAGTTAGTAATGGCGGGAGAAGTATTTAGTGAAGAATGGCGGAGTTTGGTTGGTGAAAGAGTTGGTTCACAAAATCCCTGTTATGATTTTGCATCACTTTACGGTACTGCGGATGCGGGAGTTTTGGGTAATGAAACACCGTTAAGTATCTGTATTCGCCGTTTTTTGGCAAAAAATCCCGATGCAGCTAGAGCTTTATTTGGGGAATCGCGTTTACCCACGTTGGTACAATATGATCCTTGCAGTCGCTTTTTTGAAGTTGAAGATGGCGGATTGCTGTTTTCTGGAGATAACGGTATTCCCTTAGTGCGTTATGACATCTTGGATACTGGCGGGATAATTAGTTATGATGCCATGCTGCAATTTTTAGGAGAGTGGGGATTTAACCCGCTCGAAAATCTCTGTTCTGAGAGTCAACAATCAGCTAGAGGTATTCATCAGCTACCTTTCGTTTATGTCTTCGGTCGTTCTAACTTTACAGTTTCCTACTTTGGCGCAAATATCTATCCAGAAAATGTGACGGTGGGATTAGAACAACCAGGAATTCAAGAATGGGTGACGGGTAAATTTGTGTTGCAGGTGAAGGAAGATGCAGACAAGAATCGATTTTTATCTGTGGTTGTGGAGTTAGGAGCAGGGGTAGAGGGTAATGATGCTCTAAGGCAAGCGATCGCATCTTCTATTCTTTCACAACTGCTACGCCTAAATAGCGAGTTTGCTAATTATGTTCCCCCAGAATATCAAACACCACAAGTTACATTAGCCCCAATGGGTGATTTTGAATATTTCCCCATTGGGGTGAAACATCGTTATACCCGTCAAAATAATTCGTAGTTTTGTCCCCCGCCAGTTCTTAGTCACAAAACACTCCTTTCTCCTCGTCCACTACCTTTACATTAAGCCTCTTAAAATGTTCGTTCTTATTGGTTCTTTTGTACTAGTTGGTTGACATTTTGTTGATGTGTGACAGTTGAGGTGCAGAATGTGGGTATCATAACCTGATATTACAAAATATTGTCAGCTATATGGAGTCATTAAAAACATATAAATAGCATGAACAAGACATCGGATTGACATTAATTAAATATTAAAATACGATCAAAGTCGGGAATCAAATAGCAATTAATTTTTCTGATTCAATCCAGATGCTAGATAGCAGTTGGGCGATATTTCTGCAAGGAAATATTAATACCATTCTGCTGAGAAATTTCCGGAATTTCAAATCAGATATGGTGCTATGAAAATAAGATATCTTCTTCACCGCTTAAAGTTAGGTCTGCACAATAAATGGTGGTTGTTGAATTACAAATTTAGAGAACTACTGATTAAGCTACAGTTCTACTGGCTTCTGTATCAAGGTAGTAAACCACTAAATATTAACCAAAAATCGGTGATTGTATTTTCTCCTCACCAAGATGATGAAGCACTAGGTTGTGGGGGTATGATTGCACTCAAGCGAGAACAAGGGATACCGATTAAAGTTGTTTTTGTTACAGATGGAGGAGGTTCTCATCGAGGTCATGCCAAGATTACACGTTCAGAAATTGTTCAAATTCGTAGAGAAGAAGCGTTAGCAGCTTTGAAAATTTTAGGGGTGGAATCAACAGATGTTCACTTTCTTGATAAATGTGATGGCGCATTATCCAAAATGACAGAAACTGAACAACAGCAAACCGTTGAAGAAATGGCCCAATTATTAGGTAGTTTTCAACCACAAGAGGTGTACGTTACTCACAAACAGGATCGCAGTCAAGATCATGAAATTACTTATCAATTGGTTAAAGCTGCTATTGCTAAAGCAGAAGTAACAGTAGAACTGTGGCAATATGCTATCTGGTTGCTTTGGAAGTCTTTATTGTTTAGCAACCTGAAGTTTGATGAATTGGTAGGCGCTCATCGAGTTGCAATTCATCAAGTGCAATCTAAGAAAAAGCAGGCTATTGAAACTTACCGTTCTCAATATTTACCTATAGATGCTGAATCGAGTGCCGTACTTCCCCCTGGTTTCCTCTGGAGGTTTTTCTTGCCTTATGAGGTTTTTTTCAAATCAGACTCCGGTCAGGAGTAAAAAAGGATTTTTATCTAGCTTGTAGACTAAAATTCTGTACCTCACTCAATACTTCTCAGTCAAGGCGGAAATAAAAAGGGTTTGAATTCACCTTTACCCCCTTACTTTTAATTTTTTTAAATCAGACTTTTGTCAGTCAACCAGGATTGTTAGGTTGAACCGAAAAGTATTAGTACCTCACTAAGAAGCAATCCGTTTTATTAACTAATTGAGTCCTTTCACCTTTTCAATATTTTACTCTCAAATTCTCCAAATATGAGTCAACAACAATTCTGTTTTTGTACTTTAGCATTAGGCAAGGTGTATCGGGCACTAGCTGGTTTATTAGCAAAAGACCTCGAACTATATTCACCTAATACTGCTTTTATAATTCTCACCGATCACCCTCAAGAGTTTAGCAAATATCCTCAAGTTTTAGCATTTCAGCATCAGCAGCAGGGTGTGAAGTGTTACCACGACAAAAGATTTGCTATTGCTAAGGCATTATCTCTATTTAATTCATGTATATTCATTGATTCAGATATGCGAATCTTGGCACCAGTGCCAGAAGATATAGAATGGCTTTTAGAGCCGGGGATAAGTGCTAGGGCTTGTATGGATATGCCGAAAAAATTTGCCAAAGCTTTGGGAACAACTAACAAAAATTTTTCTAGAGAGATTGAAGTAATTAAAAAAGCAGCACAATTTGTAAATTTAGAGCCAGAATGCGAAAATGTTACCTTTGTGCATGAATATTTGTTTTCTGTTACTAAGTCCACAGGAAAAGAAATTGAGTTTTTAGAAACATGGTCAATCCTTGCCAAATATTTTGAGCTAAATGGAGTTTATGAAGGCGAAGGTAATGCCATAGGTCTAGCTGCCTATAAAGCAGGGCTGCCAGTGAGATGGAGCGAGATGTCAGGTATTTCCTTTTTCAATAACAAAACTGAACTGATTAGAATTCAAAAGGGACAGTCAAACATGGATGAAATGTCGACTTATTTTGAAGAACACGAAAGAATTGCACATCCTAAACGCTCTATCCTGGCTAAAATTGTCTTTAAACTTAGCAAAGCTATAATGCATCTTTATAGAGCAATAAAGTACAGAGTGGAATGGCACGAAGAAAAGCTCTAAACTATGCAGAATAAGCAAACGGCAGAATTGAAAGTGTGACTGTGTGTAGTGTTTAAACTGATGGTTTCATCTATAACTCCAACTTCTGGTATTACTGGGGGTTCTGCTTCTGAAGCTAATGGATTGGGCAAAGGTATTGATAGCAGTTTTGCACTGAATTTAATCCCTTTACCAACAACTCCTCTGTTTGGCACAGATGGGATTCGCGGACGAGTGGGAGAATTTCTGAGTGCGCCCCTAGCACTGCAAATTGGGTTTTGGGCGGGTATTGTTTTGCGTAGCCATGCTAGTCAAGTAGGGCCTGTCATTCTCGGACAGGACTCCAGAAACTCCAGCGATATGCTAGCCATGTCCTTAAGTGCAGGGCTAACAGCAGCAGGATTAGAGGTTTGGTATTTGGGGTTATGTCCTACTCCTTGCGTCGCCTATCTCACCAGCATCTACGATGCTGTCGGCGGAGTAATGATTTCTGCCAGCCACAACCCACCAGAGGATAACGGCATTAAAATTTTTGGTGCGAATGGTGCAAAGTTATCTCATGTATTGCAAGCAGAAATTGAAGCGCGACTGCGTGGCAATATTTCTCCGACTGCTAGTTTTAGTAATTACGGACGGCATTACTCACGTGTGGAGTTAGTCAGCCATTATGGTGAGGCATTGCAAAAACCCTTAAATGGTGCTGGAAATCTTCAAGGAATGAAGATTGTTTTGGATTTAGCCTGGGGAGCAGCTGTTGGTATAGCACCAACAGTATTTACAGAAATGGGGGCAGAGGTGATTTGCCTGCATAACGAAGCAGATGGCGATCGCATTAATGTTAACTGCGGTTCTACTCACCTAGATATTCTGCAAGCGGCGGTTATTGAACACAACGCCGACTTAGGCTTTGCCTTTGATGGCGATGCCGATCGCGTTTTAGCTGTAGACAATAGTGGCAGACAAGTTAATGGCGATTACATTCTCTACTTGTGGGGAAGCCACTTACAACAACAGCAACAATTGCCAGATAACCTTATTGTGTCCACTGTCATGGCCAACTTAGGTTTTGAGAAGGCATGGAAACAACAAGGCGGGAACTTAATTCGCACCGCAGTAGGTGATCAGTACATACAAGCAGAAATGTTGCGGACTGGAGGAATGTTAGGTGGCGAACAATCAGGTCATATTCTTTGCCTTCATTACGGTATTACTGGCGACGGCTTGCTAACAGCTATACATGTAGCAGCATTGGTAAAAAAAGTGGGTGTTTCTTTAGCAGAATTAGTAGATCAAAGCTTTCAAACCTATCCACAATTATTGCGGAACGTGCCAGTAGTAGACCGCGATCGCCGTTTAGGATGGAAAGATTGCCAACCCATACAAAAAGCGATCGCCCTTGCCGAAGCTGCGATGGGTGATTCTGGTAGGATTTTAGTTCGCGCCTCTGGCACAGAACCAGTAATCAGAGTTATGGTTGAAAGTGCCAATGCAGAGCTTGCCAACCACTGGACACATGAATTAGTTTCCCAAGTTCAGCAACATCTGATGGAGTAATGTATCTGGATGCCTCAAGGAGACTCACCAATCGAGGTTTTAATCTGGATGATTAACCAGTGTATCCCAGTCCTGAAACAAGCCAGCAATTTGCAAGAAAAACAGAAAAAAAGCCTGTTACCCACACATCGCCCTTCTGAGGATAAATAATATCACAAGCCCCTCTTTGCTTGCAGAGCTACGGTGTACGCACAAGTCGAATTACCCCCCTTAATCCCCCCGATACATTGGCGGGAAACAAGAAATCTAGTTCCCTCCCCAATCTATCGGGGAGGGTTAGGGTGGGGTAAAACCTTGGTTAATCAGCTATTTCAGACTTGTGTGTACACCGTAGCCGGGAGCAAAGCGCGGGGTGGGGTTCTTCGGGTTTAATAAGTAATCAAGCGGACAAGTCCATTCGTTCACAACACAAGTCTATTCGTTCACAACACAAGTCTATTTTTTGTTATAAAAAGACGGTTGCAGACAATGTAACAATAGCGATCGCAAATACTTTTAACTATACCCATCAGTGAACGCCCCTACCAATATCTCTGCACAAACTCAGAATCGCAAAGCCGATCACATTCGGATCTGCTTAGAGGAAGATGTTCAGTCTGATCAAATCACCAATGGACTGGAACGTTATCGCTTCACCCATTCTTGTTTACCCGAACTAAACCACAACGATATTGATATCAGTACAACTTTCCTGGGGAAACACCTGGGCGCACCCTTGTTAATTTCTTCCATGACTGGAGGAACAGAACAAGCCGGAATCATTAACCAACGTTTGGCCCAAGTCGCGCAACACTACAAAATTGCAATGGGTGTTGGTTCCCAACGGGTAGCGGTAGAAAAACCCCAGGTGGCTGATACTTTTGCTGTCCGCAAGTATGCTCCCGATGTTCTGCTATTTGCGAACTTGGGCGCTGTGCAACTTAACTATAAGTACGGCTTAGATGAATGTTTGCGGGTAGTTGATATCTTAGAAGCTGATGCCCTGATTTTACACATTAATCCTCTACAAGAGTGCATTCAATCCAAAGGTGATACTAATTTTCGGGGTTTACTTGACAAGATATCTAAATTATGCTGTAAGCTACCAGTGCCAGTGATTGCGAAGGAAGTTGGTAACGGCATTTCAGCAGCGATCGCCGAGAAACTGATCGCCGCAGGGGTAGCAGCAATTGACGTAGCTGGTGCGGGGGGTACTTCTTGGGCAAAAGTAGAAAGTGAACGGGCAGAAAATCCCTTGCAACGTCGCTTAGGGAGGACGTTTGCCGATTGGGGTTTACCGACGGCAGAGTGCATTACAACTATTAGAGCGATCGCACCAGATGTACCCTTAATTGCTTCGGGAGGTTTGCGTCATGGATTGGATGTTGCAGCTGCGATCGCCTTGGGAGCAGATATAGCTGGTTTAGCAATGCCTTTCTTGCAAGCAGCAGCAACATCAGAGACAGCAGTTGCCGAACTGGCTGAAGTATTAATCGCCGAAATCACCACAGTCTTATTTTGCACTGGCAACGCTAGCTTGTATCAGTTAAAGCACTCTGGCAGTTTACAACGCATAGAATAAATTAAGTAGGTCATTTGTCATTTGTCCTTTGTCATTTGTGAATGACCAATGCCCAATGCCCAATTCCCAATGCCCAATAACTAATAACTAATGCGTAATTTTATCAAACAAACTTTTGCTAGTTTAGTTGGCACCTTACTAGGACTAATTATTTTCGGTGGTCTGGGAACCACTGGACTGTTCTTGCTGATATTGGCTGCTACCTCCTCTAAAGATACTGGGCCAAACGTGAAAGATAAGTCAGTGCTGGTTTTTGACTTGTCAATGAAAATTACTGATAGCGAACCTAGTTCAGGCGAACTGTTTCAAAGCACAATATCAGGTGTGGATGACGATAGAATGGCACTCCGCAAAGTTGTGGAAACTTTGGAGAAGGCGCGGCGCGATCCGCGAATTGTCGGGATCTATCTGGATGCAACTAGCACAAGCCAAGTTAGTAACGTCGGCTATGCCTCTCTGAAAGAAATTCGGAAAGCGCTGGAGGAGTTTCGCGCTGCTGGGAAAAAGATTGTGGCCTATGGCAGTGATTGGAGTAAAAAGGAATATTACGTTTGTTCAGTGGCAGATTCCATTATAGTTAATCCTCTGGGAATGATGGAAGTCAACGGTTTGAGTTCACAACCGATGTTCTTCGCGGGAGCATTGCAGAAGTACGGGATTGGTGTTCAAGTCGTGCGAGTGGGGAAATTTAAAGGAGCAGTTGAACCGTTTATCCTCACAAAGTTGAGTCCAGAAAACCGCGAGCAAACTCAGAAATTGTTGGATGATGTTTGGGGAGAGTGGCGCACTGCTGTGGGCGCAAGTCGGAAAATTGAACCTAACCAGTTGCAGGCGATCGCAGATAATCAGGCGCTACTGGAAGCCACACAAGCCAAAACTAGCGGTTTAGTTGATCGAGTAGCATACCCCGATGAAGTGGTAACTGACCTCAAAAAGTTGACAGATAGCGATAAAGAAGACAAAACATTCCGACAAATTAGCTTGAATAGCTACGCCCAAGTTTCCGGCAAATCTTTGGGTGTAGAACGTAGCTCAAAAAATGAAATTGCCGTTGTTTATGCTGAGGGCGAGATTGTCGATGGTAAAGGTGATGATGGGCAAGTAGGAGGCGATCGCTTTGCCAAAATCTTCAACAAACTGCGACAAGATAAGGATGTGAAGGCTGTTGTATTACGAATTAATAGTCCTGGTGGTAGTGCTACCGCAGCCGAAGTCATGCAGCGAGAAGTGAAATTAACTCGTGAGGCGAAACCAGTTGTAGTGTCAATGGGTGATGTCGCCGCCTCTGGTGGTTATTGGATTGCTAGCGATTCTAACCGCATTTTTGCGGAACCAAATACCATTACAGGCTCAATTGGGGTGTTTGGCTTGCTATTCAATGGGCAAAAGCTGGCTAATGATAATGGCATTACTTGGGATTCGGTGAAAACCGCACGCTATGCTGATAATCAAACAGTTTCGCGTCCGAAATCGCCTCAAGAGTTGGCACTTTATCAGCGCAGTGTTAACCGCATTTATAATATGTTTCTGAATAAAGTTTCTCAAGGTCGGAAACTGCCAGGACAAAAAGTAGCAGAAATTGCCCAAGGACGGGTTTGGTCGGGTGTGGCGGCCAAGGAAATTGGTTTAGTGGATGAAATTGGTGGTTTGAATAGTGCGATCGCCTATGCTGCCAACCAGGCGAAACTAGGAGAAGATTGGGAAGTTCAAGAATATCCTCGCACTAGCAATTTCGGAGAACGCTTTTTTGGGCGTGCAACAGAAGAAGCCCAGACTGCTTTAGGAATTGAAAAAACGCAACTCAAATCAGCCAATCCTCTCACCGATGAATTCCAGAAACTGCAACAGGAAGTAGGGATTTTGCAAAAGATGAACGATCCACAGGGGGTTTACGCCCGCTTGCCATTCAACTTAAAGATTGAGTAGATGCTTTTAGCGATCGCCATTTTTGAGCGCGTTTAACGGCTGGCAGTGCCGATATGAGGTGCAATAATCAGATTATCTAGGGTCAACAATGGGCTATCGGTGGGGATCGGTTTTGGTTCTGTAACATACACAGTCGCAGCACCGATTTGACCATTTGCAAGGGCACAATACAGAGAATCTGGGATCTACAATAGTTCCTCGTGCTGTATTGAGCTATCTGAGCCGATTGCTTCATCAACTCAAATTGGCGATCGCTAAAATGTCATTTATTATGCAACCTTCTGGAACTCTTGCTGGTTTAGATATCCTGGTCGTTGAGGATGATGATGATACTCGCTTTTTTCTCCCTACTGTCTTGGAAATGGATGGAGCAAAAGTTATAGCAGGGATCTCAGCAGCAGCCGCACGCAAAGTATTATCCGAATTGCAACCCGATATTTTAATTTATGATATCGAGTTGCCTGGGGAGGATGGCTACACTTTGATCTGCAAAATCCGGGCGCTCAACCCAAAGAATGGTGGACGAGTCCCGGCTATTGCTTTAACAGCCTATGCTGATAGTGAGGCTCGTATCCGTGCCTTAAAATCTGGCTTTGACACTCATGTATCTAAACCGATTGCTCCAGAATAACTGGAACTGAACGATAAATATCATAGGAAATACTGGCTCATAAAGTAAAGTAGTCAATCTTAAAGTCCAACATCAGCTACTAATAGTTGCCGAGTTCCATGCTCAACTTATGTTGGCTGAAAGCAGAGTTGCTTAAAACCGAATTACAAACGTCTGACTATATTTGACTATGTGATTTGGAACTATCACTCTATAAGCTCGCCCATATTAAAATCTATTCTTATCCAACCTTTGAGTCTTCGTAAATTGTCGAGAATCAGTAAGGGAATCTGCCAGTGATGTACCATCAGGAAGGGTAAGGGATCACTCACCTCAAAAATTGCTTCTTTCCCCCGCTTGATGTTTCTTACCCAAGTTTGCAGTTGCTTAAACGATCTAATCTCATTCAGCCGCCAAACTTCGTGGTACAGCCAATAGGTTGGCTTACTATCACCAAGAGGCTGCAAAGATTCAGCCAGAGGCTCTTTACCAAGATAGGCATCCGCTACTCCTGGATGATTGTAAAACATCGTAATGGCGGAGTGAGTACGGGGGTTACACTCGATCGCGTAAACAGTTCCGTCTTCTGCTTGGATGAAGTCAAAGGAAAGTTGCCCGGTTTTTCCCAGTTCTTTGGTAAAATGACTCGCCCATTGCATAATTTCTAGCTGATCAACGTTTTCGTAGTTGACTTGAAAGGCGGATGACTCACAGCAGCAGTACATTCTTGACTCTCCATCTCGCGCGGTAGTGTGAGTGCAGTATTCCTTTCCAGGGATGAATTCCTGCATAATCCAGGGTCTCTCCTCACTGATGGGCAGACTCTTGACAAATGCTACTGTTTGTGATTTTGTATCGCAAGGTAGCTTGGTGAGATTCAAGCGACGCACTTGATCGTAGGGGATGCTTTTAAGAATGTATTTGCACTTCTCGTTAGAAAAATCGAAGTTGAGGACTTGTTCGGGATCGGTAATTTTGAAGGATTTGGGGACAGATAAACCGAACGATCGCGCTGTTTCGGCAAAGGCAAACTTGTCATCCAGGATCTTCGTGACATCAGCATCGAAGTGGAAAAACTCTACACAGTCTGGTAATGGTGGCTGGCCTTGAGAGTCATAATGGATGACGGAAAAAATGGCTACCGGGATAAAAAAGTCGATCTTTTCTGTTTTGGCGATCGCGTGTAGAGTTTCAATGTAGCCTTCTAAGTCTTTGCTGGGATCGGGAACGGTATAAAAGCCGGTAACAGAGTTGGAATATTTATTACCACTTAACCAGTATTTGTCAATATCAATTATAATAACCCGATGCCCAGCAGCATGAAATGAACGCGCTAGCTGAAGGGTTTTAGTCATTCTAGCGCCAGCAATTAAGATATTTTTGGAATTAGGGTTAACAACAATTGACTTACTCAATAGTTGCTTAGGAAAGTTCCACAGTAGCGAAGTTAAGACGAGAATGCAGTTTAAGGGAAATGCGATCGCTAGTAATACAAGAGTGCCCAAGTTTTGGAACACTACAAAAATTTGCTCTTTCATATAAGAACGGTAGTGTGTCGTTGACTTCAAAGATTGCATCCTTTCCTCACCAAATATTTTTAAACGACTTTTGCAGCTGCTTTAACTATCTAATTTTATTAAGTCTCTAAAGTTCGTGTTCAAGTCAATAAGTAGGCTTACTATCACTTAGGGGTTGCAGAGATAGAGGTTTTATATTTTACGTCTTCTCCAAACTGTATGAGTTTGCCGATGTTGAAATCAATCCTCACCCAAGTTCGTAAGGAGCGCAAACTATCGAGTAATAGCAAAGGAATGTGCCAATGATGTACCATTAAGAACGGTAGTGGATCGTTAACTTCAAAGATTGCATCCTTTCCTCGCCAAATATTTTTAAACCACTTTTGCAACTGCTTTAACGATCTAATTTCATTAAGTCTCCAAAGTTCGTGATAAAGCCAATAAGTAGGCTTACTATTACTCAGGGGTTGCAGAGGTTCAGCCGGAGGCTCTTTACTAAGATAGGCATCCGCTAAACCAGGATGGTTGTAATACATTGTAATTGCAGAGTGAGCGCGAGCGTTGCACTCGATCGCATAAATCGTCCCATCTTCCGCCTGAATAAAGTCAAAACAAAGTTGTCCAGTCAGTTGTAGTTCTTTGACAAAATGACTCACCCACTCCTTAATTTGTGGGTGTTCAAAGTTTTCGTAATTGACTTGAAAAGCAGATGATTCACAGCAGCAATGTACCGTTAATGCACCATTTCTCACTGTATCGTGAGTACAGTATTCTGTTCCGGGAATAAACTCTTGCAATATCCAAGGGTTATCTTCACTAATTGGCTTACTTTTGACATAAAGCGCCATTTTTTCAGGAGAATCCATTGGTAGCTTGGTCAGATCCAAGCGTAAAACAGAGTCATAGACAATACTTTTGAGAATGTATTTGCGCTTTTCGTTGGCAAAGTCGAATTTAAGAACTTGTTCGGAATCTGTAATTAAGAAAGTTTTTGGCACAGATAACGAGAGTGAACGTGCAATTTCTGCAAAGGTAAACTTGTTATCCAGCATCTTCATTGTATCAGCATCGAAGTGGAAATTCTCACAACAGCCTGATAACACTGGTTTGCGATCGGAATCAAAGTAGCTGGCAGCGAAAATGCCTACCGGGACAAAAAAATCTATGTTTTCTTTTTTGGCGATCGCACGCACGGCTTGAGTATAGCCTTCTAAATCTTCTTGGGAGTCAGGAACTGTGTAAAAGCCAGCCACAGAGTTAGAAAATCGATAACCACTGAACCAGTATTTATAGAGATCAAATAAAATGACTCGATGCCCAGCAGCGTGAAATGATCGAGCCAACTGAAGGGTTTTGGTCATTCTACCACCACCGATCAAGATATTTTTAGGATTCTCGTTTAAAACCACTTGCTTGGGTCGGCTGAAAAAATTCCACAGGAGTGATGCGAGTACAACGGTGCAGTTAAAGGGAAATGCGATCGCTAATAATGCAAGAGTGCCCAAGTTTTGGAACAGTGCAAAAATCTGCTTTCTCATAGTTGTAATTGGAACATGATAGTGGAACCTGTGGCTGGTGATTTACCGGACATTAGATCATCCCCAACGCTTCATTGATCGCCGTCATAAATAACTCATCTAAAGGAATTCCCACTGCGTTCGCCGTACAGGCAATCACCGCTTTGTGGTCAAAAATACAAAACAACCCGGCTTCTAAGAACCAAGGTTGTCCCTGTGGGTCGATCCGGAAGTCAAATAAACTATAATGGCGACAGCCCAAAGCTAAATGACACTTCTTAACTTCTTGCTGAACCTTTTGGGTGATCGGGTCATTAATATCTACAATCCAACCTGGGACATAATTTTTAGCAGTTGAATCCAAGTCGCCCTCGATTGGTATTTTGAATTTATCAGTATAGCTGCGGATCGGTCTTGCTTGGGGGTCTATCTGATACTCTTCAAGGGGTAAACCGATTAGCTCTCCATCTTTGACAATGGCGCCGCATCTGACTTCTCGACCGGCTTCAATGAATGTTTCTACGATCACCTCATCTGCAAATTCAAATGCTTTCTTTAGGGCAGCATCATACTCACTAGCCTCTTTAACTAAGGACACCCCTAAAGAGTTGTCAGCACTTGCGGGTTTGATCACTACTGGAGGTGTAATTGTCGGCATGTCTCCTGGGCGGAGCAGTTCTCCAAAAGGCACTTTCACCCCTGCTGCTGCGACAATTGCTTTGGTTCTGGCTTTGTGAGCCGTTATTGCCATGACATCGGGAGTATTGCCTATGTAAGGGATTTTAAGCAGGTCGAATAGTGCCCGGTAGTGAGTCATTCCAGGGATACAAAACATTTGTGGCAACATCAGGTCAATGTTTTGCGCTGTTATAAACTCTATGGCATCTAACAAAGTCATCGGTTTGGCGACAACAATATCTTCAGGACTGAGAGAGGAAGGAAATCGCCATTGGCGATCAGGTGTGATGTATGCAATCAGAAACTCATAGAGCGATGAATTTGCCGTAGCTACCAGACAGCTTTGGGCGTAATTGCGTGACAACTCACAGTAAAAATCATTGTATGGAGAACCAACTAAATGAAGGATACGAAGTACTGGCATGATTCATCTTTGACTTGGGGATAGATAAACTGAGGCAGAGATCAAGAAATTGATTGTGCTTATAAGTGAATGGCACTAAGTTAAGATACAGCCCTTGCCCCAACTGGCTCCCAGCCTGGAGGCTGGGAACCCATTCGTGGAGGCTCCGCCTCCTCTTTCTTGACCAGAGGCGGAGCCTCTCAGAATTCGTTAAGAGCCTAGAGGCTCTTAACGAGGCGACATAAGTCTTTGGGGTTTTCTTAGTGCCATTCGCTTATAAGTCTTTGAAAGTAGGGAAAGATCGGCAGCAGGGGGAGATGGAGAAGCAAGCGAAAAATTATTCCTTCTTATCTTCTTCATCCCTTTGAAGGTTCAGCCAAGGCTCAGACTTCTCTGTTCATCTCCCTGATCTCTCGATTACACAACGCGTCTAATCAGAGTCACACCATCTCGTATGGGTAAGAGAACTTGCTCTACACGAGGATCGGCGGCGACAACAGAGTTGAACTGAGCGATCGCTTCACCGTTGGCGGTGCGTTGTTCTGGTGGTAGATAAACTTGTCCCTGCAACAAAGTATTATCCACGCAGATTAACCCGTCGGGAGTCAGTAAGTTACTATCCAAAATGGTCTGGAAGTACTCTACATACTCCTTTTTATCAGCATCGATGAAGATAAAATCAAATACTTCTTTTCTCGCAGCCAGCTTGTGGAGTGTCTGTAAAGCAGGTGCTACTTCCACAACGATTTTGTCGCCGTGAGGAGACTCACCAAAGCAAGCTTGAGCAAATTGAGCGACATAGGGATCTACTTCGCAAGCGATGAGTTGCCCATCGCTTGGTAATGCTTCTGCCATTGCCAAAGCTGAATACCCTGTGAACATTCCTACTTCTAGAATGCGCTTTGCCTTGGTGATGTGAACAAACATTTTCAATGTCTGTCCTTCAAGATGTCCTGAGAGCATCTCCTCTTCTAGTTGGCGCACTGTTTCACCATCACTGAAGCGTTTGCTCCAGTCTTCCTTGCTGGTTTTTCGCGCCAATGCTGTTAATGCACTCGATTCCAGGGTAGTGCAATCATCCAAGTAGGGATCTAAACCTGCTGCTAATTCAACTCCCTGCCGCAGAGAATCTAATATCTCTACGGGAATGTTACTCTCTTGTGCTAATTTCAGGGTTTTCTGTAGCTGGGCTACTAAGATACTATGTGGCGTTATCGGTCTAGCTGTTTTGAGTCCTACAACACTTGTCATATCTTCACACCCCCAATAGCTTGGCTTCTTGAGTTTCAATGTAGGCGTCAATCCCTTCCCCACCACGAGGGTATGTAGCACAAAGACGTTTATGTTCAGCTAAGGCAGCATCAAGTTCTTCACGAGTCAAATCATTGGCAAAGAAGCACTCACCAATAGGCCGGGGCATGGCTGCGCGTTGTTTACCATCTCGTGTCAGGCTAATAGATTGGGTAGCATCCCACAGCAAATCCCCATCTAGTAGAGGATGATCGAGTGATAAACCGATACGACTCATCAAGTCTAGGATGCGATCGCGTTCTTGAGTTGGAATATAGCCCCGTTGTGCTGCAATAGTTGCAGACAAAGCCATATCTATATTGACCGCGTGACCATGATATAGGGGTATCTGAGGTGCTAATTCTAGGGTCGGACTCCAAGTGTGACCGTAAGCAATGACGCGATCAAGGTCTATTTCATGCAAGTTAGGAGTCTCTAACTCCAGCATGGTTTTGATTGCCTCGTAGTTGAGTTTATGGGCAATCTCTTTAAGTTCCGATGTAGCATTCACATGTCCAAAGTGAGTGGAAAGCAGTTCTTCGCCATATTCGTATAGCAGTTCAAAGACTTTAGAGTTAGAAACTACAGCAATTTTCACTAACTCTGCCATCCCATTACGAACTTGAGCCGTTGGCAAGGTTTTCAAAAATGAGAAATCCAGGATTACTTTCAAAGGTGCATGATATGCTCCCAAGCGATTTTTCAACTTGCGATGATTAACTGCTACCTTAATCGCTACACCTGCATCGATTAAACCAATCAATGTGGTAGGAATACGAATGTAGTTACTCTTGCGACGGTAAGAAGCGCAAGCAAACCCAGCCACATCAGTAATTAGACCACCACCGACGACTAAGACTGGTTCCTTACGAACTAAGCCAAAGTCCGAAAAAGCGTCAATAATTTTTTCAAAACTTGCAAGAGTTTTAGCTGGCTCTGTAATGATGATGGCAAATACTGTGAGTTCAATGTCATAGTGTCTAAAATATGACCTGATCTGCTCCCCATAAAGTTCATGGACATTGGCATCAATTACAGTCAGACAGCGACCAAATTTCGCATAGCTATCTGCTATTTCTCTGTTTTTAAGATCAAATGCACCATTCACATAGACAAGACTAAAATCGATTTTTTCGTAACCTTGTACGTGAAACGCAGCTTCCGTAGCTTCAAAGGATGCTTGAACTTTATTCATGTCTGTTGCCCTATTCCAAAAAAAGTTGTGAGATTTCGGTAATAATTCCGATTTACCCGAATGTATGCCAGCAAGCTATTATGCTTTTTATCCTTTCAGATTAAAGACAGAACAAAATTAGCTTTCAATAAAAAGCTAATGCTTATTGCTGACTGGCAATGTTATTAAACAACACCATTCATTTGAGTAAATTATGTAGGTGGGTTAACCTTTAATTGGGCATAACCTCAAAGGAGTCAAATAGCTACACTAGCAAGATATTGGCATAATACCTGCCTGGTTCTGGCGTCGATTATTGACTTTAAATTTGCGAAATTAATCTTAATTTAGATTCATTCCACTATGTTTAACTTTAATGGCTTAATGGCTTTCCAACTGTACGATTTCGCAAAAATTCTAGCCTATAAAACTGATCGTATAGTTGATCTGCAAGCTTCAATTTGAGATTAGAACCCTGATTAATCGTTAGTTCGCTGTTTTTTAGCATTAGTATCAAACCTTGTATCATTAAACTCGCTACATTCTATTTGGTTCAGAATGATAGTGGACTTTTAGGAAGTTTATCTGAATTTTTATTAACTCCACTATATTTGTCTGTCTCTAGCGACTTTCCGACCGTTAGACTTTGCAAAACTCATATCTTAGTAAACTACTCATATTGTCTATCTCTAGACTGACATTTGAGATTACAGGCATGATTAATCCTCTGCTAGTTGTTTTTTTGCATTAGTCTCAAACCTTAAAATGGCTAAAAACAAACATGACTCAGTACATTTTATTCAGAATGACAGTAGAATTCCTAATTCAGTCAACTTACTGCTCAGTATTCAACACACATACCTCAGTAACTTATAAAAATTCAGATTTGAAATATATCTGAGTTACTGGTAACGAAACTTTAACTTTATTAAGGAACGGTTGTGTGTGTTAAAACTTTCTAAATTGCTTGAATTGCCTTTATACTCCTAAATTAAGCTGTTTTAGCTTAAACTAGCAAAAAATTTACTAGTTGTTAACTTAAAAATACAATACAAATCATAACATTAGAATAATATAAATCATAACATTTGTAAAGATATTGAAGTCAATCCACCATAGGAAGTGTACTGGCTAACAAGGAATTTTTAACAAACTATGCCTAAAGATAGATATTTTATACACCAGGCATATCTAAGACACTTACCATAAAATGCGGCGTTGCATAATAGCAGTATGAATTAAAATCAATTCTTATACAGTGTCCTAAATATGGCTCGACACATATCTGTAAGAACGGGAAAAAACAAGATAAACAGAATCAGTAAACCAAAAAGTTTTTAAGAGAAGAGCGATGCCTACGCTAAAGTTTTGTAGTCTATGATACTGTTTAATACCCAATTCTTTAACCAGCAGACAGAGGATAGATAATAATTACTTATAGCTGCCTCTCTTGCGGTTCTAGCGATACGTGGAGCTGCGGGAACATCCATAGTTTACTTCCACTTCTGTGTACATTGTAGTCTAAAAGGAGAGGTGAGCCTGTAGTTTTAGCGATAGGCGCGGTGAAGTATGGGCAATTCAGCGAATATGATATTTGTGCGTTGGGTGATATCCAGCAGCCAAACTGCATCGAATATCTCAGTTATTATACTGAACCATCAAGACAATAAATATTACTACTATATACATAAATATTGTCAGGGTGCTAAATATGTCAGATTTACCGCTTCAGTGCCAAAATTTGAAAGAGCAGGTTGAGTCGATATTACAACTTTTACAACAAGAACCAACGCTACGTTCTCAAGATATTACACCTGTACAAACCTCCCTAAGTAAGGCGATTTCTCCCAAGTTTGAGATTGTGTTTGCGGGTGCGTTTAGTGCCGGTAAATCAATGCTAATCAATGCACTGTTAGAGAGAGAATTACTGTACAGTGCAGAGGGACACGCTACAGGTACAGAATGCAAAATTGAGTATGCAGAAGTAGATAAAGAACGTGTTGTTTTGACGTTTTTAAGTGAAGCAGAGATTCGGGAACAAGCAGTTTCTTTGTGTCAGCAGCTAGGATTTAAGTCAGTAGCTAATATCAACCAAGCTGATGTAATTAACTTGCTACGTCAAGGTTCTGAAGCTATTATTCAGCAAGAGGGTGGTGAGAGTAAATCAGAACGTGCAAAACAAGCGAAGGCGTTAATGTTGTTGCTAGAGGGATATATAGCAAACCGCGATCGCATCAACACAGTTAATAATGCTACATATTCAATGGAGCAATTTAACTTTTTTAACCTCAAGGAAGCTGCTGGATATGCCCGCCGTGGTAGTAATAGTGCAGTATTGAAGCGGATAGAATATTACTGTAATCATCCACTGCTAAAAGATGGAAATGTAATTATTGACACGCCGGGTATAGATGCACCAGTAGAGAAAGATGCACAGCTAACTTATGCCAAAATTCAACATCCTGATACTTCGGCGGTAGTGTGTGTGCTAAAACCTGCTGCGGCGGGTGACATGACAAAAGAAGAAACAGAACTTTTGGAATTAATGCGGGAGAATGGAGGAGTACGCGATCGCGTTTTCTATATCTTTAACCGGATCGATGAGGCTTGGTACAATACCCAACTACGGCAACGATTAGATGATTTAATTAGTGGGCAATTTCGCAATACAGGCAAGGTTTATAAAACGAGTGGATTATTAGGATTTTACGGCAGTCAGATTAAACAAACAAGCCAACAAGATAGATTTGGTTTAGATTCTGTTTTTGCAGAAAGTATTAAAGGTTTAGATGGTAAAGAAGAAACACCACAATTTGTCTATGCGTTTAACAACTACTGTGTAAATTCAGGAAAGCTATCTTCCACTAAATTCCGTGTCTCTGTTAACGCCTTTGAAACCCCAAATCAAAATTATGTGCGGATTCTGGGAGATTGGGGAAATGAACTTATAGAACAACTAATTCAAGATAGTGGGACTGAGGAATTTCGCACCGCTATTACTCGCTATCTTACCGAAGAAAAGCGTCCGCAATTATTTAAAAATCTTGCTGATGATTTGGAAGATGTTTGTATTAAACTGAAGAAACATTATCAGAATGTACAACGTAATTTAGATAGTCAGCCCCAAGAAATTGAGACGATGAAGGCGCAAGAGTTACAACGCCTAAATCAGCAACTCCAGCAAATTGGTAGAGAATTTAGTGAGCATATCACAGAAGAAGTTAACCAAATAATTAATAATTCCTGTGATGCTTTTGAAGCAGATTTTAAGCAATTGCAATCACGACTGATTCGCCGTCTAGATGAGTTACTAGATACTTTTTCTGTAGCTGATGCTTATCGACGTGCAACCATCAGCCATCCTCGCAACGCTACCGCGCCTTTAATTGCTATTTTAGTAGAGGCATTTTATTACTTAGCAAATCAACTAGAAGATATTTTGATTGAATCTTCTCAGCAAGTAGTTGCGAATTATTTCCAGAGATTGATTGAAAAGATTCGCAAGTCAGAATATTATCGCCAGTTGTATCGTTTATTAGATCATGATGGCGGAATTGAACAACAGATCAGAATTTTAGAAAAAGGAGTTACTCAAGCATTGGTGAGTGCAGCTAGTGTAGAGTGCGATCGCTTTGTGCGAGAAAGTCCCAGATTTTACGATGAAGGCACTTTTTCTATATATCAATTTCGCCAGACTTTATTACAAACTTCTCAAGGTTACGACGCTGAAAGTATCGTAGAAGCAGAGCCAGCAATTAGGCAGTTATTGAAGTTAGATTTTGAGCCAAAAGTTTCCCAAACTATTCGTAAATCTTTCCGTCAAACCATCAACCAAACCCTGAAAACTCAGTTGTTACCAATGGCAGATCAGCAAGCGGATGAAATTTTGCAGCTATACCCACAGGCGCGTGCTTATTTAGAGAAAACATTGGAACAAGAAGCTGAAGAAAAAATTGCGAATAATCGCCGATTATTGAGTGTTCTTGAAGAAAATATGGCAGCATATAATTCAGCAGTTTATAGTATTAATAGTTGTTTACAGGCGATGCAATTATATGACCATTTTTTGCCTGTAATTGGTAATGCAGATTTTATATATGCTACCCCTGGTTTATTCGATAATGATGGCAAATTTGCTACTAATGGATTTGTGATTTCAGATGGGTTAGTTGATGAGGTAGCAGAGGTTTAGTATTAATATCAGGTAAACCTGACTTTTCACGGTATCTGGAAAACCTCTCTCTAAGTCTCTCTCCTAAAAGGAGAGAGACTTAGAATTTTCCCCCTTCCCGCATCCTACGGTGTACACACAAGTCCTAAAAACCTAGCTTGATGAGGTTTGACTCGTTCCCATACTCCGTATGGGAATGCATTCATTGAGTCTCTGACTCAATTCTGACTCAATATTTAACTGGAGGCAGCAGCCCTTAATCAGCCATTCCCATGCAGAATATGGGAACGAGAGACTTTGATTCGCGGATTGTATCAGTTTGAATCTACCTTTTTTGGCTGGAAACTCGCTCTAGGACTACTTGTGTGTACACCATAGCTTCCCGCATCGGGAAGGGGGTTATACCAAATCTATGTGAGCCTGCATAGAATAATTACCTCGCATAGTATGGAGTTTCAAGTGTTTTATTCTGTGCATCTTCATAGAGAATTGGTATTAGGGGGTTAGGTTTTTCGTGGGCTTTTCCAAATGACGTGAAAAGTCAGCAGGTAAACACAGATAATTTGGGATTTTTGTAGCTTGTAGTTAGAGGTTGTTTGAAAAGTTTTTCGCTGTGACTTTAGGCACTTTTAGATCCCCCCTAACCCCCCTTAAAAAAGGGGGAACCGGAATCAAAGTCTCCCTTTTTAAGGGAGATTTAGAGGGATCTAAAACTTTTGATACCGACAACAGGACTTTTCAAACATCCTCTTAGTGACTTTAGCGCTCACTAACTACAGCTTTGCGTAAAGTAGAAAATTTTCAATAATTGAGGTTGATATGGAAGATAGATTCAAGGCAATCGAGTGTAATGATGGTGATGTTTTGGACTTCGGAGACAACATATATAAAGTTGCTAAATTGAAACAAGCAATGGATACCTCATCTAACTCTGCCCTAGAATTTACATTGAATCAAGAGTTAACTAGGCAAGGAGTAGAGATAAAACAGTCTCAGATTGTGAGTTGGTTTCAGGATGGTATAGATTGCGAAATTTTAACACTAGGTTCTCAAAGCTGGAAAAAGGGGAAAGTAAAAATTAAAATAAGCGTTGAATTTTTTGTTGAAGAGGAAGATATACAAATAACTAACAGCAACCATTCATAAATCACTGAACCAGAATCACCTCTTGATGATCTTCGCCGCATGATTCAGGAGGAAAATTAGTCAATCAAAATTTACATAAGTAAGTCGGTAAGAAAATTTAAATGTATGTAAACAAATATAAATTAACGTCGGGTGTGTTAGCTGAAAATACTGCACCATCCATAATTAAAGGTGCGTTACGCTTTCAGCTAACGCACCCTACAATTTAAATTTATTAACATAGTTATAAATATTCCCATTTACCTACTTATAGCAATCTTATTTGATTTGTGAAAATCGAAAGGCTTAGATTCCTGACTTTTTAAAGAAGTCAGGAATCTTGTTGTTGACGAATGATTTACGCTTGCTATAACTACTCTATACAAAACTGGGTATTAGGAAAACAGTCCCTAGTCCCCAACTCAATAGTTATGACTATCAAGCGTCGGGAATTTCTCACAACCTTTGGACTAGCTACCTTAGCCACCCAGATACCATTACTTAGCGCTGAAGGTAAGCTATCTCCAAACACCATCCGCAAACCGCCCCGCCTGCAAGTGGGCGATACAGTAGGATTAATCGCCCCTGCGGGTATCGTTGACGCCAAAGACATCGAAGCAGCGCAGCAATCAATTTCACAGTTCGGGTTAAAAGTCAAGCTGGGGACGCATATTTTAGATCGTTACGGCTATTTAGCGGGTAAAGATGCCGATCGCGCTGATGATGTAAACTTGATGTTTAGCGATCGCACCATAAAAGCAATTATTGCAATGCGTGGTGGTTGGGGTTGTAATCGCATTTTACCCCTACTCAACTACTCACTGATCCGCTCTCATCCGAAAATTCTCATCGGGTACAGCGATATTACGACGCTGTTATTAGCAATTAATGCCCGTAGTCAGATGATTACTTTTCATGGGCCAGTTGCTACGTCTACCTGGAATCAGTTTACAGTGGATTACTTTCAGCGCATCCTATTTAATGGTGAAGTTGTGACTATGCAAAATCTCAACCCTAGCGAAGTGCGGCTGGAGATAATAGCACCGGGAAAGGCGAGGGGTAAACTTGTGGGTGGAAACTTATCAGTGCTATCAGCGATGGTAGGTTCACCTTATCTACCTTCTTGGAACAAAAGCATTCTGTTTGTGGAAGAAATTGGCGAGGATGTTTACCGTGTAGATAGGATGCTGACGCAGTTAAAAACTGCTGGGATACTTAATCAAATTGCTGGCTTTATCTTTGGGCAATGCACTAATTGTCATCTTGGGGATGAACCGTCATTTACATTAATGCAAGTATTGCAAGATCATATACTTCCTTTAGGGATTCCTGCTTGGTATGGTTCAATGATTGGTCATATTAAGGATAAATTTACCTTGCCAATCGGTGTAGAAGTGGAAATAGATGCTGAACTTGGGACAATACGAATGTTAGAGGCGGCTGTCAGTCTTGTTTAACGTGAGTTCGATAGGTTGTATCTTATCTGTCTAATTAGTCATTATAAAAAGACCTCTAATACCATTTCAGACAAACCCTGATACATATAGATTTCTCGTAGGGGCACAGCATTGCTGTGCCCCTACCAACG
>NZ_JABXKM010000220.1 GCF_017115025.1 Nostoc sp. NOS(2021) | reverse complement strand
CCCTCCTCGCTTGCGGGGAGGGGGTTGGGGGTGGGGTTCTTGTACCTCACTCAAGAGAGAACTGCTACATCAGTATTCCTGTTCCACAGAGTAATTATCTCATCCTAGTTACCACTAGCAAGCATTTTTCCATTATTCTCACAATTAGTTTTTGTCTGACTGGAGGCAGCAGCCCCTAATCAGCCATTCCCATGCAGAGCATGGCAACGAGATAAACCCACTAGCAAGCATTTTTCCATTATTCTCCCAATAGGTTTTTAGACTAAGAAATAACAAAACAACCCAGCAGGGCTGAGTTGATACCCTTCGGGTGACGCTCGTACCGTTAATTTTTTGGAGACTGCGCCTGAGTTAAGCAATTTCTCAATGTTTCGGCTAACACCTGTACGTTAGGTTCCTTAAGTAGGTCAAGGTGAGATCCGGGAATGTAATGGATATCTAAACCTCCAGGCACTAGGTCGCCCCAGCCGAATTGAGGATCGTATTGTGTGCCTATAGCTTCGTCACGATTTTGATCCTCTGTCCGCAAGAGGATCACTTCACCAAGATAAGGTGAAAAGATATATTCACTCATGGCTTCAGTGTTAGCATCTATAATCTTTAAGTGCTTGTCAGTTAGAGGTAAATCAAGTACCTCTTCTAAATAACGGTTATATCTATTTTCGAGATGATGCTTACGCCAATAGCTCCATCTCCTAACCTTTTGCCAAAGGTAGGTAGGCCCTTGTTGAACAATATTATTTAAATGCAAAAAAACTCGCTTGAGAAATGACGCCCGCCAGCTATAACCTAGACGACAACTATCAAGCATAACTAGAATACCAACTTGTTCGCCTTGCTCTTGGAGTTGCCGAGCCATCTCGAAAGCAACTACACCCCCAAAAGAATAACCTCCCAGAAAATAAGGCCCATTGGGCTGAAGGGTCTGAATTTCCTGAATGTAGTGAGTTGCCATGTCTTCAAGCCGCGTATGAAAAGGGTGTTTTCCATCTAGCCCTTGTGGCTGTAGTCCGTAGAATGGTTGGTCTGAACCCAGATGCAGTGCCAATTCACGGAAACACAAGACTTCTCCACCCAGTCCGTGAATACAGAAAAAAGGTGGCTTGGAACCGTTGGGTTGAATTTCTACTAGGGATGACCAGCTAGATTTTGATTTGTCTAAGGTATTTTTTACTAAAGCCAAGTTTCTGGCGATATCTTTTTCTTGGGAGATTATTTTGGCTAGAGCCTCTACAGTACCCGACTGGAAAAGAATGGCAAGAGGCAGATTTTGATTAAATGTCTTCTCAATTTGCCAAAATAGTTTTACCGCTAATATGGAGTGTCCTCCTAGCTCAAAGAAGTTGTCCGTGACACCGATAGGCTGGACACCTAAAATTTCTTCCCAAATTTTGGTCAGTTGAAATTCTAATTGATCACGGGGAGCGACATAGGTGTTTTCGCAATCAAGCCTTGTTGAGTCTGGTGCAGGTAAAGCGCGGCGGTCGATTTTGCCGTTGGGGGTTAGGGGTAGGGTGTCTAGAAAAACGAAAGCACTAGGCACCATATATTCTGGTAGTTTCTGTTTGAGGAAGTGGCGCAGTTCGTCTGTGGTTGGTGTCTGTTCTGGGTGAGGAACGATGTAGGCGACTAGTCGCTGGTTTTGGGGATTATCAACTCTAGCTGTGACGACAGTTTGCTGTATTGTGGGGTATTGTGCTAGTAAAGCTTCAATTTCTCCAAGTTCAATGCGGAAACCCCGAATTTTTACCTGATGATCAATTCTACCGATGTATTCAATGTTGCCATCGGCAAGATAGCGGGCTAAGTCTCCAGTTTTGTAAAGTTTTTCGCCTTCGTTAAAGGGATGGGAAATAAATCGTTCGGCTGTTAAGTCTGGACGGTTAAGATAGCCTCTAGCAACTCCGATACCACCAATATAAAGTTCGCCGATCGCACCCAAGGGAACTGCTTGCAAATGGGAGTCGAGGATATAAAGTTGCGTATTGGCGATCGCTCTCCCAATCGGTACACTTTTTAAATTACTCTCTCTTTGACACTGCCAAAATGTGACATCAATTGCCGCTTCGGTAGGGCCATAAAGGTTGTGTAGTTCACATCCCATCGGCTCAAAAAACCGTTCCTGGAGGTCAACTGGTAAGGCTTCTCCACTACAAAACACCCGTTTTAAAGATTGACAACGTTCTAGCCCTTTGGTTTCGAGAAATATCTGCAACATGGAGGGGACAAAATGCAGTGTTGTAATTTCCTCTTGGGCGATGGTGTTGATTAAGTAAGTTGCATCTCGCTGTCCGCCTGGTTGAGCCATCACTAAACGCGCCCCTGTCAATAGCGGCCAGAAAAACTCCCAAACGGAAACGTCGAAACTAAAAGGCGTTTTTTGCAGAACGCAATCAGTTTCAGTTAGTTTGTAAGCATCTTGCATCCACAGTAAGCGATTGCAAATTCCTCGATGGCTGTTCATCGCGCCCTTTGGTTTGCCGGTGGAACCAGAGGTGTAAATTACATAAGCTAGATCCACAGGCTTGACGCTTGAATTGGGATTGCGATCGCTTTGTTGTGAGATTGTTTCCCAGTCGGTATCTAGACAAATTTTTTGGGTACTTGTAGGGAGATCATTAACTAAACTCCTTTGGGTTAACAGCACTGGGGCTTGACAATCTTCTAGCATATATGCTATACGCTCTTGAGGATATTCGGGATCAAGAGGTACATAAGCGCCGCCAGCTTTGAGAATTCCTAACAATCCCACAACCATTTCTAAGGAACGCTCAACACAAATCGCTACCAATACATCTGGCTGGACTCCACAAGTTTGCAAATAGTGTGCTAACTGATTGGCGCGGCAATTTAGCTGTTGGTATGTAAGGTGCTTATCGGCAAATTTTACAGCGATCGCATCTGGTGTTTTCTCTACCTGCGCTGCAAATAACTGGTGCAGACATTCAGATAAATCGTAGTCAGTTTGGGTATTATTCCACTCGACTAGTAGCTGATGCTGTTCGGCTGCTGTTAACAGAGGTAAATCTGAAATACGCTGTTCGGGGTTGGCGACGATACCTTCAAGTAAAGTTTGGAAATGCCCTAGCATTCGAGCGATCGTTGTCGCATCGAATAAGTCTGTGTTGTATTCAATTCCACCTTTGATCCCCGCTGAAGTTTCTTCCAGATCGAGGGTAAGATCGAACTTTGCAGCGCCGCTATGGACTTCTAAAGGGGTAATGGTCAATCCCGGAAGTTCCCAGAGTTCCCTTGGGGTATTATGGAAGGCAAACATTACCTGAAATAGCGGTGAGTGGCTCAGATTTCGTTCTGGCTGTAGTTCTTCTACTAGCTTCTCGAAGGGCAGGTGTTGGTGGGCATAAGCTTCTAGTGTTACTTCTCGAATTTGACTAAGTAACTGCCGGAAACTTGGGTTGCCTGAAAGGTTAGTGCGTATGGCTAGGGTATTGACAAAGAACCCAATCAACCCTTCGGTTTCAACTTGGTTGCGACCAGCAATGGGAGAACCGATGAGAATGTCTTCTTGCCCAGTGTAGCGGTGCAGCATTGTCCCAAAAGCCGCCAGCAATGTCATGAATAGTGTCACACCCTGCTGATGCGAGAGTTCTTTTAGCGATGCACTCAAGGTCTGGGGTAGCATCAGGGATTGCACTGCTCCCTGGTAAGTTTGGACTGGTGGCCGTGGTCGGTCGGTTGGTAATTCTAATACAGTATTAGCACCTACTAACTGGGTTTTCCAGTAGTTGATTTGGCCAGAGAGTATTTCACCCGATAGCCATTGGTGTTGCCAGACAGCAAAATCGGCATACTGAATGGGCAATTTTGGCAGTGGGGAAGGCTTACCGCTCAAAAAGGCTTCATAAAGGGCTGCTAACTGCTGCCAGAGAATGCCTATTGACCAGCCATCTGAGGCGATGTGGTGCATGACCAACAGGAGTATATGCTGCTGTTCGTCTACTTGGAGTAAAGTAGCTCGCAGCATCAAGTCAGATTCTAAGTTGAAGGGGCGTTGCGCCTCTTGATTTAGAAGACATTCTACTTGCTCCTGTGTTACCTGAATCACTTTGAGTTCCACTGGCCGAGGCGTGCCAATTACTTGTATGGGGTTACCATCAAGTGATCTAATAAAGTTTGTTCGCAGTGCCTCATGATGGACGACGATCGCATTTAGTGACTGTTGCAATACACCCGCATTTAACTTGCCCGTTAAGCGCTGTGCATTCGAGACGATATATGCTCGGCTGTTGGGTTGCAACTGCTCCAAAAACCACACTCGCTGCTGGGCAAAGGATAAAGGGGCTGACTCTCGGTTGGCTACTTGAGGAATAGTCTGATTTTGGGGATCATTTTCTGGAGTCGGGTTTTGGGCGATCGCTTCAGCTAAAGTAGCGATCGTGGGATTCTCAAATAAGAGTTGCAACGGTATTTCTATCCGAAAGACTTGGCGAACCCTAGACATCACTTGAGTGGCCAGCAGTGAATGACCTCCCAATTCCAAAAAATTGTCGTGGATGCCTACTTGTTCCAGACGCAAAACCTTCGCCCAGATGCTAGCTAAGACTTCTTGTGTGGAATTCTGAGGTGGAACAAAGTTAGTTGACAGATCAAGAGTAAATGTATCTGGTGCAGGCAAGGCGCGGCGGTCTATTTTACCATTGGGATTTAATGGTAGGGTGTCCAAAAATACAAAGAAACTAGGCACCATGTATTCAGGTAGCCGAGTTGACAAAAACCGACGTAATTCAACCTGGCTAGGAATTTGCTCTCGACTAGCAACAAGATATGCCACGAGTTGCTTGTCACCAGTAACATCCTCTCTAGCTATGACTATAGTCTGTGTCAGTGCCGGATGTTGACCTAATATGGCTTCAATTTCTCCCAATTCAATTCTGAAGCCACGAATCTTTACTTGGTGGTCAATGCGACCAAGGAACTCGATATTGCCATCACTTAAATAACGTGCCAAGTCCCCAGTTTTGTAAAGATGTGCCCCAACTTCAGAGCTAAAAGGGTTGAAAATGAACTTATCTATGGTCAATTCTGGACGGTTCAGATAACCTCGCGCTAGACCAATACCGCCAATGTGCAGTTCACCTGATTCACCAACAGGCACAGGCTGCAAATTTTCATCGAGGATGTGAATCTCTGCATTAGTAATGGGGCGACCAATGGGAGCAATGGCGTAATTACTGCCGCGCTGGCAACTCCAGTAAGTGGTATCAATGGAAGCTTCTGTCGGGCCATAGCAATTATGTAGAACATTGTCCAAATTCAGTTGAGCAAAGAAGCGTTCTATGAGTTCGCCAGTTAAAGCTTCACCACCGCAGGTAATGTGCCTGAGGAATCGGCAATTCTCAATTCCCTTCTCTTCCAGTAAGACACGGAGTATGGAAGGTACTAAGGCCAGGACGGTGATTTGCTGCTCAGTAATCACCTTCACAAGGTAGGCAGGGTCTTGATGTCCACCAGGGCGAGCCATGAACAATTGCCCTCCGAAGCACAATGGCCAGAATATCTGCCACACTGAGGGATCGAAGCTAAAAGAAATAGTCAGTAAAACTTTGTCTGCCTGAGTTAATCCAAAGGTTGTTTGCTTCCAGTGGAGTTCATTGCAGATCCCACGGTGAGGGATCATTACACCCTTGGGCTGTCCTGTAGAGCCAGATGTGTAGATTACGTAGATAAGATTATCAGTCGTCGTCTCATTTACAGGATTTTCTTCACTGTTTCGGATATCCCTTTGCCAGTTTGAGTCCAGACAAATTACTTGCGCCTGATGCGGTGGTAAGTTCTTGACCAATTTTTCTTGGGTTAACAATACTGGTGTCTGGGTGTCTGACAAGATGAAGGCTAAACGCTCTGAGGGATATGCCGGATCTAAAGGCACATAAGCGCCTCCAGCTTTGAGAATTCCCAGCAGTCCGACGATCATCTCCAAGGAGCGCTCTAAGCAAATACCCACAAGTACTTCCGGCCCAACGCCTAAAGCACGTAGGTGGTGCGCTAGTTGATTCGCCTGTTGGTTTAACTGCTGATAAGTAAGTTGTGTATTTTCAAATACTACAGCAATGGCTTGAGGCGATCGCTCAACTTGCATCTCAAACATCTGATGGATGCACAGATCCTGATGATGAACTGCTTGAGTGTCATTCCATTCCTGTAAAACTTGAGTGCCGATGATGTGAGTTAAGGTATCTAACGCAATATTTTGCTTATATTCTGAAGTCTGGCTATTATTTATCTGCATTTGCTATATAAGTTATCCAATATCAATATTTTTACATTGCTTAACATAGTTTAATTTATTCTTGCCAGCTTACTGATTAACAACTCACTAAAGTCTCTGCTTTTGGTAAAGCAAATGCTTGCTGGCATTTTTTAACTTGATTTTATCTAGAAATTTATCACCAAAGCGCTTTAAATAAACTTTCATATACCTAATACTTAAGATTGATTCGGGAGAAGGATTGTATCAATAGAGCCATCAATGTATTTAATTTCATCTGCGGCTTTTCCATCTAAGTAAAGAGTCTTGACAGTAAGCAGGCAATTTAAAGTCAGAAACTGCCATTTAAGCCCTGATATATTCGCCTTTTCCATCACCTTCTTTAAAATCTAACAAAGTCATTGTCGTCAGGTATTTAAGGAACTTGGAACCTAGATAAATAAGCTGATTGTATTTACTAAGTACATCTGAATCTTTACAAAATTCCTCCATTTTTTTTCTGAGACAGATAAATTGTTTACTTCTATCTGTATTTTCCCTATCTCTGAATCATTATGTGGGGCGCAACATTCGATTAACTATTAAATTATTTAGATGCAACTTTGTCAGCAAACGCCACTTTTGTGTGTTCAAAACCTGCCTAATCGATTTATATTGAATTTGGTGATTACCATACTTTTACCCCATAATCCTTTATCGATTTAAACTCTAAATCGCAATTAAATCCAAAGGATTAACTTTTAATTTTAGCTAACAATAAGCTTTTGAGTAAACGCTTATTGCTTAGTTGAAAAATAAGTTTGTGTTTCATGTAATCAAAGCCATATCATACATATTGTAGATTAATTATAAAAGTACATTATCCTTTTTTAGTAAAATCCGCTGAACGAAAAATTAATTCTTACCGAATCTTCATTTTGTTTCCTTATATATAAAATTAATGTAAAGTTATAATATTATTTTCTTGAAGAATTACGCGAATTTCATTAAATCTACGTCGGAGGGTTTCATTTGTGTAACTTCAGTCTTCTATAGGAATCCTGTTTGATTATTGAAACTCTTTTGACCTATAAGCCTTGTAAAATAAGCTTTTGAGTCTCAGTATACTTTCAAAATTCAAGTCGAAGTCCTATAGTTTAAACTACAGTCACCTCGGTAAGGGAACCACCCTTTTGGCGCTTCAAAAGCTTAACAACATGGAGAATTAACATCGGGTACTTACCGTCCAAAATGTAATCTAGAGCATCGATTCATTAATCAAAAACCTAACCCCCCAGTCCCCTGCTCTCATGGGTAGGTTTTTCAGATTAGACCAATTTTTTGGGTTTTAGAACCAAAATGATTGTCCGAAACCTTAAAACTACGTTCAATAATTGCCAATGTTCTCAATTATTTCTCGGAAACCTAAATACCTACCCTTGAAAGCCAGTCCCCTCCACCACTAGGGAAGCTACGGTATACACACAAGTTTTAAAATTCACTATATTCACTTGTGTAAAGTTTTGTAACAATAATCAAATTTTTGATGCATTTCGTTATATGTTGTGTATGTAAGTTTTGTTAATCAGTAATTATGCGTAAAGAAACAGAGAAGCTTCTAAGCAAAACTGAAACTGAATTAGTCTAAGTAAATATGTTACAATAATTTCGGAAAGAATATCATTGTCTCATAGAAGCACAACTCTGCAATGGAACTGTAGTAATTCAATTAATGTATTACGCACCTTAAAAATCCTAATATTTTTACCTGACGAGCTTGATTATAAATGTCAGTAATTTTATTCAACTATTAAGTTAACTCACCAACAAATCCTTTTTTGGCATCAAAGCTCAAAATTTCCAGACTAAACTGGATTCTACCCTCCACCAAAACCTAAGTATCTGGGTAGTAACCGCACTCTAACCGACCCTGGAAGATGCTTTTGATCAAAAACTTCAAGTTACTCCCAAGAAAATGGTTAATAGTAGATTACAAAGGCCAGGTTTCTTTGAAATAAAAATGTGAGATACTCCACGTTTGCATCAAATTTTAACTACACCAAGTGTTACTAACTATGAGTAATCAAAGCATTACAACAAATAAATTCAGTGAAGTCCCTTTGGATTTACGTGCATCTGCATTTGTCAGAGTACGCAAGGGTTCGTGGTGGTTGAGATTAACAACATTGTTTTTAGTAGACTATACTCTTTTATCCTTAGCTTGGGTTTTAGCTGGATATCAATCTTCTTACGGACATTTAACTTGGTATATACCGAGTTATTATTTACCAATTTTAATACCTATTGGGATTCAAATAGGATCACTAGCTGTCGAAGGTATTTATCGAGAAGGTCAAAAACGCTATGACTATTTCAATATTATCAAATCGCTAACTTTTGCTCATGGATTAATACTCCTTGTTTGTTTTTTGTATAAACCAGTAGTTGATATTACACAACAAAGATTAATATTATTATCTTGGTTGTTCAGTATATTTTTTATATGTACTGGTAGATATGCTGTAAATCTTACTCTTGAATATCTGCGTAAACAGAAAAAAATAGTTCGCTCTTCGGTATTCATTATTTGTGATCCTCAAGATCATGAGCAGATTTCTAGCTTTATAAAAAAAGAAAAACACTACATCGTCTCTGGAACTGCGAATGCTAATTCACTAGACAGATATCAACGTCAACAAACATTGAATCAACTTAATCAATTAGGTGTAACAGAAGTTTTTATATCTTGGGATGCTCTAAAAAATAGAATGTTTTTATGCTGGTTATTTCAAGCATCCGGCATACAAGTACATATTTTACCGATGGAATTAAAACCAATTTATAGAAACGTAGAATTTAATAAAATAGGAGGAATGCCTTGTCTGAGTTTGGATTGTCCGATAATTACAGGTAAAGATTTTTGGATAAAGCGTAGTTGTGATTTTTGTTTCGCGACTTTATTTGTAATGTTATCATTCCCTATTTATATAGCTATAGCTATAGCTATAAAACTGGACTCTCCCGGCACAGTATTTTACAAGCAAACCCGTATAGGTCTACATGGGCAACAGTTTAAAGTATGGAAATTCAGAACTATGAGGTCTGATGCGGAAAAATTACAGAAAGAATTAGAAGCATTAAATGAAACTAAAGATGGGATTATCTTTAAAATTAAAGACGATCCTCGCGTTACCCGTGTTGGAAAATTTCTTCGACGTTATAGCTTAGATGAATTACCTCAGCTTTTTAATGTTATCTTTGGAGAAATGAGTATAGTAGGACCTCGCCCTTTACCTACTAGAGATGTTGATAAGTTTTCTGAACATCATTTTATCCGACATGAAGTTTTACCTGGTATTACAGGTCTTTGGCAAGTCTCAGGTCGCTCAGATATTTTAGATTTTGAACAAGTGATTAATCTTGATCTTAACTACATCGAAAATTGGTCACTTGGGTTAGACTTTGAAATTCTCCTCAAAACAGTTATGGTAGTTTTGAAAAAAGAAGGTGCCTACTAAGGTAATAAAAACCAAATCATAGCGCACAGCAATCATTATACGGTTTCCGTCTTGATACAAATGCTGTAATTTATAGTAGACTTTTTCACATATTAAATTTAGATTTTTCTACTTTACTGAGTGAAAAGCTACCTATTTAAGTGCGATAAAAGCTTTCGGATTTACAATCCAAACCAAAAGATTTATTAATAAAACTTGGGATGAGTGGTACACTCAAGCGTGCGATGATAAAAGCTAAAGGAAAATGCATTTTCGTCCTTGATTCGCATGACTAGTATGTGTGGAATAGCTAAAAAACTCCCAACGGTAGATCAAAAAAAGTAAGTTATAGCAGTTGCCAGGTAGCGGTTGACATCAGCTAATCAGAAAACACTGACACCAAGAGACTTTCAAGCCTGTTAAGAGTTCCCTGCTATATGAGAAATTTATGAGATTTATAGGTATTGGTAATTCAAAATTAACGAAATAAGCTGATTAATAATTTAAGAATGGCAGAAAAGTACAAATTCATAAGTAATTCCCTCTCAATGATAGTCAATCGGTTAGCGCAAAGCATTACAGCCTTTGTATTAACCGCTGCTATTGCTCGTACTTTAGGAGCTGAGGCTTTAGGCCAGTATCTACTAGCGTATAGCTACTACTTTATTTTTGTGGGCATTGCTTCACAGGGGCTAAAGACATTGTTTACCAGAGAACTAGCCCGTGAGCCACAAAAAACACCAGTTTATTTAATGAGTGGTACCTGGCTACAGTTAATATTTAGTTTTTTCAGTTATGGGGCGTTGGTGATTATAGTGTTTTTACTTCCCTATAGTTCCAAAACCTCGACTATTTGCTACATCATGGGCTTAACGATCATTCCTTTTGCGCTTTCCAACATCACTGAGGCAATTTTTCAAGCTCAAGAAAAGATGCATCTGATTGCCATCTCTACAGTGCCAATATATATCCTACGCCTAATAATAATGATTTGGGCGATGCAACTAAAATACGGAATCGAATACCTGGGGGCGATACTATTTTTTTCGGAAACACTAATTTTGGTAATTGAATGGATTTTCATCATCCGGTTAGTCAAAATAGAATGGCAGATTGATGGTAATTTTGTCTTGAATACAATGAAAAGTGCACGGACATTTTTTGCTATTGAAGGAATGGCTGTAGTCACTGGCAGAATTCAAATATTGATTCTTTCATTGTTAGGAAATGAGTTTTTAGTGGGTCTCTTTGGTGGAATAGCACAATTGCTACAACCCTTTTCGATTATTGCTAACAGTCTAACTTTAGCAATGTTTCCAAGATTTTCAAAGGCAGTAGAGCAAGGACGGGACAAGCAGAGGCAGATCACAGAAAATATTATTGAAATTCTACTAATTATGGCATTACCCTTATTTATTGGACTGTTATTTGTTGGCAAAGATTTACTAATTTTTATATATAATCCTAGCTTTGCTCAAGCAAATCTAGCCCTTTCTTTAAGTGCTGTATCACTGGTTTTTCTACCCTTCATCCGCTCACTGTCCTATCTACTTGTAGCCAATGGTTTCGAGATAGTGAACCTGCGTGAAGTGGTTATTACTACTACATTAGGAAGCTTAGGAGGTGTGGCATTAGTTTCCCAGTATCAGTTACTAGGTGCAGCTTTAATGGCATTATTAATGACTATTATTGGTTTTAGCCAGTATCTTTACTTCACGTATACTCGCCTATTTTCGTTAAATTTATGGCGAATTATGCGCCGACCCTTACTAATAAGCCTTTTGATGATACCTGTATTCATTTTATTGCAAAAAACTACCTTAGACTTTATATTCACTCTAATTATTGCAACTTGTGCCTATGGTTTATTTGTGAGTTATCTAGGTATTCGTGCATTTGGAGGGTTTCGTTTTTTGTGGATCAAACTTTTAAGAGAGCAGTAATTCTTTAATATAAAATCCTACCAGTAAGGCATCCAAATTTGTGGAATAAATAATTGAAGTGAGAAGATAATTTTAATTATGATTAAAGTTGCTTTATTACATTTTTGCTTTGAAGACTACACCATCGAACTAGCAAATAGTCTGGTTAAATATGTTGATTTAACGCTAATTCAGCCGGAAAAACTGTCAAATGTCTGTAGCAATGTTCTTGATTCCAATATCCGCGTCATTAGTTTTAAAAAACCACGGATACGCGACCCGCGCAACCTGTTGTCTATGACCACTATGATGCATATCATCAAAGACATACAGCCAGATGTTTTACATGTTCAAGAAACTAACGATCCTTGGTACGATTGGACTTTGTTATTCAACAAGATGCCACCATTGGTGACAACTATCCATGATATATTCCGTCACCCAGGGGATACAATGGCTGTACTTGGTTCCGATTATACCAGGCGTCTTGCCTTCTACCGTTCCCAACAATTGATTGTCCATACTCATCAACTAAAAAAGATTCTCATTGAACAATTCCGTATACCTCAAGAGCGAGTCAATGTTTTACCACATGGGGAACTTGGTAGTTTGTATCAGCGCCGGGGTAATCACAATAGTCAGCCTCGTGATCCAAATACATTGCTATTTTTTGGACGGATCTGGCCCTATAAAGGATTGAAATATTTGCTTGAGGCTATGCCTTTAATTGCTGAACGTGTACCTGAAGTAAAGCTGATTATTGCTGGAAGGGGAGAAAACATCAGGCAGTATTTCCCTAATGGTTATGATGAAAAACGCTACGAGATTATCAATGACTTTATCCCCATTGAAGAAGTAGGTAATCTCTTTCAACGCAGCACAGTAACAGTTCTGCCATACGTCGAAGCGTCTCAAAGTGGTGTGGCAGCTTTATCTTATGGAATGGGAACGCTGGTTGTAGCTTCTGAGGTAGGGGGATTGAGTGAGATAGTTCAGCATAAAAAAGATGGGTTGTTAGTTCCACCCCGTGATGTTCGATCTCTAGCTGATGCGATAATTTGTTTGTTAAGCGATCGCGACTTGCAACAACGCATGCAAACTGCGGCACTAGCTCGTTGTCAGGAAGATTTAAATTGGTCAAATATTGCTGCTCAAACAGCCCAAATTTATTATAAAAAAATGAATATGCAAAATAAATATTAGTTAATTTATGAGAAAACTACTAATTTATGCAGAGCAGGGATTCACAGTTGCAGCCTTGCTAATTTATTCAGGGGCAATCTTAACTCTCGTCCTGTCAGGAGGAGCAGGACAGGATGAGGTGGTAGAATATGATAGCTCCTTGATTCGGATTATTTTTTTCCTAATCTATGCAATTACCTTATTACTAATAGTTTTGCGTTGGAAGAAAACTCTTTATGTCTTTGTCTTGAGTAAAGATATCTTCCTTTATTCTTTAGTAATGTTGGCAGTTGTTTCTATTACTTGGTCTTTTGAACCCTCAACAACATTAAAAAATAGTTTTACCCTCATTAGTTCCAGTTTATTTGGTCTGTATTTTGTTTCGCGATACAGCTTAAAACAGCAATTATATTTACTTGCTTGGACTTTTGGGATTGTTATAGTATTGAGTTTCATTTTTGCTCTAGCCTTGCCTAAATACGGGATACAGAGCGACCTTGGTAAACCACTGTGGCGTGGAGTATTCACGCACAAAAACGGTCTGGGAGGAAGGATGGTAACCAGTAGTATAGTCTTTTTTATCCTTGGTTATCAAATTCAAAGACGTAGTTGGCTTTTCTGGGGGGGGTTTAGCTTGTCAATACTACTCTTACTGCTTGCCGGTTCCACTTCATCTGTATTTAATCTATTAATTCTAATATTGGCATTTTTTGCTTTTCAAATTTGGCGTTGGCCATACCAGGTCATAGTACCAACCCTAATAATGATGGCAACTATCAGCCAAAGTTTATATTTTTGGTTGTCTAATAACGCTGGTGTCCTGTTAAATTCAATTGGTAAAGATGCGACACTGACGGGTCGAACAGACTTGTGGCCATTAGTAATCGATATGATTTTGAAACATCCTTGGATCGGTTATGGTTATGGCGGATTCTGGCAAGGATGGGATGGCGAATCTGCTTATGTTTGGCTCAATGCTGGATGGACACCAAACCACCCCCACAATGGTTATCTCAATATTTGCCTTGACTTGGGTCTTTTAGGGTTAGGGTTATTCTTATTAGGATTTTGGCGCAGTTACCTGCAAGGATTCGCTTGGGTGCGTAGTAGTAATACAGCATTAGATATTTGGCCACTTATGCAGATGACATATATATTTTTAGCCAGCCTTACTGAATCTACCTTGCTGGAATCGAATAGTTTGACTTGGATACTCTATGTGGCGGCATCTTTCTCAGTGAGAATGAAACATGAAATAAAAATAAAATCATGAAACAAAAAAAAGACCAATTCCTAGCATAGATATTCTAAAAAGGTTCTGAAGCCATTGTTTTTGTGCTTGTTATTTATACCACATCAAAATTGCTATAATCGGTTTCTGAGCAGTACAAATAAATCCTTTTCAAGAAAAACCTTTCCACTAAACTCCACAATAAAGCAAAAAGTAATCGGATTTTAACAAGATTTCATGCAATTCCTTTGGTCTTTGAAAAGCAATGATAAATTCTGATTCTTTCGTTGATACATTAACTCAGGAAACTCAGGATAGCCCAATTATTGAAAAAGTACAGCCTATGTGTCGAACTAAAACTCTCAATATTATCCTGTTAGGTCCTAGCTTACTCCAGCAGGGTGGCATTTCCAATTACGAGAGGCTTTTTTTGGAGTATGCTCCTTCTGAAGTCCAAATATGTCATATTGTTACTCACCAGGAAGGAGCTATAGCAATCAAAATCATGGTATTTTTGAGAGCTATATGTAAATTTTTGTGGATGTTAATCACGAAAGAAGTTGATATTGTTCAACTTGAAATTTCACAGCGCGGCAGTGTTTTACGACAGGCAATTATGGTGCTTTTAGCTTGGGTATTTCACAAGCCGATAATTCTACATGCTCACGGTAGTCAATTTCATGTTTTCTATGCTGAACTGGCAAAATGGATACAGCAATTGCTAAGTTGGGTATTTTGCAAGTGTCAACGCTTAATTGTATTATCAGAAAGTTGGAGAAGCTTCTACATAGAAAACCTTGGTCTGAAACCCGAACAAGTTGTAGTTTTTTATAATCCAGTAAAAATTCCTGCTGAAGTTCCACACCGTTCAGGATCTAAAAAAGCGAACTTACTTTTTTTAGGGCGAATTGGTCAACGTAAAGGAGCATTTGATTTGATCGAAGCCTTTTCTCTTTTGCCTACTGAATATAAAACGAGATCAAGTATGATCATGGCAGGAGATGGAGACATAGAACAAGCACGCAATTTAGTTACGACTTTAAATCTAGAAACTTATATAAAATTGCCTGGCTGGATAGGGTCACATGAACGTGATATTCTTTTAACTGAAGCAGATGTTTTTGTGTTGCCCTCTTACAATGAAGGTCTTCCATTAGCAATGCTGGAAGCAATGGCTTGGGAGTTACCAGTCATAGTTACACCAGTAGGAGGTATACCTGAAATAGTTACTCAGTCTGAAAACGGATTAATTGTTAATCCAGGTAATGTTGAGCAGTTATCAGATGCTATTAAGTCTTTGATTGAAAATGATACTCTGAGGCTTTCTCTAGGTTGTAAGGCAAGAACAAGTGTTTTTCCTCTTGATATCAAAAATCATTGGGTTTCTTTCCTTGATTTATATCGTTCAGTGTTAAATTCAGATGATCAATTGAGTGTAAACAGCCAATAACTGCAAGACTGTAAGTTATGAAGATGCAGATATGTAGGTTATTCAGCTTAGTTTCGCCAGACATGACTAAAAGTTCCCCAAACTGAGGTAGATTTTATAATTGACAAGTGAGTGTTTTACTAAACTAATTAAAAATTGAGATTATTATGGCATCACCAAAGAAAGTACTAATTATCGTTGAAAATCTGCCAGTTCCCTTTGATCGGCGGGTATGGATGGAAGCAACTACTTTGCAAAAAGCTGGGTATGAAGTTACCGTAATTTCACCGACAGGTAATGGGTTTGAAAAAGACTACGAAGTTATTGAGCAGATTCACATCTACCGTCATCCTCTACCACCGGAAGAAAGTTCGGTCATTGGCTATCTCCGAGAGTACAGTTGGGCGATTAACTGGCAATTCCGTCTAGCTCAAAGGGTATGGCGAGAGCGTGGTTTTGATGTCATACATATTTGTAATCCGCCAGATTTACTTTTCTTAGTAGCAGGATGGTTTAAATTATTTCATGGCACATGGGTGATCTTTGATCATCATGACCTCAGTCCGGAGATGTATGAAGCTAAGTATCAACGGCGTGATATTTTTTATCATGGATTACGCTGGGCTGAACGCTTGACCTATGCCACAGCAGATATGGCAATTTCAACGAACGAGTCACACCGAGAGGTTGCTCTTAACCGTGGACACAAGAAACCAGAGAAGGTCTTTGTAGTTCGTAGTGCGCCAGATCTTTCGCGCTTTCGCCGAATGCCCCCAAACCCCAATTACCGTAGAGGTAAAAAGTATTTGATAGGATACATGGGTGTCATGGGCGAACCAGAGGGAATTGATTATCTCCTGAGAATGGTATATTACATTGTCCAGAAAAAAAATCGCTCCGATATTCACTTTATGCTAATCGGTAGTGGACCTGCCGCTGAAAAACTCAAGGACTTATCTAAAGAGTTAGAAGTGACTGAGTTCGTGGAATTTACAGGGTTTAAGCAAGGCGAAGAACTTTTAGAGCGGCTTTCTAGTTGCGACGTGTGTGTAGAACCCTCTCCAACATCTGCTTATAACGAAAACTGCACCATGAATAAAATCCTCGAATACATGGCGATGGGAAAAGCAATTGTCCAGTTTGATTTGCGAGAGGGAAGACGTTCTGCACAGGAAGCATCTCTTTATGCCAAGCCTAATGATGAGGTGGAATTTGCCGAGAAAATTTTAGAGCTTCTAGATTCTCCTGAACGTAGAGAAAAGATAGGAGCCGAAGGGCGACGGAGAATGGAGGAGATCCTGGAGTGGCAATATCAAGCTCCGAAACTGTTAGAGGCTTATGAGAAAATCTGGCAAAGCTAGTAGCTACTTTTCAGAATCACTATTATCACAATTAAGTGAGGCTGAGTAATCAGTAGATGTTTATGGTCAAAAATCGCGAACTGACTAGACGGCAAGTTTTTTTACTTGACTGAGGAACTTTGCCTAGCATGGGTGATTTGACAAGGGGTAGAGCCATATAATATTATTTGTTTGAGGAAAAAAATCAAGCCTTTGATAATCCAGAAATAAATTTTAATCCTAATGGCTAATGGCAAAAAGTTTTTAATTGAACGTCTTGCTGCTCAAGGGTTGATTTATGCTGTTGCAGTTAGGATACCTTTAACTCATCCCAAATCCTAAATTTACCAAAGTTTTTGCTCAATAACTGTGTCAGATTTGCGCCCCAAGCAAATGGGAACTAAATTTTTAACTCGAATAGTCTATACTATTGTCATATTCTAAAATCATATCAGTCTTGTAAATTGCACTGGTTTGCCACTGCTCTAAGTCAATTTTTAGTTTCTTGCTTAAGACCTGTACTTTGGAAGATTTATGTCAGAAAAATCTATGGAATCTAGAGAATCTATTGATTTAGACCTTAGTCGTTACTTATTGATATTGAAACGATGGTGGCTACCTGCTACTGCGATATTTGTAGCTACAGTTATGCTCAGTGCTATAGCTACACAATTTATGAAGCCATCCTATGAAGCAGAAGGAAAACTTTTATTCAGAGTTCCCTCTTTTAAAGTAGCTGGAAATAGTCTTTCGCCTAGTTACGCTGAAGGAGGAGACTCAGGAGATTTGAAACCCTTGGTAGCAACTCAAAATCCGATAAGCAGTCAGATAGAAGTTATTTCTTCGCCGACTTTTTTGCAGCGGACAATAGACAAACTACAACTAAAAGACAATGAAGGTAAACCTCTAGAAGTAGAAGCGCTACTAAAAGCCCTGAACATAAAAATTCTTGGTGGGACAGATGTATTGCGAATTACCTATAGCAGCCATGACCCCGAAGAAGCAGCGGCAGTGGTCAACACAATTATGAATTTTTATTTAGACAATGATATTACGACAAATCGCTCTGAGGCGGGAGCAACTCGTCAATTTATGGCCAGGCAGCTTCCTAAAACTCAAGCTGCTGTTGATAATGCAGAAATAGCGCTACGTATATTTAAACAAAAGTATCAGATTGCAGATTTATCAGAGGAGACAAAGTCAGCCGTTGCGGCTATTGGAAATCTAGACAGTGAGATGGATACTGTTAAGGCTCAACTGGATGAGGTAAACGCCCAAACCAATGAACTGCGCCAGAAAGTAGAGCTAAATTCTCAGCAAGCGATCGCTGTGAGTGCTCTTAGTCAGTCACCTGCAGTACAGGGAGTTCTTACACAACTTCAAGACACTGAGCGGCAGTTAGCGATTGAGCGCAGCCGTTTCCTAGATGACAACCCCGTAGTTATTAACCTAGAAGCAAAAAAAGCTAGTTTAAAATCTCTCCTGCAACAGGAAGTTGGTCAGACTATTGGCAATCAAAGACAAGTTCCCCAGAGCCAATTGCAGATTGGACAACTGAGACAAAGCCTAATCCAAAGTTTTTTGCAGTCAGAAATACAGCGCTTTGGCTTAACTAAAAGACTCTCCTCTCTATATAATTCCCGTTCTAGCTACGAACAGCGGGTAAAACTCATACCCCAGTTAGCACAAAATGAGCGGGAGTTAGAACGGAAAGTTGAAGTCGCAGAATCGACCTATCAAACTCTATTGAAAAAGGTTCAAGAATTACAGTTAGTTGAGAATACAAATGCAGCTACTTCCCGGATTATTTCTCAGGCTTTAGTGCCCAAAGAGCAAGTACTAATCAAAAAAATAATTGTTTTGGTGCTAGGAGTGATGTTTGGTTTATTTTTTGCCACTACAACTGTGCTCTTCCTAGCTATGAGAGATAGATCTCTAAAAACACTTAAAGAAGTTAGAGATGTATTTGGATATACTTTGCTGGGAATTGTTCCTTTGTCTGTTAAAAAGGTTCGCTCCCGTTATTCAAATGCAGAATCAACATCTCAAACAATTGCCGTCAGAGATACTCCCCACTCTTTAACGAGCGAAATGTATCGGATGATTCAAGCCAATCTGAAATTCCTGAGTTCAGATAAAGTGCTCAAAACTATCGTGGTAACTAGCGCAGTTCCTAAAGAAGGCAAGTCTACAGTTTCAGCTAATTTGGCGGCGGCGATCGCTCAACTAGGACGTAAAGTTTTACTAATTGATGCAGATATGCGAATTCCTTCTCAGCATCATCTCTGGCAACTAACCAATGCAGTTGGTTTGAGTGAGGTTCTTGTAGGTCAGGCTGAATTTAACATTGCTGTATCTAAGGTAATGGATAACCTTGATGTTTTAACTGCTGGAGTTAGACCTCCCAACCCACTTGCTTTGCTTGACTCAAAACGGATGGCATCACTAATTGAAAATTTCTCATCTCAATATAACTATGATTTTGTGATTATTGATGCTCCTCCCCTTCTTTTGGCAGCCGATGCTTTGACTTTAAGCCAAATGACTGATGGGATTTTGTTAGTAGCTCGACCAGGGGTAATTGATTCTAACAGTGCGGCTGCTGCTGAAGAAATGCTAGAGAGATCCAGTCACAACGTTTTAGGTTTAGTTGTGAATGGGATCATTGATAAAAATGAATCTAGTAGTTATTTCAACCATGCTAAAGAATACTTTACTCATCAAGATTTGACAAAAGAGCTTAAGCAACAAAAACGTATTCCAGACAAAAGCTCTGTATAAACTAGGATTTTGTCTCTTAAGTCAACTGAACACCATAACTTGTATATCATGTCTGTTTAATTAGCTACAAAATAATAAGCTTGCCTTCGCAGGCTTATTATTTTGTGTAAGGGTAGACTTCAGTCTGACTGAACTATGGGCAGATAGCAGGACATGATATTAAGATTACCGATCTTCGTATGCCCCAATATCATATCGACCACCATCAGGACGAGGGTTACCTACACAATCAGTTTTCAAATCCTTCCAATAGTAACCCCTATTGATCGCCGGACTCGTTGCTTTGAGTCTAAAGTCAGCATTTGAGGGATTCACAAACTGTGGGTCTCCAATAATATCGTGAGGTCCCATCACAGCGATCACGACACCCTTGGAGTAAAGATTGTAGTCATAGGTGACGTTGGTATTATTCATGTTGCTGTTCGCCTTTTGACCAGGGGAAGCATAGATAATATTATTGAAAATCTTGATATCAGATGAATAACCAGCATATATTTGCCCTTTTTTAAGGCTTGGAGTTTGCCCGTTCGCATATGCCGTGTTATTGACAATATCGACATGCTCACTCTCATGGGCATGAATACCCGAACCGCCATTCCTGTAGCTGATATTGTTTGCAATTAAAGTTCGTCCTCGATATGCACCATTTTTACCAAGTTTTGAAACATCGACAATAATGCCATTACCATCTGAGATTGTTCCAGATTCAAGCCAGGGAATGTACATGCGATTGTTGTAGACCTTGTTGTTGGTCACGAACATCTTGTATCCCCGGTTGTTGTCAGTATTGTAATTCATCAACAACGAAATGCCGCTGTTACCATAGACACTATACCATGAGTTATTAAACACAGTGTTATGATCCACCTTCACATAATCAGCCTCCATTACCGAGATACCTCCTGCTCCACAGTTATGCACTTTGTTGTTCAGAATATTTATGTGATGAACAGGACGATTGCGTCCATCAATGCTTATGCAACTTCCGTTTGTACGCGGATTTGATGTGTTCCACTTCTGAGTTAATGCATAAGCAAGGCTGATATTGGCATTGTTCCCTATGATCTCTAGCCCGTTGATCTCGATATATGAAGCTCCATTTGACAACCCGATACCACTCCATGTATTATGTTTAATTTTTGGGGAGTGCCCCGGATATGCTTTATACCTAATCCATGCTTTTGCATTTCCAGAACGTTGAATACTTACTACAGTCCCAGCATTGGGTGGATTAGTGTATACTCCGTTCATAATCAATACTGTGTCGCCAGGGTCAGTCAGATCTGCTGCCCTTTGAATTGTCCTAAAGGCGGATGAGGTAGTGAGTCCGCTATTTCTGTCGTTTCCTGTACCACTAACATAGTATGTTGTCGCAGTTCGAACCGCGCTGATCAGCTTGCGGCTAGGTAGTGGCATTTCCTGAACAGTGGATGACTGACGAATATCTTTAACTAAAGACTCTGTTATTTTCTGTCCTTGAACCAGACCTGTCAATGCCCAAGGAAGTACAAGAGATGCGCTCAAACTGAGAAAACCTAAACCATGAATCATCATAGGGAAAAAATAGGGTATGTTGCAAAAACTGAATCGTCAACGGTCAGTAGCTCTAGCCTTAGTTAGTAACTCAGTATTGGATACGTTCGTGTAACGGTCATATGTAAAGTTATACACGGCTTGTTAGGTTTGCACCTGGGCATTTTCGCGTAAATATGGCTTAAATGCATTTTTAGGTTGTGTTCTAAGAAACATCAACTATCTAGTAAAAGTACCGGAAAGAAATTATTAGTATCCAGAGTTACCCCATTAATGGACACTAAGCAACCGTACAAATGGCGTCATTTCCAATTCGACATCATTCTACTGTGTATACGCGGTATCTGTGGTTAAGATAGTATATCTGTCATCAATCAGTTAATTTACTTAAATAATTCTTATGATAATAAGAATCAATAAAGTAGTAAAAATAAGGCAGTAACTAAGATTTCTCGCCTCTGCCTTCTAAAATATTCTCATTATCATAATCAATCCAAGTACCTACAACAAAGTTTGCAAAAGCCTATGAATGCAGATTAAGAATTTTCAGTGAGAGTTTTAGAGTCTATAGCATTTGTCAAGAAGTAATATTATTTAAGATTTTTATAATAATGGCGGATAGAAAACACAATTTTGGCGGAAGCGATGCCTTCTTTACGTTCGCGCAGCGTGTCGCAGACAGACGCTACGCATAGCTGGCGTCCCGTAGGGAAGGGTACGATGGGCTACGCCTATGCCAAGGTAAAACCAGTTCTTAACCCTACTCTTGTCTTTTCCTGTGGTCGAGGCGGCGCGTAGCTAGCTTGCCTATCCAAATTAAATAGTGAGAAAATACAGAGATAAAAATACCTATTTATAAGATTTTCAGCTTTTTTCTCTCTCACGAATGATTAAGTAGGACTATATTAACTCTTGACTATTGAGCTTTGATTCAAGGATAGTGCAATTTTAGGGACGAAGAGGGTTGACCAACGCCCCTAATTTGCATCTATATCTTAAACTAGAGTCCGAAGATGTTCAGAAGATTAAGGATAATACCTAGAGGTCCAGTTATAGTGTTTACGGTATCGCCAGTCTTAGCTGCACCAGATCGGTTGACTAGCACAACGTCATTATTGCGGAGTATGGGATTAGTTTGCTCATTAATTCCGGCGGAGAAATCCACTTTTACTATACGTTTAGTGACAGAACCATTAGGGTTGAGGCGAATCAAATCAACAGCATTACTACTAGCTCTGGCATCATTAAATCCGCCAGCAGCAAGTATAGCTTGATTTAAAGAGCTATTCGGCTGAACCTGTGTTAACCCTGGTTTTTTAACTTCACCTACCACACCAACTTGAATAGATGTAGGAGACAAAGTAGTGGTAGCTAATTGAGTGGCTTCTGCGGGGTTGATTTCAGTTGCCGTCGGAATAACAATCGTATCTCCGTCTTGGACGATGATGTCTTGATTGGCGTCACCACTCTGCAATAGTTGCCAAAGATTAATATCTATAGCTTGTTCTGAGCCAGTTCTTGTCGGTCGGCGTAGCTTGAGATTACGAACATCAGCCTGTGCTGTAATTCCCCCAGCTAGTTGAATTACCCGCGTCACATTTGGTAGACCAGTGGGACTAGCAGTGCCACTGTTAGTGGTTGCGCCCGCCTGGGCATCTGTGTTGCCTGGGGTGACAAGATACGAACCGGGACGGTTAACTTCACCAATAATTGTGACTGTGCGGGGTGTGGTTTGGCTGGCGGCAAAGTTAGCTGCAAATATATTGCGGGATTCTGCAACGTTGAAGTTGGTTGCAGTTGGCACAACTATGGTGTCTCCATCCCGCAAGGTAATATCCTGTGATAACCTGCCTGTTTGAATGAGTTCCTTCAAATCAACGGTGACGGTTTGCTCTGAAGAACGTCCTATTTTACGTCGTAATTGAACTTGAGTCACATCTGCAGCCAGGGTTACTCCCTGCGCTGTTGTCAATGCGGCCAATATAGTCGGATATTGTACGCCTGGATTGTTCCCTGCGCCTCCGCTCAAGCTCAGAGTATAAGCTCCTGGACGTGTCACTTCTCCGGCAACGAAAACATTGATGGGACGAGGCGATAACAAATTGACTGAGATTAAGGGACGTTTGAGGAAGCGAGCATATCTTCTAGCAATTTCGTCAGCAGCCTGTTCAGTTGTGAGACCGAGAACTGATACACTGCCAATTAAAGGCAGGTTGATCGCTCCACCTGGCGGAATTTGGTATTCACCTGTATATTCGGGTACTTCAAATACATTTACACGGATGAGATCGCCGCCTCCTAATGAATAATTAGTATCTAGTTGTGTTGGTGTGCTTGGTGTTTGTGTAGTTGGTGGTAATGATTGTCCCTGAGCTAGACTGACACATGGCACAGCGACATTGACAGCACTTAACAAAGCCACACCCACAACTGGCTGAGTTAGGAATTTAAACAAACTTGTGTTAAGCATATTTACCTGAGACTCTGAAACTACGATCAATAAAGTACTGTCTAAACATTTTTATTTTGACTATACCTAAATATTCAAGTTCCCCGACACTCTTATTTTCCTCGAAAAGTGTAATTTTCCGGAGGAAATTTGCTTATTGAATTTGAATTTTTAGTGAAGTTAACTTAAAGTTAATGCTGTTTAAATAGAGCAGTTATCAAAAAATAGAGGATTTAGGCAACTAAACGCAGTTTATACAAGAAATTATCTGTTAACCAATAAAGTACTTAGAAATAAAATTTTGTTGTCAAATAAAGTCAATTTGATGACATTTAAACTTTAATTTAAAATCTGCTATAACTAGCAAAATTATGAACAAGTTCATTAAATAAATACAAATAACCTTAAAAAGAGATTGGAATTTTATTTATTGTGGGTTGGGTTAAGCAAAGATAACTCAAAAAGGCATAAATTGTGGTGTGGGTTTTGCTCCTCAAAATAACCCACAATTTACTATTTGGCAACAAGCAAGAAGACTAATTCAGTGAGTTATTTTTTCTTTGAATTTGTTGAATAAAAAATTCTTCTAGGGAGCGACGCGACAAGTTCATGGCAATAATTTTACCATCCATAAGACGAAGACTGGCGAGGAAATCATAGTAATCATCTTGTAGTGTACCTTGCCAGGAACCATCAGGCTCAAATCTGAGAGTGGGTATCCATTTTTTGAGAATTTCCCAGTCACCACCTTGACCTTTGACGTGATATGTGTTTTCCCCGCCTAAGAGTTCATTGAGGGAACCAGAGCAAATTAATTCACCTTGAGCGAGGATGGCAATGCGATCGCAAATCTGTTCTACTTCACTAAGGATGTGGCTGTTAAAAAAAATCGTCTTACCAGCGGCTTTTAGGGCCAGGATAATTTCCCGCATTTGGTAGCGTCCCACAGGATCAAGACCAGACATTGGTTCATCCAGAAAAACCAATTCTGGCTCGTTGATTAGCGCCTGTGCCATGCCAACACGCTGTAACATTCCTTTAGAGTAGCGGCGCAGGAGCTTTTTACGCGCATCGGCTTGCGATAAACCCACTAATTCCAGCAGTTGGGGAATGCGTTGGCGTTGTACGCTATTGGAAATTTGGAATAGCCCAGCGGCTAGCTGCAAAAACTCCCAGCCGGTGAGATAGTCATACAAATAGGGATTTTCTGGCAGATAGCCGATATATTGCTTAAGACTGCGATCGCCTAGTGGCTCACCCAATAATAATCCCCGTCCAGAGGTCGGCCGAATAATTCCCAGCAACAATTTTAAAAGGGTAGTTTTACCCGCACCATTTGGCCCCAGCAACCCAAAGGTTTCGCCTTTGTAAACTGTTAAAGAACAGTTTTTGAGAGACACGACTTTTTGATTTAGCCAAAAACCAGTGCGATAGACTTTTCGCAACTCAGAAGTTAGGACTACTGGCGGAGTGTCTATCGTATTAAGTTGAGAATTAAGGTCATCTGCAACAGACTTCATCTCAGTTAAATCACCATTTCCCAGCTTGATATTAATTACAAATTACCCGCTAGGCTGATAATAACCATCACCAACTGATGTGTCAATTATCGAAAATTGGGAAGTGGGGAGTGGGGAGTGAGGGAGATGGGGGAGTGAGGGAGATGAGGGAGATGAGGGAGATGAGGGAGAAAGAATAACTAATAAATAACTAATGCCCCATGCCCCATGCCCAATGCCCAATGCCCAATGCCCCATTTG
>NZ_JABXKM010000062.1 GCF_017115025.1 Nostoc sp. NOS(2021) | reverse complement strand
ATGCTATGGAAGATGTGCTTCGCACAGCGTCCTAATCGCCTTGTCCGTTGCTATAAATAATGCCGTATTCATCACAGAGAGTAAGGGTTTGTGCCATAAACCAACTTACGAGATCCGGGCAGTTTCTCGATTGTGGTTGAGTAATCCTTGATACAAAGACTCTGCCACACCTTTATACGCTTTATCCAGGTCATCGTGTTTCACCACTCGAAAAAGAGTAAAAATAACTTGCCCAAAAATTGGATCTTCGTCAACTGCTAAAATCACCCTTAGCTTCTGTGAAACCCTTAGCGTGTACAGCGAAGATTCATAGCCATTAATATCTGACGGTAGGGGAAGACGACGCAACTTACGATAAACGTCAGCTTTTTGAGTTGGGAAGAGGCTGGCGCAATCATTGATTTTTTTAATCGCTGCGGCTTTTTCATCTTCACTCAGCCTGCCAAGATCCTTCTCAAAGCTCCTTGTTGACTCAATTAGAACATCCACGTTACGAACCGCCAATCTGAATTTAGCTACTTGCCCTCTGTCCTTAGCATAGCAACAAAATCTTATTCCCCTAAATAGCCTCGTGAGAAGTTAATACAGAACTTGAACAGGTAGCCTGGAAGAATAGCTTCCACCAAAGAATAGAGCAGATGGTAGTTTTGGTACATTTGTAGATTAAGAGGTTCAAAATGGCTATAAATCTAGATTCTGGTTTTGAAATTCTTTATCTTAGTGACATTAAATATAATGAAATGACTGTTGAAATACAATATAAGGGACAACAGGTTGCACAAATCAATAAAGATAAAGGTGTTGACAAAATGGAAATAGATATATACTCAGAATATATTACTCCCGATTTTTTGTCGGAATTGAAATTTCCACTAAGTGACTTTTTAGAAGCAATAAATATAGCTAGCAGAGCTTTAAGAGATGCTTGAATTAATTCTCCGTCAGTAGAATCGTACCGATTCTATCGATTGGGTGGAGTAAAATCACAGTGATAATTTCGGGCTTCATCGTGACTGATTATTCATAAGTTATAAACTTTAAACCTAAGAATAGAGCCGCAACAGTACCTGCAACAGAAATTTCTCCCTGAATCATTTTATCTAAAACTGATTCTACGGGAATCAATAAAACTTCAATCTCTTCTGTAATATCTAGTTGCTGCTCTCCAACTTTGCTCACATTCTCTGCTAAAAACAAATGTATTTGATTGGTATCTTTACTCGGCTTATCGTATAGAGTTCCGATTTTTCTAAATTCTTGGGGAATATAACCAGTCTCTTCTCTCAGTTCTCTAATTGCTGCTACTTCGGCACTCTCTTTTGTGGGATCGAAATTCCCTGCTGGCAGTTCCAAGAAAAATTCACCTACGGCGTGTCTGTATTGCCGAACAAAAATAATTTCTCTACTACTAGTTATAGGTAAAACCATTGCAACGTCAGGCTTAATACTGACAAAATAATCATCGATAATTCTCCCATTGGGCAATTCTATTTCATCTTGCCTTACCTTACACCAGTAATGATCTAAGACCATTTTTGATTTTAAAGTTTTCCATTTTTTTAAGTTATTCATAAACTAAGTAACAATTAAAATTTTGGATAAAAAGTTTAGGAATTAAGCAGTGAATGTAAAAAAGTATAACGGATACGTCCGATAATCTAAATTTTGAACTTACACTGACTTTTGTCATAACATAATATGTATAACAAGTATGCAAATAAATGTAAATTTATTTACAGTAAATAAGAGATTTCCGTTGACCATTAGTCGGGGCACAACGGCACAGACAACGAATGTATGGGTGCGGATCTCACACGATCGCATCGAAGGCTGGGGAGAAGCATCACCATTTGGTGTGGGTAATCATCGGCAATCAACTGATACGATCAAAGATGCTTTACAGCAAGTTGTGCCACTGTTGCAACCATTCAGCCCCTTACAACGGCAGCAAATTGAGCAAATTTTAACACAAAACCAGATTCCTTCTGCTGCAAGAGCTGCCTTAGATATGGCAATGCACGACTGGCTCGGTAAGCGTGTAGGATTACCCTTGTGGCAAATTTGGGGACTCGATCGCAATCAAATAGTACCGACTTCTGTCACAATTGGGATTAATTCGCCTGAAGCTGCTAGGGCGAGAGCGCGAGACTGGTTACAATTTACTGATGTCCGCCTTTTCAAAGTCAAGCTAGGCAGTCCCGATGGCATAGATGCAGATAAAAAAATGCTATTAGCAGTGCGAGAAGAAGCACCATTACCAGAATTTTTCGTTGATGCCAACGGGGGTTGGAGTTTAGAAGATGCGATCGCCATGTGCAATTGGCTGGCTAATTTAGGTATAAAGTATGTAGAACAGCCATTGCCACGGGGGCAGGAAAAAAGTTTAGCAAAACTCAAAGAACACTCTCCCCTGCCCATCTTTGTCGATGAAAGTTGCTTCACAAGCTCCGATATTCCCCATTTGGCAAACTACGTGGATGGCATTAATATCAAACTGATGAAATCAGGGGGACTAACGGAAGCAATGCGAATGGTACATACAGCGCGAGCCTATCAGTTGCAAGTAATGTTCGGTTGCTATTCTGACAGTTCGTTAGCTAATACAGCAGCATTACAGCTAGCGCCACTAGCTGATTATTTAGATTTAGACAGTCACCTTAATTTAATCGATGATCCCTTTACGGGTGCATTGCTAAAAGAAGGGAGAGTTTTGCCAAACGATTTACCAGGTTTGGGAGTACAACACAGTGCGTCTACCACTTAATCAACGAGTAGCTATCTTGCTGCATGAAGGAACTACTGGGACTCAGGGCAAAACAGGATTGGCCATTTTACGTTACAGTGAAGCCCCAATTGTAGCCGTAATTGATCGCGAGTCTGCTGGCAAATCCCTACCAGAATTAACAGGTATCAAGCGTGATGTGCCAATTGTGGCATCGGTAGCCGCAGCCCTGGAGTACAAGCCGGAAGTTTTGGTAATTGGCATTGCCCCAGGAGGTGGCGCGATACCAGATGACTACTGGCATGAAATCAAAGACGCTCTAGAAGCGGGGATGTCGCTGGTGAATGGTTTGCACACACCATTGGCAAACATACCGGAGTTAAATGCACTGCTCAAACCTGGGCAACTAATTTGGGATGTACGGAAAGAGCCGGCTAATATAAGTGTTGCTAGTGGGATAGCACGCACTCTTCCCTGTCGGCGGGTGTTGACAGTGGGAACCGACATGGCGATCGGTAAAATGTCAACTAGCCTAGAGTTACATTGGGCGTCAAAACTGCGGGGCTGGCGTTCTAAATTCCTCGCCACAGGCCAAACTGGGGTGATGTTAGAAGGCGACGGCGTGGCTTTAGATGCCGTGCGAGTAGACTTTGCCGCCGGTGCTGTGGAACAGATAGTCATACGCTATGGCAAAAACTACGACATCTTGCACATTGAAGGACAAGGTTCACTGTTACATCCTGGTTCAACAGCAACTTTACCCCTGATTCGTGGTTCGCAACCAACCCAACTGGTGTTAGTACATCGTGCGGGACAAGTTCATGTACGTAATCATCCTCATGTACTAATTCCACCTTTACCAGAGGTAATTCGGCTTTATGAAACTGTTGCTAGTGCTGGTGGTGCCTTTGCAAGTGTTCCGGTAGTGGGTATAGCGCTGAACACAGCCCATCTAGATGAGTCTGCGGCTGAGGAAAGCATCGCTCAAACAATAGCAGAAACCGGGCTACCTTGCACCGATGTCGTGCGCTTTGATGCCAATGTGCTTTTGGATGCGGTGATGAAAAATTAGGTTTTGGTTAGTAACAAAGATGACATTTTAACAATAATTGTAGTTAGGTTGAACGAAGTGAAACCCAACAAAGGTTTGAAAACTAGATAGCTCTTCCTGTGGTGGCTTTGATCGCAAACTGCTGTAATGGCAGAAATTGAAGAAAGACTCGAAACTATGACAATGATGTAACTGGTAGAAACTGGATTTAAAGAGCGGCACGAGCCAGAAGAAGATATATATAAATGACAAATGATGAGCAGGAGGACGTGAAACTCACCCCTGGCGGACTGAAAAAACTTGGCAATCTTGTTAATATTAAGAATGACATCATTGCTAATGCTATTCGTGAACGTGGCGGAGGACAAGCACAGGTTAATCAGTTACGTAGCGATTATCAAAATATTAAAGTTGGTGAGTTAGCTAATTCAGCTGCTGCGGGAGATACAGACGCAGAAACTGCTATTAAAATTCTCAAGCAAGCAAGGAAAAAGCGTGATAAATATGGCAATCAATGAATTTCCTATCGGGCAATATCTAATAGGTGTATCAACAATTAATGACGTAGAATTGGATGGAGATGAACTTTGTCTAGATGAAGTTCATCTTTATTTTGAAGATACGGAACATAAAATTACAGTAATAACTCTTTTACCTATTGCTGATACTGATGAAATAAAAGTAATAATAGAAGAAGCTATCAAAGAGAATAATCAAGTTTATGCTAAGTCTTATAATTTATTATTTACTTCACTAGCACTAGGTGTAAAATTAATGTCGGTTTGGGTCTGTGAAAATGTTCAAGGTTATCAAGATCAGGTAATTTTTGCTTTTGAAACTTTACATCCCAGCATTACGTTTCTCGCTGAGGGTTCAGTTATTAAAGTATTTATGCATGAGCAAGTATACAAGAAAGAAAACGAAATAGCAAAATTATATCAAGAAGGCTGGAAAGAATTGGAAATTGAAATGAAAAATACATCGATGAATTTAACCCAGGTTGCTGAAAATTCTCCGAATCAATCAAAAATAGTTGAGTAGCGATCGCACAAACAATAGCAGAAACCGGCTTACCTTGCACTGATGTAGTACGCTTTGATGCCGATGTGCTATTAGATGCGGTGATGAAGAATTAGGCTTTGAGTGGTAATAAATATATAGTACAATGGTACTATATTGTACGACTAATAAATTGATTAATATTCTTGCTAGTTTTACCTCAAATTCTCAAACCTTAGTGACTCGCCTCTATCAAGCATTGAACCAATATGACAAACCGTAAGCCGAGAATTAGGAAACACTTCTGTTCTTCTAGCTAGTAGGTTAGGTTGAGGAACGAAACCTAACATTGATGACCAATATCTCAGCACAAATCTCTAAAAGAATTCACAACCATAATTAACTATACAAATCTTTCTGCATCATCAATATCCGCCTCAATTATTGATGATTTTTGTCAATCTAGAAAAATTTGTTCATCAGGTCTTTGTCGAGTAGCATGACGTTATCGATGATCGCTTTACCATCTTTTGCACCGAAGTCTAGAAAGTTATGGCTATTAGTAGAAGTATCGATGTTGAGGAGTTGTTGCAACGTTACGCTGCTGGGGAGAGAGATTTCTCTGAAATTAACATTGAGGGGTCTGATGAATTGTATCGAGCCAATTTGAGCGGAATCAATTTGAGGAACTCGTCCGTTGGCGAGATTTTTATGGAGGGGAGCAATTTGAGTGGAGCTAATCTCAGAGGAACTCAGTTGGGGCAGACCTGTTTGCGAGACACCAACTTGCGAAGGGCTGATCTGACTGGTGCTGATCTCAGATATGCTAACCTTGATGGCGCTGATTTGACCGAGGCCAAGTTGACTAACACTTGTCTCCGAAACGTTGTCATGCGGGGTGCGAATTTGACTGATGCTGACTTGACTGGAGCTGAGATTGAGTTTATTCGGGAGATGGTTAAAGATTCTATTTTCTGTAGAACCATCATGCCAGATGGCAGTATCTACGATGGAACTATTTGAATCAATTCACCTGGTGGCAATGTCTAAATACAATGTAAATGGTTTGGTAAAATAGCGATCGCATCTACGGTAAATGGATGCTGTAGAATTGTTGGTGATGATTTTCAAATGATGATTGTGGATGTTGGGTTTCGTTCCTCAACCCAACCTACTAGCTGACAACAAGCCACTGGTTAGCTATAAAATAAAGACAAATCAATCAAAGGGGGTCTTTATGGCAACCCAACTCGGTGAAGCTAAATCTTCAACAGAACTGGTAATATCTTGGGAAGCATTGCCCGCAGATTTTCACCTAGAGGATGAACCAGTGGAAAATACAGGTCAGCCATTATTGGCTGGTGCTTTGCGCGAAAGCCTTGAGATAAGTGGTTTCATCCAACCGCAGATGTTGATAGCCTCGAATTTTGGACTTTGTGCGACGATAAATGGGCAATTTGTTGCTAAAGCACCCGACTGGGTTTATGTGCCATTGGTAAATCAGATTTTAGCAGAACGCAAAAGCTATACACCCAATTTAGATGGAGATATTCCAGCAATTGTAATGGAATTTCTCTCTGACACAGAGGGTGGAGAATACTCTTTTAAACGAACTTATCCACCAGGAAAATGGTTTTTTTACGAGCAGATTCTTCAAGTCCCAATTTACCTGATTTTTGATCCAAATGGCGGTTTGTTAGAATTTTACCAACTCGAAAACAGGCGCTATGAGTTAAAGCAACCTGATGAAAATGGTCGTCATTGGATTGATTCAATGGGTTTATTTCTGGGAACTTGGCAAGGAACAAAAGAAGCCCGTACTGGTTACTGGTTGCGCTGGTGGGATCAGGCAGGTAACTTGTTACTTTGGGCAGTGGAACAAATTGAACAGGAACGCCAGCAAAAAGAACGGCTAATTGCCTATTTACAATCTCAAGGTATTGATCCAAATAATTTGCTATAGCATATATAGACAATATTTTCAAGCATTTCAGTGACTCAGTTTAAGGGATTTCCAAGAAATCAATTATCCATCTTGTGGGGTGGGCATCCTGCCCGCCCTGAATATGGGACGGGTGGGGACACCCATCCCACTAGAAAATTTGGGATGTTTTTTTATCGTAAATCAAAGGGTTTAAGACCCCAACAATACAGGTAGCGCGGAGTCGGAGTCACTCCGCCTCCGCGAAGTTACCCTGCGGGATCTTGCTACAGTCGGGGTTTAAATCCCCGTCTGAAAATGTCTTTAATTTTGAATTTTGAATTTTGAATTTTGAATTGTTAATTGTCAGTCCCTAAGCAAAGAATTGCTGGGGTGCCGATGAAGGAGTGGCGCGTCATGCAGAAATTCCAGCACGGGTGAAAAAGCTACTCGAAGAGAAAAAAGCAAGAGAGGAAAAAAATAGCGTTTTTGATGAATCAAAAAACAAAATTATTCGTCACTTAAACTATCAATTCCCGACCTATTTCTACTGGAGGATGATTTATGTCATCACAACTGCTGCGATTTATATCTTTGGGCGGTCTTGGCTTATCTTTGTGTCTGGGCAATTCGGCAGCAATGGCGCAATATAATTCTAGTGGCGATGGTGTAGTAGTACCAACAGTACCATCAGGTGGGACATCAGCACCAGTCCCAATAGACACATCAACAGGCATACCAGTTTCACCCTCGGCTGATGGTACAACTCGGTTTACCTGTCAGACTTACAATAATCAGTACACTGTCATGTATCAGCCACAAAGTCAATCAGGACAATTCTTTCCTTGGGCGGCACCTGCGGCTTTAGGCGGTGGTTGGGATGCACAAAGGCGTTGTGCAGCAATTGCTAGTCGTTTAGAACTTTATCGCCCAGATGGCTTACAAGAACTCCAGACAGCTGTAGAAAATAACGAAAATATTGTCTGCGTCACAACTGAAGCTAACCCAACCTGTCGAATTGTGTTGACAGTACCGCGTGGGAAAGACCCCTATGTTATCCGCAATAGCGTTTTCCAAAACTTGACTACTGCTGACAGTGGACAACAGACTATAGCCGTTAACACTTATGGCGATCGCAGTAGTGGAGGAAACGAATTATATAATTTAGGACGCACACTTCTGGGCAGTGGCAATAATCAGGTTAGTTCATCTAGAAGTGGGATTAATCTGAAACCTTTCCTCGATCGCCAAGATGGCGGTACTGGAAACAATTTGCGGAGTGGAGTGGCAATTCGTCGTCAGTCTCAGCCTAACGGTGCTCGTCTAAATCCTGGTAATTTCCGCTGATTGATACTTCATTAGTTGATATAAAACAGTTCAGTAAAGAAGAATTGTAGTTAAGAAAAATTGTAGGGTGGGCTATTTGCCTACCCTAATTTTCATTGGACTAAGATTTTGCACCAATCTCAATAAGTAGTCAGAATTAATTACACAATGTCATTGCGAAGGTCGTGAAGCAATTCGCTTGCGGTTTGGGATTACTTCTCTACGAAACGCTACCGCGAACACTTCGTACCCTACGGTTATGCTAACTTTCTGAATTACGAATTACATTTGTTGTTTTAACCTTTTGCTAGCTGTTTCTTAATCTAGCTAGGATAGTTTGAGGATGCCCAATTAAGAATTGATACCAAAAAGTTATGTAGCTGTCTTCTGACAACCTCTAAGAATAGTGGTCTGGAAGATGTATTTTCTCTTGTCCATGTTGATATTGCGTTCACCGTACCCCTACTCTTAAGCAAGCTACCCATAGCGGACGCACCATAAGGTGTTGGCGTAGCGATCGCTCTAACTGCAAAGTGCATTTTTGCAGTTAACAGTCTTTTAATGGCAATAAAAATGGCATTTACACTTCCAATTTTCCACACTTCGGATTTTGAATGTGGCATTGATGCTGCCAGTACTAGCCCTCAGACTTCTGATACTGTTCGTTTCTCAGCAGTACTAAATCGATTACGGACTAATTATCGATACCGACAACATTAGGAGTTACAGCTAAATCAGTCTCATTTCTTCAGCCTCAAATGTCCGCTGATCTTTACCCACTCTGAATCTACCCCATAACTAACTTATGGTAACTACTAATACAATCCGCTTTTCCCAATTCAATGCCTCCTTAAACCCCAGCGCTCAGGCAGGTAAAACCATTCCTAATGTGGGATTCCAAGGGCAGACTACCTTCGTTACTGGCTTTATTCCCTCTGGTGCGGCGGGAACGGTGAATGGGGTACAGACTCCATTGGGTGGACTTTCTGGTGTCACCTATGATGCTGCTAATAACCGCTACTATGCGATCTCAGACGATCGCTCCCAAGTTGCCCCCGCCCGCTTTTATACCTTCACTGCCGATACCGGGGTGACTTTTACCAATGTCACACCCTTGAAAGATATCAATGGCAACTTCTTTGCACTTAACAGTCTCGACCCAGAAGGCATTGCTTTAACTAAGAATGGCACAGTCTTCATCTCTTCAGAGGGCGAAGTTAATCCTGGTGCAGGTCGCGTTACCAATCCCTTTATTAAAGAGTTTTCGCTAGCTACAGGGCAAGAAGTGCGATCGCTACTTGTCCCCAGCAAGTTTTTGCCAGTAGTTCAAGATACCAACGGCGATGGTATTGTCGATGCAGGTGATACGCAGACATCAGGCGTTTACAATAACTTAGCATTTGAAAGTCTCACCATTACACCCGACCAGAAAACCCTATTCACCGCTACTGAAAACGCGCTGTCCCAAGATGGATTAATCGCTTCACTCACCAGTGGTAGCCGCTCGCGGATTCTGCAATACAATCTGGTTACTGGACAGCCAGAAAAGGAATATCTCTACATAACCGATGCTATCGCCCAAGCGCCCAACCCTAGCACAGGCTCAAGTAACAACGGTTTAGCAGATTTACTCGCGATCGACAACCGGGGAACCTTCCTAGCGTTGGAACGCTCTTTTGCTCAAGGTGTAGGCGACACCATCAAAATCTACGAAGTTTCTCTACAAGGTGCAACGGATATTAGCACCATTGACTCACTCAGCAGTTTGAGTGCTGAACAGCTAGCAGCGATCAAACCTGCTCAAAAGCGTCTGCTGTTGAATTTAAATGACCTAAATCTGCCTACTGACGCCAATCATCCCACTGGAGTAGATAACATTGAGGGTATTACCTTCGGCCCCAAACTAGCAGATGGTCGTCAATCCATTGTGCTGGTGAGTGATAACAACTTTGGTAGTACCCAATATACCCAAATCCTCACTTTGGGTGCAGATTTGGTTCCCACTGCTGCACCCACAGTAGAAACTCGTCCCGATCTGTTTGATGATCCCGCACTCCCCACATCTCAACGTGCAGATGCTGATGATCCTGCCATCTATGTTAATGCCACAAATGCTGCCGATAGCTTAGTACTAACCTCAGTGAAAAATGCCGGACTGCGGGTTTATGACTTGTCTGGTAATTTGTTGCAAACAGTTAATCCCGGTGGCATTCGCTACAATAACATTGACCTGCAATACGGTTTCAAATTAGGCAATCAATCGATAGATATTGCAGTTGCTAGCGATCGCGGCAATGATAAACTAGCAATCTTCAAAATTAACCCCAACCCCAGCACCCCCGGACAATACTTGGAAAATATCACCGATCGCAATATTGGTACTATCTTCCAAGCATCACCTTTTGAACCTCCCTATTCCGCATCAACTCGCAGTTCTTACGGAGTTACCTTATACCGTAGCCCCGTAACTAACGATTACTATGTCTTTACCAGTCGCCGAGAAACTGGAGATATAGCTCAGTTCAAATTGATTGACAAAGGTAATGGCAAAATAGGATCTGAACTGGTGCGAGAGTTCACCATCCCCTCGCCCACCACAGAAGGGCGTTCTCCCCAAACAGAGGGTATGGTGGTTGACCAAGAAACCGGCTCTCTCTACATAGCCCAAGAAGATGTGGGCATCTGGAAATTCCAGGCAGAACCGGACGGTGGCACAACAGGCAAGCTGATTGATCGCGTCCGTTTTGAGGGTGGTTCTCACCTCACCGATGACGCAGAAGGGTTGACTATTTATTACGGCAAAAACGGCACAGGCTACCTGCTAGCATCCAGCCAAGGCGATAGCACCTTTGTAGCCTACACTCGTGAAGGTAATAACGAATACGTGGGTAACTTTGCCGTTGGTAACAATGGGTCAATTGACAGCGTGCAAGAGTCAGATGGTGCAGATGTAATTAACGTGCCACTGGGGCCTAACTTCCCATTTGGTTTATTTGTCACCCAAGATGGCTCCAATCAACCTGCCAAGACAATTGATGGTGAAAATGTCAACTCTAACTTTAAGCTAGTGCCTTGGGAAAATATAGCCAATGCCTTCCCCAATTCTCTAAATATCGACCCCACTGGTTACGATCCCCGCAATCCTGTTGCTCGGACTAACCTAACCAGTTTTGGTTCTAGCGACAGCAATACTGTGAATCTTCAGCCAGGACAATTCTTTTGTGCAGGTGACGGAGCAGATTTTGTAGAAGCTACTAAAGGTAACACAATCCTGGCTGGAAAAGGTGATGACACAGTGCTTGCAGGCAGTGACTCCTCAGTATCCGGGAATGACGGTAACGATCAGATATTTATTGGTCAAAACGGCCCGGCTCAAAATACCATTGCCGATGGTGGCAATGGTGATGATGTTATTACCGTGGTGGAAGCTAATGGTAGTAATAATTTGTTTGGGGCGGCAGGTGATGATACTCTCACAGTAATTGAAGGTTCTCGTCAATCATTATTCGGTGGCTCAGGCAATGATACCCTTAGCAGTGGCGGAAGCAATAACCGTCTCTACGGTGGTTCTGGAGATGACAAACTCTTCTCTAATGTCAATGATTCGCTATTTGGTGGCGATGGTGATGATCTGCTATTTGCCGGTCAACAGGGTAGCGATCCCTACGGGGGGCTGCGCCAACGCCTGAGTGGTGGTGCTGGTGCTGACCAATTCTGGATTGCTAACGCCAGTCTGCCAGCTAGCAAGAACATTATTACTGATTTTACAGTTGGGATTGATAAAATCGGGCTTGGCGGTGTTGACGTAACTAAATTTAGTGGGCTAACACTGTTGCAACAGGGTAGTGACACAATCGTGGAAACCGGCAATACAGAATTAGCTTCATTGCTGGGAATTACCTCAACTAGCCTAACTGCAAATGACTTCGTTTTCTCTGCTAGCGTCGTGGCTTAGTACAGCATTTCATTAATTCGTAGCAAATTAAATTTGGCAATACCTTGCAATGCCAATGCATCGCAATACAATGTTAATGCGTCGGCCGCATTGTTAATGTATCCCGATACAATGTTAATGCGTCCCCCTACAATGCTAATGCATCCCGATACAATGTTAATGCGTTCCCTTGCAATGCCAATACATTCCTCTGCAATGTTAATGGGTTTCCCTGCATTAAAAAGGCTACGTTTTTACGCAAAACTGTACTTAGTCTGTTCCCCTAGCTTTTCGTAGAGAAAATAGAGCCGTTTGTAATTGCGGGAAAAAAAGTCTTTCGTAGTGGCGTACATTTGTACGCCACTATCAGCCGATTCATTTGTTGTCAAGATTTTTGAAAATGGTATAAATCCTGATGCAGAAAAGTTGATGCGTAGGCGTAGCCAGCCGTAGGCATCGCTAGCCAATTAAAACTGAAAAAATCAAGTTTTATAGCAGTTGCTAGGTAGCGGTTGACATCAGCTAATCATATAAACACTGACACCAAGAGACTTTCAACCCTGTTAAGAGTTCCCTATTAAGAGTTCCCTGCTATATCTCTTCAGAATTCTCAATAAATAATTCGGTAACAAAATAGAAATATTTTATTTATTTTTGATTTGCATTCAATCAAGTTTAATAAAACTTAATTTTGTTTTTTGCTTAAGTGTATTTTAATCATTTATTCTGCTTAACTTATTCTTCTCTTAATCTTTTAATGAAAACATCTTTAGTGCTAGCTAAGTTCTCTCATAACTACTATCGACAGATTTAAATTCGTAATCTAAGTGTTACACACTCATTACTCACTAACACAGATTATTAGTTGACATCCCATGATCATTTCTCAAGCTTTCGATAATTCTGAGAAAATACGTTTTATGTAAATGTATTTTCGGTGTTAATGGCGCAATCGGACTTAACGAACTTATCTAAACTATATTTTTTTAATTCTGACATTTACCCTTAATTCCGGTTTCTAGCCTGAGAACATGATTTCTTTTTCCCACAATTAAACGCCGTGTGCAACTTTCCTTCAAACCTAACCGCCAACCACTTCCCTACAAGGGAAAAGGAGCAATAATCAAAGCCTCTCAAGAGTGGGGGAGAGGAATGCAAGCGGGGTTCTAAGAATAAGTTGCACATCGCGTCAATTAATGCAATGGGAGAACTTGAATAGCTTGTGATCCAGTTAAATCCAAATACCCAACAAACATTCTAATTATGGCAATTAAGTTAGTAGGCTTTGCCTCTTTACCTGCTGATACCTTTAGTGATGGCCCAGCTTCTGGTAAGGAGGTTTCAGCCAATGGCAGAACGGGGCCTTTCCCAGGACAGCCAATTCAAGGCTTCAGTGGTGTACAATTCGCTAACAGTAACTCTTTCTATTTTCTGTCAGATAATGGCTACGGTAGCAAAGATAATAGTGAAGACTTTTTACTGCGGATAAATCGTCTAGACCCGAATTTCAAGGGAACAGAAAATGGGGATGGCAGTGTTAAAGTTTTAGACTACATCCAACTGTCTGATCCTAATAACAAAGTTCCTTTTCAAATAGTTAATGAGGGAACTACTGGAAGATTACTAACTGGTGCAGACTTTGATGTAGAGTCATTCGTTTTTGATAAAGACGGTACAATCTGGGTTGGAGACGAGTTCGGCCCCTATCTGCTGCATTTTGATGCCACTGGTAAGTTGTTAGAGGCTCCCATTGCTACACCTGACCAATTCAAGACTCTAGATGGAGAAGCACCTAAAGTTATTGGTCATAGAGGTGCAAGTGGTTATCGTCCAGAACATACCTTAGAGTCTTATAAGCAAGCAATTGAGAGGGGCGCTGATTTCATTGAGCCTGACTTAGTAGTTACGAAAGATGGTGTGTTAATTGCTCGCCATGAGCCTGCTTTAGCAATTTTGAACGCTGATGGTACAGTCAATTTCAGCAACACAACCACAGATGTTTACAAACATCCAGAGTTTGCCGATCGCAAAAAAACAGTAAGTTTAGATGGAAACACAATTACAGGTTGGTTTGCTGAAGATTTCACTTTAGCTGAAATCAAGACTTTACGGGCAGAAGAGCGTCTACCTTTCCGAGATCACTCCTTCGATGATAAATTTGAAATTCCTACCCTCACGGAAATCATCAACCTGGTTAAGGATGTAGAAGCGACAACAGGTAAAAAGATTGGCATCTATCCTGAAACTAAGCATCCGACCTATTTTGCTCAAGAAGCTACTTATGTAGGCACCACAGACAAAATTAACCGAAATATCAGTCAGATACTAATCGATACACTGAAGGCAAATAACTTCACTGATCCTAGTCGGATCTTCATCGAGTCCTTTGAAGTATCTAACCTTAAACAACTGCATGATGTGATCATGCCTAACGCAGGGGTAGATATCCCACTTATCCAGCTTCTAGATGCAAGTGACACTGACATCAACGGTAAGATCATAGAAAGTCAGCCTTATGACCTCAAGGTTAATGGCGACTCTCGCACCTATGGCGACTTGCGAACTCCAGAAGGCTTGGCTGAAATTGCCACCTATGCCGATGGCATTGGCCCTTGGAAGCGGATGATTGTTAGCGTCAAAGGTACTGATGCCAATGGTGATGGCAAAGCCGATGATGTGAATGGGGATGGTACAGTCAATGATGCTGACAAAACAACGTTACCTCCCACTACCTTAATTCAAGATGCTCACAACGCAGGTTTACAGGTTCACCCTTATACCTTCCGTGCGGAAGATCAATACTTAGCAGCAGATTATAAAGGCAAGCTAGCACTAGAAATTCAGCAGTTCTATCAATTAGGGGTAGATGCGCTATTTACAGACTTCCCAGATATAGGGGATAAAGTACGGGATCAACTCAGAGATGATCCTCAGTATAATGTAGTGCGATCGCCACAAAACCCAGATGTTCTCTCAGGAGACGCTTTTGCTAACTTGGCTAGTTCCAAAGGTTTTGAGGGTGGAGCAATCAACGCCAGCAAAACTAAGCTCTACCTACTGCTAGAAGGGACTGTTCAAGGCGATACTCCTGGTGCTTTACGGATTAACGAATTTGATCTAGCCAGCCAGAAATACAGCGATCAACTACGCTATTACAAATTGGAGAATCCCTCAAATTCGATTGGTGACTTAACAGTTATTAATGATCATGAGTACCTAGTGATTGAGCGGGATAACAATCAAGGGGCTGCGGCTAAATTTAAGAAAATCTACAAAGTAGACCTGTCTAAAACAGATTCTAAAGGCTATGTAGCTAAAGAAGAAGTTGCAGACTTGTTAAATATCCAAGACCCCAAGGATATCAACGGGGACGGTAAAACAACCTTTGACTTCCCATTTCAAACAATTGAAAATGTGTTAGTTGTTGACAAAAACACCATTTTGGTTGCTAATGACAACAATTATCCCTTCTCAACAGGTCGTCCTGGCAATGATCCTCAGCATCCAGTAATAGACAACAACGAAATCATTTTGTTGAAGTTGGATAAGTCCTTGAACCTTGCTCCTGGCTTAGGTCAGCCCAAAGCTGAAGAAGTTAAGTTTGGCTCCACTACCAGCGATGAGATTACCACTCAGCCAAATCAAACCCTATTCACAGGTGACGGTGCAGACTTTGTAGAGGGTACTAAAGGTAACACAATCGGGACTGGCAAAGGTGATGACACGGTGGTGGTCGGCAGTGACTCCTCAGTGTCCACAGGAGACGGTAATGATCAAGTCTTGATTGGCGCAAATGGCCCTGCTAACAACACTAGTGCTGATGGTGGTGCTGGTGATGACCAAGTTACCGTAGTTGAAGCCAATGGTAGTAATAATTTGTTTGGGGCAGCAGGGAATGATACTTTGACAGTAGTTGAAGGTTCTCGTCAACTGTCCTTCGGTGGCTCAGGTAACGACACCCTCAAGAGTCAAGGTAGCAATAACCGTCTCTATGGTGGTTCCGGTGATGATAAACTCTTCTCCAGTGTCAATGATTCGCTATTTGGTGGCGATGGTGATGATGTGCTATTTGCTGGTCAACAGGGCGGTAATCGCCTGAGTGGTGGTGCTGGTGCTGACCAGTTCTGGATTGCTAACGCCAGTCTGCCAACTAGCAAGAACATTATTACTGATTTTACAGTCGGGATTGATCAAATCGGGCTAGGGGGGATTGGCGTCACTCAGTTTAGTGCTTTAACACTATTGCAACAGGGTAGTGACACGATCGTGAAAACCGGAAATACAGAGTTGGCTTCATTGCTGGGAATTACCTCAACTAGCCTGACTGCAAATGACTTCGTTTTCTCTGCTAGCGTCGTGGCTTAACGTGAGTTCGATAGATTTAGTCTGATCCCTCTCCAAACCTCTCCCCGAAGCGGGAGAGGCTTAAAAAGCTTATTTTTTCGTTGTTCCTTCCTTTCCGACGAGGAGTTGTGTACACAGAAGTCTCTGTTGACCCAATTTACGGTTTATCGAATAGCCTAGTGAAGCTTGGCGGAAATAACTATCCAGTTGAAACAGAGTTTTTCCATTACTTAGACTACAGCAAATAGTTCGTTATTGTGGGGTAGGCATTACAATGCCCATCCCACAGTCGTTTCGCTGGAGTCCAACCTACCTCGAAAGGCTTCCATGACTTAATAATGCCGAAATTAACTTAGCTGATGTAGCTTATACCCGACAGCGAGGGCGCAAAGCCTTCAACTACCAACGCTGCGTAATATTAAATTCAGGTAACTACTTAGCAAAATGGAACAACTTCACCCCGCAAGGGGGATGAGCTTATTTTATACATAGCGATTAGATTAGATGGACTCGATATTAATTAAACTAGTAAATTTACTGAAGGCAGTTATTGTCTTTACTTCATAAATTTAGTAGTTGATTCCTTTACGGTGACAAAAATCTTCACCTTTACTTTTCCAGTTAATTTTTATTAAATTAAGCTAGCAAAAAAGTGATGGAGAATTCTTTCATAAATCGGGCATGGCACTGTTTAGCAGGGAAAGCTCACTCTCTTTCGCCATCAGTGATACTGTCAACCCCTATATTCAAGAATTTGTAAAAAATAATTCAGAAATTTAAAGTTTTTTTGATTACAGAATTCTTAATTAGGGTATTTACTTAGGAAAGCATTTGTGATATTTTCATGTTGATTATCATAAATTAAAATATACGACGCTAAGTTTAACAACCGCGTTTCTGTGTCTTAGTTTGATGATAAGTTAGGTCGGCAGAATAAAACTAAACTATGTAAAGAAAGATAAACGAGGTTAAAACCCTTCTGCCTTCTGCCTTATCTCAACGACAAATATTTATGCCCACCTACTTAAGTATCCATCTTGCATACTTGCAATGCTAAATATTGATTTTAAACTTGTATAAATTATGTAGTGTTAACCAAGGTAATAACTTGTCCTCGATCTATTTACACTATCTTTGCTTTGTTTTGAACAGTGCATAACATTAGGAACCCTGTGATATGAATGCAGGTATGCAATTAGACGAACCTACCCTCTGTGCTTTTACATATTTAGGCAGACTCAATGCCACAGAAGTCTTGGTGCTGCTAGCATAAAACCAAACACTGCCACTGTTAGTAAAAGAGAGACTCCCTAATATTTTGGACTTGATTCCTCACTTTTACCTTCGACTTGTTTGATATGACTTATATTAAGAACACTTTTTCCGAATTTATCACCACCCTAGAAGGGTTTGATCAGTTACCAGATGGGGCGATCGCTAATCTATCAGAACAGCTGCAAGCCTGGCGCTATCGCATCGGTCAGAAAATTATCGGTAAAGAAAGTCTGCCGCAACAGATCACCATAATTTATGAGGGACAAGTGCGCCTGTTGGGATATGACCCCCAGACGCAACTGCCAATCACCCTAAAATTACTGCAACCGGGGGAAGTTATCGGCGAAATTGGTTTGTTGCGCGATGTCGCCTGTGAAACAGCGATCGCTTCCACCGAAGTAGTATGTTTAACCTTGAGTGCATCGGCATATTTTAGTTTTCTGGCTTTATACCCAGCTTTTGCCGATGCTCGCAAGAACCGCAGTTATTTGGTGGAAGTTTTCGATATTCTCAGTTCCTATTGGCAAAAGCAAGCGATCGCTACTTTAAATCTCAGAGAAATAGCAGAAAATGCCTTACCACAGGCGAAAATACATTACCTCCCTCCAGGAAAAACTCCATTCAACCAACTGGATAGAGAAAGCGTCTGGTTTGTGAGTGGGGGTGGGACAGTAACGAATTTATCACCTGGCGATCGCCTAGAATCGGACGATGACACAGACAATATCCAAGTCATAGGTCAAAACCCCGCACGGTTGCTTGGTATACATCCGTCAGATTTGATCTTGGAAGATAGTCATCAGATAGAACTTGTGGTAAGTGACACCAAATCAGATAGCGCAGAGGAACTAGATATCCCCTACGCATCGAACGAAATAGTTCCACAGACAGCCCCCCAGACCTCAAAGAGTTCGCTAAAACACAAATACCCGTTTTTTAGTGGTAAGGGAGAACTAAATACAACCTTCGCCTGCTTCCAAATGGTCGCGAAGCACCTAGAAATGCCGTTTCGTCGAGAGGTGGTTCGCCGCATCTTAACTGAGCAAGTCAAACGTCAGGGCACTATATCGTTTCAAGTTACTGCTTACCTGGCAGAGTTAATCGGACTTAAAGCGCAGTTAATAGAGCTACCAGTCGCCTCTGTGACGCGCATTCCTACACCGGCATTGATTCGCTATGGTGATAGTTTTGCCGTTTTATATGCAGCAGATGCAAATACTATTGTTGTGGGTGTCCCATCCGAAGGAATTGTGCGCTGCAAACCCGCTGAATTCGTTGAACAATTAGATGTTGATCCAACCAACTTTCCGCCCCAAGTTAGAGTATTACTGCTCAGTCCTACCAAAGAAACACCCCAAGAACGCTTTAGTTTACGGTGGTTTCTGCCCTATTTGTCACGTTACCGTCGAGTTCTGATAGAGGTCTTTGTCGCTTCCTTTTTCGTGCAGTTGGCTGCGTTGGCAAATCCTCTGGTCGTGCAGTTAATTATCGACAAAGTTATCACTCAAAATAGTATTGGTACTCTACATATTTTGGGGGTTTTGCTATTAGTAGTCGGGATATTTGAAGCAGTGCTGACTACCTTGCGAACCTACTTATTTGTTGATACCACTAACCGGATCGATATGAGTTTAGGGTCGGAAATCATCGACCACTTACTACGTTTACCTCTGCGCTATTTTGAACGCCGACCGGTGGGCGAACTTTCTACTCGCATCAACGAACTAGAAAATATCCGCCAATTCCTCACGGGTACTGCCTTAACAGTCGGGTTAGACGCTCTATTCTCAGTGGTCTATATCGGTGTGATGCTGATTTACAGTTGGCAACTCACCTTAGTAGGCTTAAGCACAATTCCGGTGTTTATCATTGTCATCTTAATTGCTTCTCCCACCATTAGCAGACAGTTACGTGCCAAAGCCGAACGCAACGCCGAAACTCAATCTTATTTAGTGGAGGTGATGTCAGGAATTCAAACAGTAAAAGCGCAAAATATCGAATTGCGATCGCGCTTTTCCTGGCAAGAGCGTTACGCTCGCTTTGTCGCGGCTGGTTTTAAAACAGTTGTAACTTCCACCCTCGCCAATTCTACCAGCAGCTTCCTCAACAAACTCAGCAGCTTACTAGTTTTATGGGTAGGAGCTTATCTAGTACTTAAAGGAGAATTAACTTTAGGCGAATTAATTGCCTTTAGGATTATATCCGGTTACGTCACCAGCCCAATATTGCGCTTGGCTCAACTCTGGCAAAGCTTCCAAGAAACTGCCTTGTCTCTAGAGCGTTTAAGCGATATTGTCGATACACCACAAGAAGGAGAAACAGACCGCTACAATATACCCTTACCTACGATCAAGGGAGCAGTGAAATACGAAAATGTTTCCTTCCGCTTTGGCACAAGTGGGCCTCTGCAACTTTCTAATGTCACCCTCGAATTTGCTCCAGGTAAATTTATCGGCATTGTCGGACAAAGTGGATCTGGTAAAAGTACGATGATGAAGTTACTACTCAGACTTTACGAAACCGAGTCCGGCAGAATTTTGATTGATGGTTATGATATTGCCAAAGTGGAACTATATTCACTGCGACGACAGATAGGCGTAGTTCCCCAAGAGACATTATTGTTTGACGGCAGCGTTCAGGAAAATATTGCTCTGACGAATCCCGATGCCACAACCGAAGAAATTATTGGTGCGGCTCAGGTTGCGTGCGCCCACGAGTTTATAATGAACTTGCCCAACGGTTACAACACGCGGGTGGGCGAACGGGGTTCTGCGCTTTCAGGTGGACAACGACAAAGAATTGCGATCGCCCGCTCTGTTTTACAACGACCAAAATTATTAGTTTTAGATGAAGCAACTAGCGCCTTAGATTATCCCACAGAACGCCAAATATGTCTCAATTTAGCCAAAGCATTCAAGGGTGAGACAGTATTTTTTATTACCCACCGGCTGAACACCGTGAGTAATGCAGACATGATCGTTGTGATGGATAATAGCAGGGTTATAGAACAAGGCAGCCATCACGAACTAATGGCTATTAAAGGTCATTATTCTTACCTGTATCAGCAACAAGATGTTAACTTGTAATTAGTCATTGCTGGTGGGGGCATGGCATCAGAAAATTCTCTGTTTGACCAACATTCCATAGATGCAGCAATCAGCGTAGAGTAGGCACTGTCACAAATATCAAAATCCAAGTTTTCGACATCGATAAATAGTGCCCACCCTCCAAAAAATCCCAAATCCCAAATCTAAAATCGTTATGACTCAACTTAATGGGAATCACCTCAACGGCAATCAGAAAAACGGCAATCAAAAAAATGGAGTCAAGCAAGATTCACAGGTACTTACAAAACAACAGAAAGCTGCTCAAGAGTCTTTAGTTAACTATAACAATCAGGCATTTGAGCAATCTATTGTCTTGCGCCAATCTCCAATTTGGTCGCGTACAATCATGGTGACTCTAATCGGGCTAGCCTGTTTTGGAATTGCTTGGGCTTATTTTGCCAAAATTGAGCAAGTAGTGCCAGCAACAGGGCAATTAAAACCGCAAGGAACAGTCAAAGAAATTCAGGCTCCTGTTAGTGGAGTGGTGAAAACGGTTTATGTTAAAGATGGACAAGAAGTAAAGCCAGGAGATTTGCTGCTGACTTTTGATTCCATCGCTTCTGTTGCTGAATTAAATTCTTTGAATAAAATTCGCCTTGCATTAATTAAAGAAAACCAGATTTATCGCCAATTGATGAGTGCAAGTAACGCAACGGGATCGGAACTGTTATATTTGCGCGGTAATTTGCCACAAGAAACTGCTTTCTTGCTGAAAAGTCGGTCAGCGTTAGTAGGAGAAAATGAATTATTGCGGACTCAATTAAAAAATTCCGGTCAAGATTATGCGCTAGGAATTGATGAACAACAACTTCTACAAGTCGCCAAAAAAGAATTAGATTCTCGCACTTTGGCGGCGCGATTTGAAGTAGAAAAAACCAAAAAACAACTTAGTCAAAATCAATTTAAGCTAGAAGATAGTAAAGCAAGTTTAGCTATTCAACGGGGGATTTTAAATAAGCTCAAGACATTAGCAGAACAAGGTGGCATTTCTCAACTCCAGTATCTCAACCAGCAACAAGAAGTACAAAACCGCACGGCGGAAGTAGCGCAACTAGGTGAGGAAACAAAACGCCTCCAGTTTGATATAGAAAAAGGACGACAAGAGTTAAGCAATACGGTGGCTGTTTCTGATAAAACAATTTTGGATAAGATAGCTGATAATAAACAGCGTATTGCCGCAATCGATAGCCAATTCATGAAAGTTGTGCTGGATAATGAGCAGCGTTTGGCAGATGTCAATAGTAAAATCTCTCAATCACAGTTAAATGTTAAGTATGAAGAACTCCGTTCGCCTGTAGGTGGAACAGTTTTCGATTTACAAGCAAAAAACCCTGGATTTGTAGCGACTCCAACGACAAAACTGCTGCAAATTGTCCCAAATGAAAACTATATAGGTGAAGTTTTCATCACTAACAAAGATATTGGTTTTGTGCGAAAAGACATGAAGGTAGATGTCAGAATTGACTCCTTTCCTTACAGCGAGTTTGGCGATATCAAAGGAAAAGTAATTGACATCGGGTCAGACGCATTACCGCCAGACCAAACACATCAGTTTTATAGATTTCCGGCAAGAGTCTCATTGGATAAACAATCTTTAGTGATTAAGGGTAAAAAAGTCACCTTGCAATCAGGTATGTCCATCAGTGCCAATATAAAAGTGCGCGAAGAACGGAGTGTGCTGAGTTTATTCACTGAGTTGTTTACCAAGCAAGTTGATACTCTTAAAGAGGTACGTTAGTACTTGTAGTCAAACAATTTTGAATTTTGAATTGTTAAATGGTTAATTCTCAACGCATCGAACCCGCTCCCGGACAAGAATCAGTTTGGGATTACCCCCGTCCTCCTCGTCTGGAGGACACTAGTAAACATATCCAAATCATTTTTAACGGAGTAATAATTGCAGATACCCACAACGCCAAACGTGTTTTAGAAACAAGTCATCCTCCTTCTTACTACATTCCTGCTGCGGATATCAAAATGGAATATTTGCAACTGATGCCGCAGTCTAGCTTTTGCGAGTGGAAGGGAATTGCTGGCTACTATACAATCCGAGTGGGTGAAAAAGAAGTCCATAATGCTGCTTGGTTCTACCCTAACCCGACACCAGCTTTTGGAGCTATCAAAGACTATGTATCTTTTTACGCTCATCTAATGGATAATTGCTACGTGAATGGCGAAGAGGTGCAACCACAACCAGGTAACTTCTACGGCGGTTGGATCACCAGTGATATTGTTGGGCCTTTCAAAGGCGCTCCTGGTACTTGGGGATGGTGAGCTAATTTTAAGGCGATGTGCGACTTATTCTTGTCACCCCAAGTTGCTAGTTATTCATTAGAGCGATCGCTGTCTGTAGAAGAATCTTCATTAACGCTGTATGCGACTTTCTCTCAAACCTAAGCCCCAACCCCAACCCTTGTAGCGTTGGAGAGTAAGATTCAAAGCCTCTCAGGAGCGGGGGAGAGAAATGGAAGCGGGGTGACAAGAATAAGTTGCACATCGCCTTCATGATCTTTCAGACAGCGATCGCTCTCTGACCCAACCTAGTCGCCCGATATTTGCTCTACGCTAATGCCGCTACCTTCTCTAACAATCCTTGAAACAACCTCAATCCATCGCTATTCCCTAGCATCGCGTCAGACGCTCTTTCTGGGTGCGGCATCATCCCCAACACATTGCCCCGACGATCGCAAATCCCGGCAATGTTGTTCAGTGAACCGTTGGGATTTTCCCCTTCATAGCGAAACACAACTTGCCCGTTATCTTCAATTTCTGCGAGAGTGGCTTGATCAGCGTAGAATCGTCCCTCTCCGTGGGCAATGGGCAAAGTGATCACTTCACTATTGGTATAAGCTTGCGTCCATGAGAGATTAGTCCGCTCAACTTTCAAGGGAATGCGATCGCAGATAAAATGCAAATCGCGATTTCTAGTCAACACTCCTGGCAAAAGTCCAGCTTCAGTTAATACCTGAAAACCATTGCAAATACCGAGGACAAACTTACCTTTTTGGGCGTGTTCCACAACCTGCTGCATCACGGGTGAAAAACGCGCGATCGCACCACAGCGCAGATAATCCCCGTAACTAAAGCCACCAGGTATAATCACGACATCCAAATCAGCAATATCTGTTTCTTGATGCCAAACCATGCGAGTCGGTTGTAAGAGCAAATCTCTAGTTACATAAGCAACATCGCGATCGCAATTAGAACCTGGGAAAACAACAATGCCGAATTTCATGATTAGTCAAGGGGAGTGGGGGATAAGGCGTGAATTAAATAATTAATATCCAGTTTAAAGAAGTAATGCCCACTTTTCAAACCCTATTTGAGAAAGGATTTGAGTCAATGACAACTAGCTCTTTAAACTGGACAACAACTTTTTAATATACATCATGTCTCCCACTACTGCCACTGCCCAATAGTCTGCAATCATGTGTATGTTATATAAACACAAACTTCAAATGTATACCTTCGGATTACCTCACCCTCAATCCCTCTCCGATATATTGGAGAGGGAAGCTAGATACAGGATGAAGTTTTGCATTTTATTTAATCTACGTTCCTAAGCTAATGACTCCAGCCAACATACTCACCAAATAACCTTTTTTAAAGAACCACATTCTTGTTCCCTCCGATTTTGCAGATATTTCAGCTTAATAATTGAATTTACCTGAGAATAAAATTTATTTATTACAAAGTTATTCTGTCGTTACAATACTTTTTCATAGAATATTTAAGCTGTCAAACGCTTTGAAGATAATGATAATTAAAAAGAGGGAGAGTATACGAGTGTCGCTCGCATACTCTCCCTCTCCTCCACAGGATGAGCATTTTTCTGTTGAGTATTTTAACTCATTGACAAAATGCGCTTTGTCCTAAGCTCTCACGGATGCTAAAAGACCCCAGTTTGGGTTTCGACCTCAATCAAATCAAAGCGGTAATTTTCAATTACGGGATTTGATAGCATTTGGTTACAAATTCGATCGAGGTCTTGACGCGCTTTTTTCTCCTCAGTTGAGGTGATGGTGAGTTCAATGTACTTACCAATCCGCACTTGGTCAACGTTATCGTATCCCAATTGCTGAAGACCGGATTGTACAGCCACACCAGCAGGGTCTAAGACTGAAGGACGAAGCGTCACGAAAATTTTGGCTAAATACTTGGTTTGCACGGGCTTTTGGTGAATGCTGCGATCGCTATACTATAACTTTCTGCTCCAACTGAGTGAAAATAAGATTACGAAGCGGTTAAAGTTAATTGATCAATTAGCCCATCTAACAGCTTCAACTACAGTGGCATACTTAAATAATTGTCTATGAGAGCCATACGCACCCGCAGTCAAGAGCGTATTTTCAATTTACTGAAAACCATCAAAAAAGGCATTTCCGCCCAGGATATTTATGTAGAGCTACGTAACACTAATCAGAGCATGGGTTTAGCAACAGTTTACCGTTCCCTAGAAGCCTTAAAACTCGAAGGCATGGTACAAGTGCGGAATTTGGCTAATGGTGAAGCCCTCTACAGCCTAGCGCAGCAAGATAAACACCACCTTACTTGCTTGCAATGCGGTGTCTCAATTCCAATTAATCAATGCCCCGTTCATGACTTAGAAAACCAGTTAGAATCCAGCCATAAGTTTAAAGTTTTTTACCACACCCTAGAGTTTTTTGGGTTGTGCAGCCAATGCCAGATAAATCAAGCTACTGGGATTGATCAATAGTCATACCAATTATAGCTGGGGACTGGGGACTGGGGACTGGGGACTGGGTTGAAAGTCTGTTTGTATATAGGT
>NZ_JABXKM010000087.1 GCF_017115025.1 Nostoc sp. NOS(2021) | reverse complement strand
AGTCCCCAGTCCCCAGTCCCCTGCTATATATTTTGTGTTTTCTGTCAATGCGTAAGTACTAATCTGGTGAAAAAGAATGTAGAGACGTAGCAGTGCTACATCTCTACAAGGGTTTTGGATAACGCATATTTAATTTCTGGAGATGTCTTTATGTGTAATATTTTGTTAGTGAATACCTCTGCGTTTTGATGCTTCTGATACTAATCTATAAGCGACAGAAGAATAAGCGACTTTTAAGCACCTGTTGGGAATTAGCGATTAAGGTGGGCACTGTTACCCACCCTAACATTCTAACTTGCTACTGCCTCAGCAGGGGCTGCCTCAACAGCAGCTACGGGTGAATAAACACTAACTTTTTTACGAGTTTTGCCCTTTCTCTCAAACGTTACAACACCGTCGATTAAGGCAAACAGAGTATCATCGCTACCAATACCGACGTTGTTACCAGGGTGAAATTTGGTGCCGCGCTGACGCACGAGAATGTTTCCTGCACGTACAACTTGACCGCCATAACGCTTAACACCCAGACGTTGGGCATTAGAATCACGACCGTTGCGTGTACTACCTGTTCCTTTCTTATGAGCCATGATTTCCTCTTGTGTATCTACTTCTTTTTATTATTCAGCAGCGGTTTCAACTTCTTCGGCAGGAGTATCATCTTTAACGGGGATTTCCTCCTCTGTTGCTCCTTGGGCAGCAAACACTGCACCGTTAAGGGTGATGGAGTCAATCATAAGTCTGGTAATTTCCTGACGATGCCCCCGCTTTTTGCGGGTTTTCTTTTTCGGCTTCATTTTGTATACCAGAACTTTACGACCCCTAAAATGTCGCATTACAGTCCCTTCTACAGTCGCACCTGTCACTAATGGCTGTCCAATGGTGACATCGCCCTCGTGCTGCACGAGTAATACGGAGTCTATTGTAACTTTTTCATCTGGTTCGGTCGTAAGCAGTTCAATGTCGTAAAACCGCCCTGGCTCTACTCGTATTTGTTTGCCGCCAGTTTCAATAATTGCGTAGGTCATGGAATTGTCCTTGAGGTTGCCGTACAGGTAGCTGGTTTTTATCTCCTGTAGAGACGCTTTTACCAGCTTTTGTAATATGTCTACCTGATCCGAGCAGGAATTAGACAGACAATCTAACATACTATTTTATTAACAGGTGTCAAGTCAAGCTCTAACAGGATTTTTGGGTTTGGCATTGATGTCTGGTCAGCCTGAAGATGAAAAATCAGCTAATTCACTACTTTGCGATCGCTCATTTTCCAAGAGTGGGAAGGAATTAGCCAACAGTTGTTATGGGCGTAGGCGTAGCCCGTCGTAGACATAGCCCACCCGCACGAATGTAAATTGCATTTAAAAATCAGAATCAATGCTTTTTATATAAAAATTGCTACTATCTTAGGGCTGAATTTTATAAAGTTTTAAAACAGTATTAGCCTAAAAGTTATATTTTCTTATCAAAATCAACACATTTGTCTTCTTTGTTTTAGGATCAAAGTTAGATGCTTAATCTATCAATTCTTTACATAAGTTGGTGAATCCCCAGGAGTTAATTTACCACATTCAAAGCTGATATTTCAAACAGGAGATGGATTGTCATGACACAGCAAAATGCTGCCCGACTTTTTCAAGCCGTAAAAGAAGATCAAGCATTACAGGAAAGACTCAAAGTAACAGCTGATCCAGAAGCTTTCATCAAGATTGCTCAAGAGCGTGGCTATGACTTCACCGCCAAAGAACTGGACAGTGAGATCAGCAAATTGTCTGAAGAAGATTTAGCCACCATTGTCAATCCAGGATGGGGGACTAGACGCCACATTCATCCTAGATAATTCCTGCTCTAGGAAACCGAAGTATAAGAACAACTGAATTGACAAGTTTTGCTCCTCAAGGGGATATAGTTGCATCATCTCCTTTAGGGGCATTCCTGTTAAACGCAAGGCTCAGATCCCCGACTTCTTAGAGAAGTTGGGGATCTCGTTGTTCACGAATGATTAAGTAGGGATATTATGTACCGATCCTCGGCTATCTTTTTTCTGTGGCAGTATCTATGCAATATCTGAAGAGAGTTAAAAATCCTTTTTCTGCTTCCCATGTCCCCACCGCCTGAACTCATGAGTTAGGATGACTATATTTTAATTAGGTGATATGAAAAGAATAGAAGTTGAGCAAAGAACTATTTTAATTGGTTTGGCAGGTAGTTACGGCTATGGTTTAAATCGTCCTGATTCCGACTTTGATTATCGGGGAGTATTTATCGCACCAAAAAGCTACTACTTGGGATTTGATCGCATAGAACAAAAAGATACTGGTTGGGATGAATCAGGAATATTTCCATTCCTGGATGGCAACAAAGACACAGTTATATATGAATTAAGAAAAATCCTCCAGTTATTAGCGGGCGCGAATCCCAATGTTTTAGAATTGCTCTGGTTAAATAACTATCCTTTTTTAAGCGCAGTCGGCCAGCATTTAATTAATCATAAACAGTTATTTTTGAGTAAGAAGGTAAAACATACTTACACTGGTTATGCCTTTGCCCAAATCAAAAAGATGGAAACTCATCGTAAGTGGTTGTTAAAGCCACCGCAAAAAAAACCAATACCATCTGACTTCGCCATAGAAGACGAAGCACCCCTCAGCAAAGATGAGCTAAATGCTTTTTTGGAGTATCTTTATAACTTAATCAGAGGACGGATTGAGTTTTTGGAAGAAGCGGAACAATTATACCAATTGCTGACAGCAGATATTGATTTTAAAGGAGTGCTAAAACAATATACTTTACCGGATGAAACTTTGGAATATACTCAAAAGTTAACCAATAGCCGTAAAGATTTTATCCGTCTGCTTCAGAAAAGCCAAAGCTATCAAATAGCTTTAAGAGAATGGAAGGCTTACTTATCTTGGCAAGAGAATAGAAATCCGGCTAGGGCAGAAATGGAAAGAAAGTCGGGTTTTGACCTCAAACATGGGATGCACTGCATTAGATTGTTACGCAGTGGAGTAGAAATATTGCGGCAAGGTGAAGTGATTGTAGATAGGAGAATCGCTGGTGATGTTGAGGATTTAAAAGCTATTTTAAAGGGTGAGTATTCTTATGAGCAGGTGATGAAAATAGCAGAAGATTTGGTTGCCGAAATGGAAATTGTTTACGAACAATCTGCCCTACCTCACAAACCTGATTTGGAGCAAATTAATGAGTTGTGTATGGAATTGGTGGAAATGCAGAATTGGTAAATTAAAAAGTTAGGAGTTAGGAGTTAGGAGTTTCTAAGTAATTTATCACTCATAACTCATAACTCATAACTGATTTTAAATACTGTACATTAAGTCAGCAAAGCCATAGAGGCTGATGATGAGCAATAGAGATGCTGTTATTTGGGTAATTTTGGTCTGGGGTGAGGGCGCGATCGCTTCCCGCACTAAGATAGAAATAGATGCCCCAACTACTAAGCTCAAGCCTAAGATTAAATATGGTCTGTCGGGTAAAATACTGGCTATTGCCAGCATAGCGATCGCTAATAAGAGCATCAATAATTCTACAAATCTGGGCGGGTTGTATTGGCTAGATAGAATAAAGCTGTTGAACCAAAAAGACCAAAATCTCATAGTCAGTGTTGAATGTTAAATGTTGAGTTAAGAGTGCTGAGTTAGACTCTGCCAATTTTAGATTTTGAATTTTGGATTTTTTCGTCAATCCAAAATCCAAAATTAATTAACTCCTAGCCCCTAACTTTTGACCTGTGCCGTTTTTTTGTGCAGTATCACTTTCTGGTAGTTCGACGCCAAAGATGCGGCTAAAAGCTTTGGCGACTTTGTAGCCAGAATCAATCGATTCTAAGGGGTCTTTCCGCAGTCTGTGACGCAAGCATAGCGTAATTACGCGATGGATATCATCAACTGTAACTTCCGTGCGTCCTTCGTAAGCTGTTAGGGCTTTGGCGGCGCGGTTACTAACGATGTCACCCCGCAAACCATCTACATCCAGTTCGGAGCAGACTTCAGAAATTTTCACCCGCAGATCATAGTCAATTTTCACTTCTGGCAAAAGCTGTTGAGCATTGACAATTTGCTCTTGCAATGCTTCTTGCTGGGGTTTGTACTTTTCGAGAAATGTTGGCGGATTTTGGTCAAAATCCGCCCGTTGTTCCACAATTTGCACCCGCAAGACTGGTTCTTTTACTGTGTGAATTTCTGCGTGCATCCCAAAGCGATCGAGTAGTTGGGGGCGCAGTTCGCCTTCTTCTGGGTTTCCAGAACCCACAAGCACAAAACGCGCTGGGTGACGGATAGAAATACCTTCCCGTTCTACAGTGTTCCATCCACTGGCAGCGGAGTCGAGTAACACGTCTACAAGGTGGTCATCTAGTAAGTTGACTTCATCCACATAGAGAATGCCTCGGTTAGCCTTTGCCAGCAGTCCCGGTTCAAAAGCTTTGACACCTTCAGATAAAGCTTTCTCGATGTCGATTGTGCCACAAACTCGGTCTTCTGTAGCTCCTAGCGGCAGGTCTACCATTTGGACTTTTTTGTGAGTTACAGGAATTTCCGCCCCTTGTTCTAGCAGTTGGCGGACTTCATCGCTCATCAAGTCTGGGTCGCTAGGATCACTACTGAAAGGGTCATTGGCAACCACAGAAATTTCTGGCAGCAGATCCGCCAGCGCCCGGATAGTTGTGGATTTCCCGGTGCCGCGATCGCCCATGATCATTACACCACCAATTTTGGGGTCAATCACGTTCAATAGCAGCGCCAGTTTCATTTCTTCCTGGCCCACAATTGCCGTAAAAGGAAATACTACGCGACGCGCACTTGCCGTGGATTGAGCAGTTGGACTCACTAAATTACCTTAACAATATTTTTCTTATTACAGTTCCTTATTGTGACACAGGTAGGGCGTCGGGGAATGTGAAGATCAGGGAGATGAGGGAGCAGGGGGAGATGAGGGAGCAGGGGGAGCAGGAGAAGAATAACAAACAATGCCCAATGCCCAATGCCCAATGCCCAATGCCCAATGCCCAATGCCGATACCAGTGTCTATTGGGCACTAATGACTACTAACTATGTCAAGCATCTTATAACTTTGCTAGGTCTGCTTTAGTTTTTATGGTGCAAAAAGTTCCATAAGCAGGGAACGAACAACTACCAACTCATTAATCTTATAGTAAGCATAAATACTGATAGACTATATGGTTAATAGATTCAATCATCAAAGCAAGCAATGGCGTGTGTGGGTAGCTAATGCATCATTTAAATCTATGAAATTATCTTTAATTGTTCAAAGTTGGCGGCGTAGATGCACAGCAGCTTGTCGTCAGACATCGCTGAAGTGTCTTTTTCCGATTCTCATTTTAATATCCTTTGTTACGGTATTGTTGGTAGACAGTTTTATCCCTGCGCCCACCTTCGGTGATCGCTTCAGCGCGATCGCACAGTTACCCCGTCAGGAAATTCGCGGGGTTTGGATGACCACTAATGATTTTGACACCCTCAAGAATCGGGACAAAGTGCAGGATGCGGTGAGTCAACTGCGGCGGATGAACTTCAACACAATCTATCCTGTGGTGTGGAATTCTGGCTATGTGATGTATCCCAGTGCCTTAGCACAACATGCAGGTATTCAACCTTTTGTCTACAAAGGTTTAGATGGACATGATATTCTTGCAGACCTGATTACCCAAGCCCACCGCAAAGGATTGCTAGTAATTCCCTGGTTTGAGTTTGGTTTCATGGCTCCCCCAACCTCAGAACTGGCACTGAATTATCCAGATTGGTTCACACAAAAGCGGGATGGTAGCCAAACTTCGATCAGTACAGGGGGTGAGGTTATGTGGCTTAATCCGTTCCATCCACAAGTGCAACAGTTCATCACCAATCTCGTGCTGGAAACTGTTACCCAATACGATGCCGATGGCGTTCAGTTTGACGATCACATGAGTTTGCCCTCAGAATTTGGCTACGATCAATATACAGTTGCCTTGTACACCCAAGAAACCAATAATGCTCCCCCAAGTAATCCTCAAGATGCAGCATGGGTACAGTGGCGGGCAGATAAAATTACGGCGTTCATGGTACAACTTAACCAAGCTGTGAAGCAGAGAAAACCCCAGGCGATTTTCTCTGTTGCTCCCAATTACTATGATTTTGCTTACAAGTTTCACCTGCAAGATTGGCTGAGTTGGATGCGGCAAAATATTGTGGATGAGTTAATTGTGCAAATTTATCGTCCGAATCTGCAAAGTTTTGTGGCAAATCTTTCCCGCCCAGAAATTCAAGAAGCGCAACAAATAATTCCAACTGGAGTTGGAATTATGACAGGGTTAAGAAATAATCCAGTTCCCATGCAACAAATTAAGTCTCAGGTACGGGCTGCCCAAGAACGCGGTCTAGGCGTAAGCTTCTTTTATTATGAAAGCCTTTGGAACGATTCCCTAGAACCCTTAAACGAGCGACAAGCTGGATTTGAAACTCTCTTTACATCTCCCGCACTCCGCGCCAGAATTGAATAACTCAGCGATCGGATTGGAAGTAAGTAAGTCGCCGCAAAAATTTCTAGTTATGTAACAAAAAGTTAATAAGAATGTTTTTTTTTGTGTTCAGCCGCAGCAAGGTTATCAAAGACGGCTTTAATCATCGCTGGCGTAAATTCTTTAGAAGAAAAACCGTAGTGACCACCGATGATTTTGGGGGATGAGGAAGATGTTACTCCCCATGCTTCATGGATAGCAGCGACTACATCCAAATACAATGATTCACCAGATGCGCCTGATTCTTTGGTGCGATTGAGAACTGCTATGGTACGAATAGGGCCTGGTAAAGCGGCAACAAAGCACTTTGCATCAAATGGGCGATATAGTCGTACTTTCAAAACGCCCACTTTCTCACCACGGGCGTTGAGGTAATCGACTATTTCACGTACAGCCTCACAACCAGAACCCATCAGTACAATAACTCGTTCGGCTGCTGGGTCGCCGTGGTATTCAAATAGTTGGTATTGTCGCCCAGTCATTGCGGCAAATTCATCCATGACTTTCTGAGTGATGTCTGCACAAGCTAGATAGTAAGAATTGACAGTTTCTCTAGCTTGGAAGTAGACAAACCTGTTTTGTGTTGTACCGCACAAAACAGGTTGGTCGGGGGTAAGGGCGCGTGAACGATGGGCAAATACTAATTCATCTGGAATAAATTCTCGTAAGTCATCTTCTGCTAAAAGTTCAAGTTTTTTAATTTCATCGAAGGTACGAAAGCTATCAAAAAAGTGCAGAAATGGTATTCGTGATTCTAAAGTTGCCCGTGTTGCTATCAAAGCAAAGTCTTGGGCTTCTTGCACTGATGTAGAATATAACATGGCAAAACCAGTACCACACGCTGCCATGACATCGCTGTGGCCGCCAAAAATAGAGAGGGCTTGCGCGGCTAGCGATCGCGCAGCAATATGAAAAACTGTAGATGTGAGTTCTCCGGTAATTTTATACATATTAGGAATCATTAACAATAATCCCTGCGATGCTGTAAATGTCGTTGTTAGTGAACCAGTTTGCAAAGCACCATTTACAGCAGCAGCCATACCTTCTTCATTCTGCATCTGTACCACCGAGGGAACAGTACCCCAAATATTGCGTTTGCCTTCACTAGCCCAAGCATCTGCCCACTCAGCCATTGGTGAAGAAGGAGTAATTGGGTAAATTGCAATGACCTCATTTAGTCGATAGACGACTTGGGCAACAGCCTCATGGCCGTCTATGCTTACAAAGCTTTTCTTGCTCTTCTTCATCTTCTCGCACCTGTGAGAGTCTCTAAGCGCTAGTCATAATTAAGCTGAATCTACATTAGACATTACGACTATTACCCGACATGAAATTTGCGCGGATAACGTAGCCGAAGTGGTTGTGTTGGACGTGTTCGCCCGAAAGTGGAAAACGAGAATAATAACGTACTCAAAAGTTAGCTATATAATTTGAAGTCAAGCTAAGTTTTGCGGACAGTAGCCCAATCCACGGATATAACTTTGTCGGAATACTTCAATTTCATCAGGCTGCGGTCTACCATGAGAAACTACCGCTACCTTATAGCATTCCATAACATTAATTGCTGATTGTCCAGCTTGCAAACTGCTCATAACCTGACTAATCAACTCGGATGGTGAGTAAATAATTCCCACTTCATTCAAGAAAGCTCTAATATCTTTATCCTTTTGTATAGAAACAAAAGATTTTATTTTGACGTTGATTATCCAACCATGAAATTGATTAATTACAGTAACATACTCAACATAAAAGTCATTCCTACTCAAATATTCAACAACACGCAGTGTCAGACTAGCATTGGCCAGATTGTAGAGGTATTGCATAATTTCTAGAGCAGAATTGAGACTTTCAACAAAATAATCTCTAAATCTAAAGATTTGATGAGGATTCTAGGTTTTTACAAAAAAATAATTAGATAAATTTCTCACAATCAAAGTAAAGGTAAATATTACTTTTTATAAAGATTTGTAAAAAAATATCAGAAATCAAGATTTAAATTAACTAGCTGTGCAATTTGTGACAATATATTAAAACTGCATAGTAAATTTGACCAAGTAAATGGTATGTGCATGTTGATAACGAAGGTGTGATAAACATCTTCTTTGGATGCAACTGATGAAAATTTTGTTGGTAGAAGATGACATATTACTGAGTACAGCACTAGTAGAGTTGTTGAGTGCAAATCGTTATACTATCGACATAGCAAGCAATGGACAAGCTGGATTAGAACTAGCGATATCGGCTGAATATGAGTTGATTTTGCTGGACTGGCTAATTCCGAAACTGGATGGTATTACCTTGTGTCGGCAACTGCGATCGCAAGGCTACCGTAAACCCATTCTGTTGCTAACAGGGAAAAATTCTAATGCAGATATTGTGGCGGGGTTAGATGCAGGAGCAGATGATTACGTCATCAAACCATTCGACCCAGAAGCATTACTAGCAAGAATTCGCTCTTTATTACGACGGAATGCGGCAATCTCATCATCCAGGTTAACCTGGGGAAATCTCTGTTTAGATCCAAGTGCCGCTAGAGTAATTTATAATCAGCAAGAAATTGCACTTACAGCAACAGAATACAATCTGCTGGAATTGTTTTTGCAAAACCCAGATCGGATCTTTAGTCGTTCAGTGATTCTAGATCGGCTTTGGGGATTTGATGATGCACCGACTGAAAATGCAGTTACGACTCATATTAAAGACTTGCGAAAGAAACTGAAAACAGTAGGTCTGGCAGAAGAATTTCTAGAAACGGTATATGGCATGGGCTATCGCATCAAGCCTGCACCTAATCGCTCCATCTCTGTTGGGGAAACGAATCAAGATGGAAAGAAAAAACCCGATCCCAAAGATATGACTTCTGTAAATCGGGTGCTGGAGAGATTCCGTAATTCCTTTGTGGGACAGGTTGGAGTGCTGGAGCAGGCAAAAACTGCACTCTTGACAGGGAATTTAAATCAAGATTTACAGCAGCAGGCATTACATGAAGCCCATAAGCTAGCAGGCTCGATGGGGTCGTTCGGTTATCCAGAGGGTTCCCAGCTAGCACGGAAAATAGAGCATTTGCTGTTTGAAGATTCCTCGCTATCTCCAGAGCAAATCTCTGATTTTTCGCAACTGGTAACAGCATTACAGCAAGAGTTAACCAAGCCTGTTGTCACTTCCACCGCTCAAAGCTTTGCGATCAACCAAACTTATCGTCTGTTAGTAATCGATGATGATGCGACACTAACGGAGCAGTTGCAGGCAGAAGCCGACTCATGGGGGATCAGGATGAAGGTTGCACCAAACTTAGCAACAGCCCGATCGCTTTTTTCCCTAGCAATTCCTGACGCTGTTTTACTGGATTTGAGTTTTCCGACAACAGAGGAAGATGGATTAATATTATTGAGCGAGATAGTACAGCGATCGCCAAATATCCCAGTTATTGTTTTTACAGGACGAGATACCCTTGCAGATCGACTGGCAGTATCGCGTTTAGGAGCTAAACAATTTTTGCATAAACCGGCGACAACCGAGGAGATTTTTCAAGCGATCGCTCGTGTCCTACCTCAACCTCAAACTTCAGAAGCCAAAGTTTTAATCGTAGACGATGACCCTGTAATGCTGGCTGGATTATCAGCGTTGCTAACTCCTTGGGGGCTGGAAGTAACAACCCTCTCCCAATCACAGCAATTTTGGAAGGTGCTGATTGCAACATCTCCAAACTTAGTAGTACTAGATTTAGAAATGCCAATAGTTAACGGCTTAGAGTTGTGCCAAGTCGTGCGCCAGGATGCCCAGTGGGGAGATTTACCTATTTTAGTAGTTACAGCCCATACTGATGCAGAATCCCTTCAGCAAGCTTTTGCTGCCGGAGCGGATGATTTTATCAGCAAGCCAGTGCTAGGGCCAGAACTTGTGACACGGGTACTGAGCCGGATTCAAAGAACGCGCTGGCGCTCTCAGGCAGGGAAAAGTAAAGCATGATCAGAAATTATCAGCAATTATTAGCCTACGGTGTTGCTATTGGCTCAACTGCGATCGCCCTGCTACTATCACTCTGGCTTGAACCGCTTATATCTCGAACCATTGGTGCATTTTTCTACATAGCTATCATTGTGAGTACTTGGTATGGAGGCTTTCGACCAGGGATCGTTACAGTTGTCCTTTCGACACTGGCAATTGATTATTTGTTTATGCTGCCGCGATATGAATTCTGGATCAATCAACCACAAAAATTATTGCGGCTAAGTATCTTCTTACTGGTTGCCTTGGTGATTAACCTGGTTACTAGCAATCTTCAGCACAGCAGACAAAAGATTAGACAACTTAGCCAAAAATTGGCTCAGGAAAATGCCGAGCAACTGCGGATGACTCTTGACGAGCGCAAACAAGTACAAGGAACGGTGCAACAGCAATTTGAGCAACAGCGCTTAGTGATGGAGATGACCCAGCGCATTCGGCGATCGCTCAATTTACAAGATATCTTGCAAACCACTGTCGATGAAGTCCGGGATTTTCTTAAGTGCGATCGCGTGACTATCTTCCAATTTTATCCAGGTTGGGGTGGAACGATTGTTGTTGAGTCTGTTGCACCAGAATGGATGCCTCTTTTACCACTCCAGATTTACGACCCTTGCATTGGTGAAGAGAACGTCGAACCCTTTAAAGGGGGCTTAGTCACTGCGAAAACTGATATTTATACTGCTGGAATTAGTCCCTGTCACGTTGAATTTTTAGAAAGTCTCCAGGTGAGGGCAAATCTGGTTGTTCCCGTTTCATTAGGAGATGAATTGTGGGGATTATTGGCAGCTCATCAATGTGCGGCTCCTCGTGAGTGGCAATCTTCAGAAATTGCTCTTTTGCGGCAGTTAGGGGCGCAGGTAAGCATTGCTATCCAGCAAGCAGCTTTGTTTGAACAGGTACATACTGAACTGACGGAGCGCAAACAGGCAGAAATTGCCCTGCAACAACTGAATGCCGAACTTGAGCAACGGGTGCAAGAACGCACTGCACAACTGACAGAGACTAACGATCGCTTGCGAAAAACAGTGATCGAGCAGCAACAAACCCAACTCACACTTTTAGAACAAGCGCATCAGTTGGAGCTTCAGGCTATAATCACCCGAAATATGGCGGAAGGTATTTGCTTAGTCAGAGCTGATAATGGAGTTATTGTCTATGCCAATCCTAAATTTGAGCAGATGTTTGGCTATGATTCTGGTGAACTCAATGGTCAGCACGTTTCGATTGTGAACTATGCCAGCGAATCGTTAACTGCTGAAGATGTAAATCAAGCCATTGTGTCTGCCGTCTTACAAAATAGTGAAGCCACATATCAAGTGCAGAATGTTAAAAAAGATGGTACACCATTTTGGTGTAGTGCGACGACTTCTGTATTAAGACATCCCGACTACGGCGACGTTCTGGTTGCGGTTCACCAAGATATCACTCTCGCCAAAGGCATCGAAGACGCTTTACGCCAGAGCGAAGAAAAGTTTCGTCAATTGGCCGAAAACATCCAAGCAGTATTTTGGATCAAAGATATTCGCAATCAGCAAGTTCTATATGTGAGCAATGCCTATGAAACCATCTGGCAAAGAAGTTGTGAGAGCTTATATCATAACTATTCAAATTGGTTAGATGCAATTCACCCAGAAGATCGCCAGCGCGTCGAAATTGAATTCATTGAAAAGTTCAGAACAGGACAATACGATAAAAAATATCGCATTATCCGCCCTGATGGCTCAATCCGTTGGATTCGCGATCGCGCATTTCCGATCAAAAATGAACTAGGAGAGTTAGTTAGGATTGCTGGTATTGCCGAAGACATCACTGAACTAGAACAGATTGATCTGATGAAGAATGAGTTTATTGGCATCGTTAGTCACGAACTCCGCACTCCCTTAACTGCAATTCGGGCAGCACTGGGCTTACTACAAAGTGGTATCTACGACAAAAAACCAGATAAGTTCAAGCGGATGATTGAGATTGCAGCCATCGACAGCGATCGCTTAGTGCGTCTTGTCAACGATATTCTCGATTTGGAACGCTTAGAATCGGATCGAACTGTCTTAGAAAAAACCACCTGCAAGGCGGCTGATTTAATTCAACAAGCAGTAGCGGGAGTGCAAGCGATCGCCAATCAGCAAAATATTACCTTTAAGATCCACCCTAGCAATGCTCAAGTTTGGGCGGCTGCTGATGCCATTGTTCAAACTCTCACCAATCTGTTAGGTAATGCGATTAAATTCTCGCCTGCCGATTCTACTATTACCCTGAGTGTCCAACAGCAAACAGATCGCGTACTGTTCCAGATCACGGATCAAGGACGAGGTATCCCGGCAGAGAAGTTAGAAGCAATCTTTGGACGATTTCAGCAAGTAGATGCCTCTGATTCTCGCACCAAAGGCGGCACGGGCTTGGGATTGGCAATCTGTCGTAGTATTATTGATCAGCACGGTGGGCAAATCTGGGCACAGAGTACTGTTAGTGTCGGCAGCAGGTTTTTCTTCACTCTGCCATTGCCACCAGAGGAGAGCAAATGACTACCAGACTAGTATTAATTGTGGATGATGAAGAACGAATCCGCGAATTAGTACAAGCTTGTTTAGAAGACTTGGGAGGATGGGACACCCTGACAGCTGCATCAGGGTCAGAAGGATTAAAAATCGCCCAGACAGAACCCATTGATGCGATTCTGCTTGATGTGTCTATGCCCGACATGGACGGCTTTGCAGTATACGAAAAACTTCAGGCAAATTCTGCAACCCAACCAATACCAGTGATTCTGTTAACAGCGAAAGTCCAAGGGAGCGATCGCGCCCGTTTCGCCCAGATGGGAATTGCCGGGATTATTACCAAACCCTTTGAACCCACCTCCATTTGCGAGGAAGTTACTAAGATTCTTCGGTGGGAGGATTAATTTTTAATTTTTGTAACAAAATCTATATCTTTATTAGTTTTTTATTTTTGTAATTTATCTTTCTTGGTTACAGATAAAAATCTTTTATCTTACACCAATTCTATGTGAGGCTGCGCTTTATTCACGTAGGGGCAATTCATGAATTGCCCCTACAGCGCGGTTTTGGGTAAGTTCTATAGGCGCATCTTCAAAAAGAAATGGTATATGAAGACTTGTCAAGCTCAAAGGTCGGAAGAAACTATAACTTTGACTTTGTTTCCCCTTCAAAGTCGCGCTGTCAGAGAAATTAAAGGCTGTTGGTGTGGCTTTTCGGTTTTTCATCCACAAACAGTGATGATTCGTGCTATTCCTCCCCAATAGTGGCAGCAAATTGCAGACAATGCTTTGACCAAGCGATAACTTTGCGTTCTAAAAATGATTGATATAGCAACGGACAAGAAGGTTAGGACATTAACTGATGATAAAACCTATATACAAACAGACTTTCAACCCAGTCCCCAGTCCCCAGTCCCCTGCTATATTTCCCAATAACTATCTCTGACAGTGGGAACTGTTAAAACCCACATCCGAAATATTTTACGCAAGTTTAATATTGGCGATCGCACCCAGGCTACTGTAGTTGCTCTGCGTTCTGGCTTTGTGGATTAATGTATCGCTTCAATATAAATAACATTTTTAACTCTTCGGAGTCTAATTAAATGAAATGAATATGCTAAGGGAGGTAAATATAATCGGCAAAACGATATTACTGATTGATGATGAACTGAATGTACGTGAGATAGTAAAATTTTGCCTCCAAGATTTAGCTGGTTGGAATGTGGTGACAGCAGATTCTCCATTAGCAGGATTGCAGAATGCAATACACTATAGTCCTGATGCGATTGTATTAGATATCTCAATCCGTGATGTAGATAGTTTTCAGTTTATGAATAAACTAAGAAATAATCCAGAAACTCAAGCTATTCCTGTAGTTCTGCTCAGTGCTAAAGCGCGATGGCTAGATTCGCAAATTTTGCGACAGTATCAAGTCGCAGGTGTAATCCCCAAACCTTTTAATCCAGTTACCCTCCCTGCTCAGGTTGCTACACTACTGGGTTGGGATTTTACTTCACTAATGGATTAAACAAGAATGCGTAAAACATCCAATATATATAGCAGTTGCCAGGTAGCGGTTGACATCAGCTAATCAGAAAACACTGACAGAAAGAGACTTTCAAGCCTGTTAAGAGTTCCCTATTAAGAGTTCCCTATTCCCTGTTCCCTGCTATATCAATACGCTTGGGTTAAGCAAAGCGCAACCCAACAAAGCCCCGCAAATGTTGGGTTTCGTTCCTCAAACGCGACATCTAGTTTGCATATCTAAAATTCTTAAAACTCTTGTGAGATGGGCCGAAAAGCCCGTCCTAATTATGCAATTTAAATGTGGAACAGCTGATCAGGGGTAAGCACTAAAAAATGTGAAACACTAGTACAGCACGGCGGAAATAAACCACCCATTCAAAATCAATGAAACGCTTACTCTGTATTCATTTTGAATTTTGAATTTTGAATTTTGAATTCCGCCTTGCGGTACTAGTGCCTTGGTTAATACCAAATTTTCGCCTATTCATCTGCTTGACTAGGCTTGATCATCTGATGTTTCTTCAATCTCAATTTGCCAAGATTCTCCTTTATCATTTGGTGGAAAAAGGTGAATTTTGCCTTTATTGGAAAACTGCTTCAACTTTTGGATTAACTGGGGAATAGCATCGACGATATGCAGATAACTTTCTATGTCATAGCAGATAATGACTAACATCAGAGGACTAGTATTTATCTTGAAATACCAGTGACAATTTGATAATAAAACTCGCATAATTGGGCCGCAGGCTTGATAAAATCGCCTGCAAGTAGCTTCTTCTAATTGCCTGTAGAATAACTCGTTAAGTATAGGTGCTCCAGTTGGAGGCAAATCATCTGCGGGAAGGGGGGATTTATTCATAATCAGTAATTAGGAATTGGGAATTATTAGTCAAAAAAATACAAGCTTTCTGCCTGTTTTAATCACGCCATCTGCTCAAAGATGGCGCGACGAGCATTTTCGTAGTTGCACCCAATATCGCGTTTTCATAGCAAGTGTTCTTGTTCTTGTGTTGCAAGCCATTGCAGTTCTAACCACAAACGCGGATCTGTCTGCTTTACCTTCGACATCGGATCTCGCAGCAGATGTGTAGCATTTAGGCAGACAACCTCAACCAATCCCGCATATTCTGCTACTTCTCTGAGTATAGATATCTGGGCTTTGACAGCAGCAATCAGATTGTCAGGGCAATAAATTGTGAAGTATGGCAGAAAGTGAACACGAGGTCTTCCCCAATAAGACTCAATGAGTTTAACATGACAGTGTTTTAGCAATTCCTCGACTTGTGGGAAAGAATGAGCAATAACCGTTTTGAATTCTTTGACTAGCTCTTGTTCATACCAACTTGTGTTCATAGTTATAACTTTCATGCTGAAAGTAGTAATTGGGAAATTTTAATTGTGAGTTAGTTTTTCTACTAATCACTGATAACTCAGTACTTACCGAATTTTAGATTTTAAATTTTAGATAATGGAATTGAAGATTCAAAGTCCGTCTTGGAAAGTTTGCTCAAGTCAAGCCAGCCGCTTGCGGGGGTTCCCTCGTTTTGCCCACGCCAGTCCGCAAAATTTAAAAAGGTCTGAGAGAAAGCGAATTTAAACGCGAGAATAAATCTAAAATTAAATAACAGAGCCAGTGACTTGATTTCTCTTTTCAATCTAAAATCTAAAATCTAAAATCCCAAATTGTGTGACCAGCTTTGGCGCGAAGATTTTTTGGGATACTGTGTAGTACAAAAAGGTCGGCGAAGCAATTTTTTACTAATACTGGTTCCATTCTCCTCAAACACTATCAAGTGCAATACTTGCTCTAGGAAACGCCGTTTGTCAAAAATGCCTTGAATCAGCACCTCTAGTTCAGTTGCGCCCTTGGCAGGAAAGTCCTCACCATCAATGGTGCGCCAGGGTAAAAACTCCTGCCAGTCCGAGGTTAATGTACCGACTCGTGCCCGATTTCCATAAGTAATAACTAGGAATGTATTGTAGTCAAACAGCTTCGGTATTTGTTCAATGTAGGTCTGAATTCGCTGATAACCTGCTTTGAAAGTGGCCTGTTGATCACTTGACTGAAGCGAGACAATAACTGCCAAGGGTAAACCGTTGATAAAGACAACTAGATCAGGACAGTGAGCATAACTCTCCTCAACTACAGTCAAGGGATGAATAGCTAACCAATCATTGTTCAGTAGATTAGACGTATCAATGAGCCATAATTTGTCATGAACTATTTCTTGGTTATACAGGTATTCAACTTCCACACCATCGGTCAAGAATTTGTGAAAGCGACGGTTATTTTCCAGCAAGTCGGAACTCTCTGTGCAAGTAACCTGATAGATAGCTGCGGCGATCGCCTCGTCAGGTTTTTTCGGGTTAATTTTCTGCAAAGCGTCATGGAAGCGATCGCGCAAAACCACCTCAGTATAATTGCTGCGCCCTATCTGATGCTTACCTAAAGCAATATCTGGCTCTAATAAAACTGTGTAGCCAATGACCTCAAACCAAGTGAGCAAAGATGGTGTGATCACAGATTGTGTAAGGTCAAAACGGCGGCGAAGTTTTCTTGTAACACGACTCGCTTTGGCAGTTGTTTTTTTTAGCTGTGCTGGATTCATGAAGAAGACTTAATTTGAGTCAATGCAGAAGCTAGGCACGAGCTTGCTGTCATTGGTTGGTATATTCACTAATGGACGTATACGGCTTTTCAGTAACTATCAAAGCTAAAATTGCTCTGCAAGATTGTATCTAGTGATACAATTACCAATAATATTGGTAAAACTGTAATAAACAGTTAGAATTGGTTCTGTTTAATGCTTAACCTTTGTTTCCTGCTCTAAAAACAGGTTGCCAATATCAAATAAAAGTTGCATAGTACCTCGGTAGCCAACCTTGGTGAACTGACCATGATCTAAGCGGTCAAAAATGGGAATCCCTTGACGATAGAGAGGAATTTTTAAGCGTTGAGCGATCGCAACTCCATGAGAGTTGGTAATTAGTAAATCAGATCCAACCGCCAATTGCTCAAAGTCTTCCAAATCGCCGATAGTAACGCTCTTAATCGGAAGTTTTTCTAGCAGAGGAAAGCGTGTTGTTGTCACTGCTGAGTGAATTTCAACTCCTAGCGATCGCAGGAAAGAAACTGTTGACCAAAGTAAATCCGGTTCCAGTGCTAAAGAAACTCGCTTGCAACCAAAGTAAAAGTGATTCTCCAACATCACATGTTGTAACTGACGGCGTTGACGGCGGTATTTCTCCGGTACGCTGACACCACTGATATCCGCCAATGCTTGCAGGAATTTATCTACTGCTGCTAGTCCCGTCAGTTCCCCAAATACCTCATAAGGTATATTGAATCTCTGCTCCAAAATTTGCGCCCCAGCCCGCATACTATCACCTAGTGCCAAAGTGAATACAGAACTGCTAATTGAGCGCAACTGTGCTGCATTTGTGCCATTAGCTGTAATGGCACTAGAAGAATCTTCTATATGACCATCTAGTGAGCCAGAAAGGTCAGGTACAACAATAGGTACGAGTCCAAAGGAGGTGACAATCTCTTTGATTTCCTGTACATCCCCTGGTGTGAAAGCAGAACTCGCCAAAATAGTGATTTGTGTAGGACAAGCATCTTGCTTAGAGCTTTTTTGAGGGATTTCCCTGACTATACTCTCAACTGCACCAGCAAAACCATCCTGTAATGTACCTTTGAAATCTGGTGTAGAGACAAGCACAATTGGTAAATAATCTAGTTCTGGGTGACGGTGACGAATCTCCTTAACAAAGCGCCCCATATCATCGCCTCTGGTTTCCACAAGTCCAGTGCTACAAAGACCGATAATTTCTGGTTTGGATCTCTGCACCAAAGTCAAGATTGCTTGTTCAACTCTTTCCTCGCCACCCAAAATAGTTGCAACTTCTGTCATCGCCGTACTGGAAAGGGGAATCGTCTGACGGAAATGCTGTACTAATACCGCCTTAGTCAAAGCAGTACAGCCTTGAGAACCGTGTAATAAAGGCATGATTCCCTTCAACCCCAAAAAGGCTAAAACTGCACCCACAGTTTGGCTTTGCTTCAGGGGATTAACTGCAACAGATGTACTCGTAACGCTAATAATCGCCATCAAATCTTCTCCTCTGAAGAATTTCCTGCTGACCACGGGGCTGGCTGGTATACTTGCTCCCACACAGGGTTGTAAAAAGCGGCATACAGTTCTCGTGCTACCTCTAAGATTCCTATATAGCCTGCATAGGGATGGTTGCGTTCTTGATTAATGTCTAGGAATGGAATTCTAGCTGTGAGAGAGGTGTCTTGATGGCGTTTATCAGCAATTAACATATCAGCTTGATTTTCGTTAATTATCTGTAAAATTTCTTCAAGACTATTTTGTTCTAGAATTATGCCATCTTGACCCAGCAAACTTTTGACTCTAATTCTATCCTCCTCAGTATTATTCTTAGTACTAATAGCAATAACTTCCATCCCCAATTTCTTCGCAGCAAAGATAATCAACCAACTCTTGAAACTTCCAGTAGAAAGGATAACGCGCTTACCTTGCAATCGGGTAATATACAGAGCAAGTTTTTCATCTATTGCAGCAGTTTCTTCTGCAATTAGTTTTTCTGTACGTTCCTGCAAATCTGGATGATCCAACTTTGCAGCAATGTTTCTTAGGCACTGATTGATTTGCTCTACACCATAAATAGACTCTTCAATATAGGGAATGCCATATTGTTTTTCCATCCCTTTTGCCATATTGATTAGTGCTTTGGAGGAGAGGAGCACGTTAAGCTTGGCACGATGGGCATAGCAAACTTCTTTGTAGACAGCATCGCCTGTAATTTTTGCCAAAACTCTAATACCTAATTTCTCCAATAACGGTAGAACATTCCATATTGCACCTGCGATGTTGTATTCACCAATTAGGTTGATGTCATAGGGTGTAGTAGTATCTGGTTCAGCTGTTCCAATAACGTGTGAAAGCATTGCTTCACCAGCGACACGGTTGCCCAAATTTTGGTTCCCAATGAATCCAGGGCAATGTACAGGAATAGTGGGTATTCCTGTTTTCTCGGTGGCATCTTTGCAAACTCCCTCTATGTCATCCCCAATCAAGGCGGTGATACAAGTGGAGTAAACAAATACCGCCGCAGGTTTGTAGCGTCTTTCTAATTCTAAAATGCCTTTGTACAGCTTTTTGGCTCCACCGAAGATGATATCGTTCTCATCTATGTCGCTGGTAAAGCGTATCTTGTACAGCATCGAAGCAGAGGAGAGACTGCTATAACTTCCCCAAATACTGGCAGCACAGCCACTTGGCCCGTGAACTACATGAGCAGCATCGGTGATTGGTACTAAGGTAATCATTGCACTATCAAAAGCGCAACTCCCTTGAGTAGTTCCAGGTTGAGGTAATTGTGTGGAGGACTTTTTTTTATGCAGTTTCTGCTGCTGATGAGCATCTTCGGAATTGGAGTCACTGAGTGAATCGTTGATTTTTCCTGATGTGGGATTCATTTGTTTGGTGACAATAGGTAGAATTTGTTAGATGTTAACTGAATTCCCAAAGGCTTTTATAGGACTTTCATTTATTAATGTATCTAAAACATGGAATAAAAGGGAATGATCAAGAGAATTTATCATTCCCTAAAATATAAACATCAACTAGGTTAGAGAAGGAGAAAACAAAAACACTAACTAAACTATTAAAGTATTAATTTTGCTGTGTATACTTTAGTAGATTAGTGTTAACACAGTGATCATAAAATACTCAGAGGTTAAGATTAGCTATTCGATTACCTCCATTTTAAAAGATTGGTGAGAAAGTGGGCGAGAATCGCCCACCTAATATTTACTTTGCATTTAGCACTTGAGTCCGAACAAGAACCTTACTTCTTCTAGCTACCGGAAACTATTTCGACGTTTCCTTTTTTCACTGCTTCTAGTGCTTCCCCTTGAACGTCTTCTAGTTTCTTAGCAGCATCTGCTTGGCTAATCATTTTTGCAGCATTTTCTTCACTTTCAAGGATGCCGAACTCAATCAACAAATCTTCTAGCTCATCCATCTCGATGGGTGTGGGAACTGTAAGATTTGTATTGTTGATAATCTTGTCCGCTAATGTGCGGTATTCATTAGCTTGTTTGCTGTCAGGCGCATACTCGTTCACTGTCATCCGGCGCAATTCGGCGTGTTGCACGATATTGTCACGCGGGACGAAGTGAATCATGTGGGTATTCAATCTAGCTGCCAGGGTGCTAATCAGTTCATCTTCCCGGTCAGTTTGACGGCTGTTACAAATCAGTCCACCTAAGCGCACGCCACCAGTGTGAGCGTACTTAAGAACACCGCGAGCAATGTTATTAGCTGCAAACATCGCCATCATTTCACCGGAGGTAACGATGTAGATTTCTTGGGCTTTACCTTCACGAATAGGCATGGCGAAACCACCACACACAACGTCGCCCAATACGTCGTAGGATACGAAATCTACGTCTGAGTAAGCGCCGTTTTCTTCGAGGAAGTTGATGGCGGTGATGATACCACGACCAGCGCAACCTACACCAGGTTCTGGTCCACCTGATTCTACGCATCTGATATCCCGGAAGCCAGTGATTACCACTTCTTCGAGTTCGATATCTTCCACAGCGCCCCGTTCAGCAGCTAAGTGCAACACGGTGGTTTGAGCTTTACAGTGCAGGATCAATCGGGTAGAGTCAGCTTTGGGATCGCAACCCACAATCAAGATGCGTTGACCCTTTTCCGCCATCGAGGCGAGGGTATTTTGGGAGGTAGTAGATTTCCCGATACCGCCTTTACCGTAGAAAGCAATTTGTCTAATTTTTCCGTCGGACATGATGATTGATCCTGTAATTGTTTGTTTGGTGGGTTTGTCGGTTTATGAGGCGTTGGCACAAAGTGCCTACCGGAGGTACTCGCGCTGTAAAATTACAGCAGTGACCTTATGTAGAACGTCGTTGGAGGTGCCCGTTCTACAGCAAAAAGAGTCCGAATCGAGAACATATTCAAGTTTTGGTCAGTTTTCGTTGTCCATTAGTCATTGTTTTTTCTGACTAATAGCTAGAGCGATAAGACATCACTCAAGGAATATTGCAAGTATTACCAGACGTTCACTCAAATGATTTCTCTGGCGGTAGTAATACCAATTGGAAAAAAGAAAGCTACAGATTCTAAGCTGGAAACCCAAATTCAATCCGAATCACGTTAGCGTAGCGAGGCGTAGCCCATTACGAATTACGAATTCAGCATTATTCAGTTGTTGTAATCCCTGAAGGTTGCTCATACCTAAAGAGTGGTTCAGTAGGAATTTAAATTTATGCAGAGTTATTCCCTAAACCACACAACCAACCATTGCAATCCACTCTAAACAGTCGCTACAACTTCCCCAATTTTGCTAATATCGTAACCGCCGAGAATTTCAAATTGTGAGTGAACCATCCGATGTCCCAAAGTACTGAGCAACTGTTGTACAGGTGCTTCTTCTAGATATTCCTTGAGAATCACCAAATCATATCGTGACTGATGTAAAGGGATAAATCCCAGCCCAAAAGCGGTAGCTACAGATGCCGTACTCATACCAGCATCGGCAACTCCTCTGACTACAGCTTGGGCAACATCTTGGTGACTTTTGAGTATATTATCAAAGCCCTGAACAGCATCGAACGGTATTTGCTCCTTTTGGAGTGTTTGTTCCAAAAGCATCCGACTACCAGAACCTATTTCGCGGTTGACAATAGTCGCTCCCCCTGCTATTAAGTCAGTAACTGTTCTAATTCCCATCGGGTTCCCTGACTTCAATAAAAGTCCCTCCTCCCAGACACCAAGGGTAATCAGAACTGCTTCCCTTCCAGCCAGAACATCTCGAACAAAGGGAGTATTATACTCACCAGTTTCAGGATCATACAGATGCATCCCAGCGATGTGCGCCTCACCTCGGCATAGACTGTGCAATGCAGCCATGCTATTGGCGAAGTTATATTGGACTCGCAGTTGGGGATGCCAGCGTTCGGTAGCTCTTGCCCATAGTGAAATCACAGGGGCACAACCAGCAATCACAACCGTGTTGTGAAGTGTGTCGAGATTATCATCTAGTAGCCTGACTCGAACTTTATTTGTACCTTTTTGGCTAGTACCTTCACCATCAGCCGGAATCATGTCTTGGCGAAAAGCATCCTTACCAATCAAGGGATAAGCTATCCATTGTCCTCCCACACGAGCCATACTAACTCGCAGTTGCTGACCATTAGGGACAGGCTTGGCAAGAACTGCTTCAACTTCAGGTAAATCCCGATCTAACCAGAATAGATCCTCAACTTGACAGCCAAGCGCTTTGGCCAAGCGAAGTGTTATGGCCACTGAGGGAGCATATTGTCCCGACTCTACACCACTAATAGTCTGACGAGTCACACTAGCGATGTTAGCCAAATCTTGTTGGCTCATGCCTAAGCGAGTTCTAATCGACTTCAAGTTATTACGGAGGTCACTATCCTGCTTCATTGGCTTTGTCTCTTAGTTTCAAAAAGCCGTAGCGGATTTAAACATTACATCTGCCAAGGCGAAAGTCTGGTCTTTGAGTTTATATCATTTCTCTTTGACTACATGACTGTGCTTTCGCTGTCTTGATTCCCCATATAAAAAGACTATCACATCAATTGCCAATTTGCTTGCCAAGCGCAAATTATTTTTGCGGGTGGTTGTTTTTTACCTGCTATTTTGGCTCAAAAGCCCCAAATTCCAATAAACAGAGCATTTGTCTAGCATGAATTTCTGCCAACTTAATTGGTAAAAAGTAGTATTTAATACAGTTTTAGAAATTCACAGGACTTACGCATCAAGTACGAAATGTAGGGGCAATTCATGAATTGCCCCTACGGGAAATCAAGGCTTTCACTGCCTTTTTGCGTAAGTCCTGATTCATTTGGGCTTCTCAAATCTCAAGCAAACTTATCCCCACTTGTGGTTAGACTTGTTGTGGATTGTCACCCAAGAACAATAACCCAAGCTATTTGTTACCGGATTTTTCTGCAATATTCAATCTGCAAAAAACCGTAAGTACCAATCTTCACCGCAGCAGTCCCCAAAGTGATTTTATTTTTTGGAAGTCCTTAAAACCAAACTCAACTCAAAATAATTCAAAATATTCTCTTTGCTCCCAGTTAGTCACCTGCTTTAAATAGTCTTCTGGTGGCTGATCAGCGACGGACTGCAAAAAGCGATTAATTTCACTCTGTTTCATCTTAATGATGAAGTTTATGAACTGCTGACCCATTTTTTGAGAAAAAAGTTCGCTTTGGCTCAAATCTGAAATCGCCTCTGGCAAACTTTTGGGTAAGGTCGGATTTTCTGTAGTGTAAGGTGACTCTGTTGGGGAGCCAGGGTCAAGTTTATGATCTACACCATCTAACCCAGAAATTAATTGCGATGCCATATACAGATAGGGATTGGCTGCTGGTTCTCCAACTCGGTTTTCAATGTGGGTGGTGGGGTCATCAAAACCGCCTTGTAATCTAATCATTGCCCCTCGGTTTTCCAATCCCCATCCTGCACGATCAGGAGCTAGGGAATAAGGTCTAAATCTTTTGTAGCCGTTAATTGTTGGGGTTGTGAACACAGAAGCAGCATTGGCGTGTTTGAGAATACCACCAACGAAATGTTTACCTAAATCTGACATGAGGGTTTTGGTGTTTGCAGACATGAAAGCGTTCTCGCCTGTGGTTCGGTCTACAAGGGATTGGTGCAAATGCCAGCCATTAGAAGAACAACCTTGTAGTCCTGGACGACACATAAACGATGCGATGTAACCTTGTTGACGGCAGATTTGCTTGGTCGCCATTCGGAATATGATCATTGTATCCGCAGCTTGCAATGCCGGAATCGGGTCAAAGGTAAATTCAAATTGACCGGCACCCCCTTCGTTTTCGACACTCCTTAAAGGCAATTCCATTTCAACTAAGTTTTCTGCCAAAACGCGCAGTAAGTCGTGAATCTCTGGATTGTGGGATTCTAAAAGGTATTGGAAGCTATGCTCTACGGCGCTAACTAATGCAGGTTCACCAGGTTTTCCAGAAGTACCAACATCAGCGATCGCTAACATCGGATCTAACAACTTTGCCAGATACCACTCAACTTCTAAGCCGACAATATGCTCCAACCCTCTTTGATGTAACTCTACCAATGATTGGCGCAAAATACCGCGACTGGAAAAGGGCATTACCTGGCCATTTTGAAAGTACTCGTCACAGAGGATAAAGCCAGTGCGTTTTGCCCAAGGCACAATTTTGAAGGTATGAGGGTCAGGAACAGCCACAAGATTTGGCGCACCAGTCATCTGAGGCATGTCTAAGCTACCGCCCGGAACGAAGGGGTTAAATACTATTGCACCACCAGTATCAAACAGGAATGTCCCTGTGCTGATTTGCATACCGTTTTCTAAGGCGCTTAAAAACGCTTGGGGTAAGAGCGACTTGCTGCGAACAATGCCATGCTGGTCTGCCCAAGCGGTACGAATCAACAATAGATCCCGTTCTTTGACAACAGCCTTGAGCTTTTCAGCTGCTTCTTTTTGGATTTCTGTCCACAGGTGATGACGCTCAATAAATCCAGGTTTTTTCATTTGGATTGCCTAATCAAGTTCAACTGCTTGTGCGGTTAGTTTGAAATTAGCTTTCATCAGCCGATTCCACTCTTGGTAATAACCGCGAATTGCTAACTCATCTGTTACAGTCCCGGTGATTACACCATCTTCATCTATATGATGGCGAGCGCTGATGCCAAACCCGCGATTCTTCGTATTACACGCTTCTAACCCAATAGACATAGGAGTGAAAATGACGTAGGGACAATTCATGAATTGTCCCTACCAAGGATTTCGAGCAACGCAGAATTAATTTTCACTCCTATGTCTAATCTATCCTTGGAACCTAAAGCAATTATCCCAGCAATGCAAATCCAATGGTCTATTTTTCTCAAAAAATCGATTTTATCGTAAATCAAAGGGTTTAAGACCCCAACAATACAGGTAGCGCGGAGTCGGAGCCACTCCG
>NZ_JABXKM010000060.1 GCF_017115025.1 Nostoc sp. NOS(2021) | reverse complement strand
ACCTCAGAACTCCGTTCATCCACCTCAGAACTCCGTTCATCCACCTCAGAACTCCGTTCATCCACCTCAGAACTCCATTCATCCACCTCAGATACTCGTTCATCCACCTCAGATACTCGCCTTGGCGAATGGAATTTGCGGCTATACAGACAAAACCCACGGAGGTGGGTTTCAAATTTCTGAGTCCGCGCAGGCGGCCTACCCAACTCTTAGAGAGGCTGCGCCAACGGGTTCTCCAAAGGAGTACGTTTGTGTAGCCGCGATTTCTAATCGCCAGGTATATTTATTTGCAAAGGTGAGATGCTCTCATACATTTGTTTATGTTTAGCTAAAAGCTCTTGATATTTCTCATTTGTCTTTGCTTGTACCCACTTGGCTTTAAATATTGCCGCTGATTCCGCTTTAACTGGGTCTACTTCATAGGGAAGAATCTCTTTTTTGGAGCTTGGAGTTTCCGAATTTTGTTTATATTTCCTGCCGCTTTTATGATTAGCATAACGGCGAGAGCGAGTATAACCCATTTGGATAAACTTCCGTGCCATATCCGCGCCGACAAAATCATCTCTCTCTAAATAATCAAGAAACATCTCGGAGATTTTTTCACTTGACTCTCTAGCAATCTCAGGAGTTTTAAACCGCCAGTAGGGAAGGATTTCTGATTTGTATGGTTCTACCAAAAGTACACCCTGCTCACCCTTCCCAACACGATAGAGTTCAGGATGTTGCCGAAAATCGATATTTTTAAAGTCTAAAGAATAATCAAAAGCCATGCGAAGTGTTTATTATAAATAATAAACTTTAAGAAAGAAGTTAAGCTTCTATCTTTGTAGGGAAATTTTGTTTTATTATGCTATCTACCACCCAATCCGTGAACAGTGTCCTTGCGCCAGGGAATCTGCGTAAAGTGCATCACATTGCCCTCAACGTCCGGGATATGCAAGCTTCCCGCTACTTTTATGGCACAATCTTGGGTTTGCATGAACTCACAGGTGACGAAGTACCCGCAACCCTGCTGGAACTTGTCGCATCTGGGAAAGTAGCCAACTTCATCACCCCAGATGGGACAATTTTGGATTTATTTGGGGAACCGGATTTAACACCACCAAATCCAGACCCAGAAAAGACCTTCACTAGAGCGTACCATCTCGCCTTTGATATCGATCCGCAGTTATTCGATCGCGCGGTGACAGTGATCAGAGAAAATAAAATAGCGATCGCACATGGCCCAGTCACTCGTCCGACTGGTAGAGGAGTGTATTTTTACGATCCAGATGGCTTTATGATTGAAATTCGTTGCGATCCCGATGTGCATTAAATAATTATTTGTCAGCGAACAAAAAACGGGAAATACTTCTATGCCAGCACTGACATTAAACCTTAATTCGATTATTAAACTGACAAGAGAGCAGTTTTATCAGCTGTGTGAAGAAAACCCCGATTTACAATTAGAACGCAATGCCCAAGGAGAATTAGTCATAATGCCACCAACGGGAGGAGAAACTGGAAAAAGTAATGTTAATTTAATTCTGCAATTAGCATCATGGAATGAACAAAAGCAACTAGGTGAAGTTTTTGATTCTTCCACTGGATTTACTTTACCAAATGGTGCCGACCGTTCTCCTGATGTTTCTTGGGTGGAAAAATCTCGTTGGGATAGTTTGACTAAAGAACAAAGAGAAAAATTTATTCCTTTATGTCCTGACTTTGCAATTGAAATAATGTCGCCATCTGACACCTTGAAAAAAGTTCAAGAAAAAATGCACGAGTATATTTCAAATGGGTGTCGTTTAGGTTGGCTAATAAATCGAAAAAAACAGGAAGTTGAAATTTATCGTCCTGGACAAGATGTGGAAGTTTTAAAATCACCTCAAACTCTTTCTGGGGAAAATGTTTTACCTGGTTTTGTACTGACGCTGAAAAAAATTTGGGGATAATAATAATGTTTGAAAATGCTCGGATAAAACACACGGTAGGGTAGAATGTCGCTTAACTTAAACTGGATTTAGATCCCCGACTTATTAAAGAAGTCGGGGATCTAGGCAGCAACAAAGGACAATAGTTAATCTACTATAAGCGGGAAACTCATGCAAATATTTCAAGTAATCGAAGATGCGATCGCAAAACCATCAATTCCACACGAACCATACAAGCAATCATTGAAAGCCTGGGCGATGTATTGTTTGCGAGACAAAGGTTTTATAGTTGTTTATGCTCAAAATGCCGACTTTGCTATTGAAAGAAAAGGTGCAGAAAAGCTGTATTTTAAAGTTTCAAATAGCCCCGATGATTTAGATAATTCTCTTAGCTGGATTGTTTGGGATAGTGCAACCAAAAGCGCCAGTCTCATTCCAAAAAAAATAGACTGATGTCAAAAAATCGCTACTTTGAATCTGGCTTTGTCTCGGCTCAATCATTTCAACTTTGACTTAAAAAGAGTCTACCAGTCTGTGTTAGCCAATATTTAGCCGAGTTTCCTCCTTCTGGCGGCTCTAGTCGAAGAAACCCAACATTAATAAGCTCCTGAAGCACATAATATGAAGAAGGATCGAGTTCAATATCATTTAATTGGTCAACAGACTTAACGATGCTATACCATGTCAGTAATCCATTATTGACTGCAACTTTTTCAAGAATTATTTTGGTTTAATTAAGCTTTAGATAGTTTACATTCATAGATACATTTTTCGTTGCTTCTTAACCTTGGCTGTGAACAAGAGTAATTTAGATGCGTTCGCCCTGATTCTATTCGCCAGGTATTTGTGCAACTATCTTTCTTCCTCAGACAACTGCTGCACAAATATTTGATGTTCTGGCGAATTTAATCCCAACTGCAATACAGCTAAGACTTGCTGCATATTGCCAGCAAGTAAATCTGACATTGACAACCACAAACCAGGAAATACTTGACTTTTGATAATTCCATCTGCATCCACTTCTAAAGACACATATTCTCCTTGTTGCAGGCGAAACCAATCTAATTTATTTTCAAATATTTGCCAAATAATGTATTCTTTTACCCCATTACGACCATAGACTTTTTTCTTGTCATGTAAATCAATAGCAACACTGCTAGCTGCTATCTCTATTACGAGTTCTGGCGCACCTTCGATGTAATCATCATCGCTCAAACGAGATTGTCCTTGGGATGTTGGCATTATTAATAGCACTCCATCTGGTTGAGGTTCATTGTCTCGATCTAAGCGGACTGTTGGCTCAATTCCCAATCTCACACCAGGGGTTGATGCTTCATAAACTCCCAACCAAGTGATTGTATGACCATGTGGTTTAGCATGACTTTCAAAGCGTAATGGGGATGCCAAGTATACAACTCCTTCAATTAATTCTGCTTTTTGGTGACGGGGCATTGCTTGATAGCGTCGCTCAAATTCGTAGCGAGTGAGGCGATCGCCATTTTCTAAAGGAGGAATTCGCTGCTTGAGTGATAGGTTGCTCATGATTTTCTGCTCTGGCAAGGAGTCTTACTTTATTATGGCTTAGTGCATATTTTTCTACAGATTCACCACCCAAGCATCATTTTGTTAATAAATCGCTAGAATCAGGTTTCTCAAATACCATTAAATGCTGTCGAGGTAACAAGTTTTTAGTTTCACGCCAAACCAAACCAACAGCTTGCATTTCTTTACGGACTTGCTTTTGAGTCATCTTGTGCAGACCTTTAATCATAATAAAAGGATTTTCACCCCGATACTCAACTAGCACCACTCGACCACCTGGTTTAAGTGCTTTCACAATTCCTTGCATCACTTCTTGGGGATACTCAAGTTCATGGTAAGCATCCACCATCAACGCCAAATCGATACTTTCAGATGGTAAGTTGGGGTCGCTAAGGGTTGCTAAAACAGGCTTAACATTGGTAATATTTTTCTCTTTTTTGAACAAATCAATGATTTCCAACATTTCTGGCTGAACATCTACAGCTAACACCTTACCTGCTGTTAATAGCGGCGCGATGCGAAAGCTTAAATAACCTGTACCAGCGCCAATATCCGCCACTACATCGTTAGATTTTAGGTTGAGGACGTTGACTACCTTACTTGGCTGTTCTTCCCCCTCTCGGCTTGGACGTTCTAGCCAGCCAGCACCTGTGTATCCCATAACTTTGGCAATTTCGCGCCCCATGTAATATTTGCCGATACCATCTGGACTATGGATTATCCGTTGTTCGTAAATCGTGGTGGATGAAGACGCGGCTTGTGCTGTCAGGGTTGGATTCAGCAGCGAACAACTCAACATCACAACAAGAGTTATTATAAAGTGGAGAAAATTTGACATTTGGTTATGACTGATCTGGATAGTTATAAGCAGCAACTAAGAGAATTTTATGGTAGTAGAACTACTTATGACCATGAGGAAGGTACTCGCCATCCTCTAGAAGCCAAGATTCTACTTGAATTTGTGACGCTACATTCAGGGCAGAAAATCCTTGATGTGGCGACTGGAACAGGTTTAGTAGCGATACCCGCAGCTGAAAAAGTTGGTTCAGAGGGCTATGTGATTGGGATTGACATGACCCCTGGAATGTTGGATCAAGCAAGACTTAAGATTGCCGCAACTAGATTACAAAACATCGAGTTGATTGAGGCAGATGCAGAATATTTCCACTTTAGTGATAGTAGTTTTGATGTTGTCTTTTGCTGTGAGGCGATTGTACTTTTTCCTGATATCCTTGCTATTTTGCAAAAGTGGTATCGCATCTTGAAAACTGGAGGGTTTGTGGCATTTACCTGTCCTCCAGAAACAGCTTATATGGCATCTCTTCAGCAGAGGATCGGCGCTAGAGTTTTGGGCATATCGCTACCACATATCCTTGAACCACTTGGGACTCCAGAAAAATGTCGCAATTTACTCAATCAGGCAGGTTTTAGAGATATCGAAATTAAGATTGAGCCATCAGGACGTTATCGCCCTCTTAGGGATAACAGATTATCTGAGACAGCAATTAATATAAATTTGAAAGGTAATCCACTGCTGTCAAAATTATCACAAGAACAATTAAATCAGTTGCAAGTTGAGTACAAAGCAGAAATTGAGAAACTAGCAACTGATCAAGGTATTTGGGAAGATACTACAAAATTCTTTATTCGCGCTCGAAAATAAGTCTCAATTAATACTAGCCCTGGCGATTGGAAATCGCACGCCAGTTGCTCATGGGGAGCCACTCCGTTGCGGGGGTTCCCCCCGTTGAAGGAAGTGGCGGGGAAACCCCGTGTTCCCACACTGGCTTGGCTATACAGACAAAATCAAAACCCACCTCCGTGGGTTAAAAACCGTTGATTTTCTCTTAGTCCACGTAGGTGGACGAGAGTTTGTGTAGCCGCGAATTCTATTCGCCAATACTTTTCAAGCAACCTCTTAGGGCGATCGCGCATGATCATCTTGCCGTTAATAAGGGACTGACAAGAAATAAATTATCCATCTTGTGGGGTGGGCAGGAAAGCCTGCCCTGAATATGGGACGGGTGCGGACACCCATCCCACAAGAAAATTTGGGATGTTTTTTTATTTGTCAGTTCCTAATAATAATGACAGTTTAAGCTCCTAGACCGATGTGGAAGTAAGCATTTTCAGGATTTACTTGAACAGCCCCTTGAAAAATTTGTAATCCACCTTTGGACGCTTATATGCAAAACCTGTCCCTGATGTTAGTGCCTGTACTCGCTGCACAGAAAGCAGCCGGTGAAGGTTTAATTAAACCTCTCGGTCATCATGAGCTGCTGTTGGTGCTGGTGCAACTGTCACTGTTGCTTCTGGTAGCGCGGGGATTAGGTGAGTTGATGCGCCGGATTAACCTACCGCCTGTTGTTGGGGAATTACTGGCGGGTGTGCTGCTGGGCCCTTCTCTATTTGGTTTGCTGCTTCCAGACTTACAGGGGCTGATCTTTCCCAAAAGTCAAGAACAATCTGATTTACTTTCAGTGATTTCTTGGTTAGGCGTGTTATTTTTACTGATTGTAACTGGGTTGGAGACGGATCTCAAGCTGATTCTTCGTAAAGGTAAAACGGCTCTGCTGATTTCACTGGGCGGAATTATTGTCCCGTTTATCACCGGATTTGGATTGGGCTGGCTATTGCCAGATAGTTTTTTAGCCGACCCAGATAAGCGACTGGTATTCAGTCTGTTTATCGCCACAGCAATGAGTATTTCGGCAGTACCAGTGATTGCTAAGGTGCTGATGGACTTAAACCTGATTCGCCGTGACATTGGTCAAGTCACCTTAGCAGCTGGTATGACTGACGACACCATCGGCTGGATTTTACTTTCAGTGGTTTCAGGTTTAGCTAGTAGCGGCAAATTTGACTTTGGGACAATTTTCCACTCCGTGAGTGCGGCTATATTGTTTCTAGCGATCGCCTTCACAATTGGGCGTACCATCGTAGACCAGATTTTGCGCTGGGTTGATGACTACGTTGGCGGCATCTCCGCTAGTATATCGGTTGTGCTAATTCTTTCGCTCTCGGCAGCCGCACTTACGCACGCATTAGGTCTAGAAGCAGCATTAGGTGCTTTCGTGCTGGGGATTTTGGCAGGTCAATCCCGCCGCTTTAGCAATGAAGCTGGACATCTGCTAGAAGTCTTCACAGCAGCCTTTCTCGCGCCAATTTTCTTTGCTTCAGCTGGCTTGAAGGTTAACTTGCTAACCCTGTTAGTCCCCCAAACCTTGATATTTGGCTTGATTGTTCTCGCTGTCGCCTGTGTTGGTAAATTTATCGGTGCTTACATTGGTTCTCGCGTCGGCGGCTTGAGTCATTGGGAAGGTTTGGCGATGGGTTCGGGGATGAATGCTCGCGGGGCGATGGAAATTGTCGTTGCCACGATTGGTTTATCTTTGGGAGTACTGAATCCACAGATGTACTCAATTATTGTCATGGTAGCGATTGTTACTTCCCTAATGGCTCCACCCCTTTTGCGCTGGTCTTTGTCGAAGGTGGTTATGGGTGAAGAGGAAGCTCGACGTTTGGAACAAGAAGAGCAAGATAGCCAGAGCTTTATCAAGCAAATCCAGCGTGTTTTAATACCCACTAGCGGTGGCCCCAACATCCAACTCGCAGCGCAGCTAGTCGGTTACATGGCTCACCAAAACTCGATAGAAGTCACATCTCTATATGCTCTGAGTGACAAGCAGCCCCAAAAAAAAGCGCGTCGAACGGCAACCCAGGTTAAAGATACCGCCGCCGAGCAAGCTCTGGCTTCTGTTGCTGAAGAAATGCAGCTACCTGCTGATACCATCCTGGAAACAAAAACGGAGTCTGGGCGTAGTAAAGCGGAGGTAATTCTGAATGAAGCCAACAAAGGCTATAACTTGATTGTATTGGGAGCTTCTGAACAGATACGCCCCCAGAAAGCATTGTTCAATTTGCTTGTAGACCGGGTAGTACAAGAAGCGCCTTGTGCAACGATGGTGGTAAAGTCGCACTTACCCCAACCCAAAGGCGAGATATGCAAAATCGCTCAACAACAGCTGAAAAAGATTCTAGTGCCAACGGTGGGGACAGAATATAGCAAAAATGCCGTAGAAATGGCAAGTACGATCGCTGCTCAAACAGGGGCATTAGTGATGATCGTTAACGTGATTAATTTGCCACAGGTTGAGTATATTCTTTACGAACGGCGATCGCTAGCTCCAGTCAAGGAAATTGCCCATGATCTGCTCGAACAGCAAGCAGCAATTGGCCGCAATCTGGGTGCTGATGTCAAAACCTATATTCTGCAAGGAACCAGCCCAGAAAGGGAAATCCTCAAGTTTGCCCAAACCAATAAAGTTGACCTAATTATTCTCGGAAGTAGTATCCGAATGGTTACGGGTCGCGTTTTCTTCGGTCACAGAGTGGATGCAATTTTGAGTAAAGCCCATTGCCCAGTAGCGGTAATTACTACGCCATAGTCCAATACGTTTGGGTTAAGGCTTAACTCTTTGTCAAAGTCAATTTTTTTAACGAACCGCAAAGGACGCAAAGGACACAAAGGAAGAGAAGAAAGAAAGTTAAGTAGAGGGGCGTGAATAATTCAAGGTTTGTAGTGAGGACTTTAGTCCTCATTTGAGGACTAAAGTCCTCACTACGAACTCATCTCAAGATTTTTTACATTACTTAATCTACTTTTATTTATTCTCGCCTATTAGTACAGAATTTCATAAGTTCATAGCGAATTAAAATTGGCAAAACTCAGCGCCCCTCAGCGCTTCTCTGCGTTTAAAAAAGCTACGAATTTCGGAAGTGCTGTACTTAGCGCGAAGCCCTGTAAGTGACTGATATTTGCAAATTAGCTAGAGCGATATTGTAATTCAAAATAGCTGTGACTCGATTACCTTCTGCTGTTGTCAGGTCACTTTCAGCAGCAATCACCTCTGTTTGAGTGCCCACACCAGCTTGGAACCTCAGCCTTGCTAAATCCAGAGCTTCCCTGGCTTGATTTAAAGCCACACTAGAAGTTTGCACATTATTTAAATTAGATTGCAATTGAGAGTAGTACTGTTCTACATTAAAGCGAATTTGGTCGCGCTGGCTAGCAAATTGAGTCTCGGCGATCGCAATATTCGCTTTCGATTGAGCCGCACTCGCTCTTGCTGCGCCCCCATCAAACAAAGTTAGACTTCCTTGAATTGCTGCTGAATAGCCATCAGTAACGCTGATGCCATCATTATACCGATCTAGCAGGTTGTAGCTGCCTACCAAACTAACTTGCGGCCCTAGCTGTGAAAGCGCCTGTCGTCGCTGTTGTTCGTAAATATTACGTTGTGCCAAATACTGTGGCAATTCTGGGCGATTTTGAAACGCTTGGATAATAGTTTCTTCGAGTGTTGGCTGCCAAAGACCCGCCAATTGTACGGGATCTGCGGCAGTGATATCAACTGACTGCGACAAACTTAACAGAGTTGCAAGCTGACGACGGTCAATTCGCTGCTGTGAGATAGCATTAGTCAGGAGTTGTTGGGCATTTGCTAAAACTACCTGAGCTTGCAGCACATCGAACTGCGTACCGACTCCAGCATCTAGTCGAGCTTGAGTATCCCGCAAACTAGCCTGGGCATTATTCACAGCAGACCGATTAATTCTTACTTGTTCATCGGCTTCTTGCAAATTGTAGTATTGAGTGATGGCATTCAACCTAATTGTCAAAGACTGAGTTTCAACATTTAATTCATCGACATGTAGTTGTTCTTCAGCTGCTTGGATTGTCGCTTGTCGATTCCCGGAGGTATAGAGGTTATAATTCAGTTGTGCTGAACCATTGAATGAACTGCTGGCTTGAGATTGACTGCTACTAAAACCATTACCACTGTTAGTCACATTACTGTTGATTCCCAGAGTCGGAAATAAGGCAGCTTGAGACTGACGTAAAGCTGAACGACTGCGTTCTAGCTGCAATATTGCTACCTGTAAATCGTGATTGTTGCGTTGTACTAGTTCCAAAGCTTGTGCCAAACTGATTGGCACAGTTTTCTGAATCCTTACTTCCTCCGGTTTGGTAGGAAATTGCAGAGGATTGGGATTGGGGTTGAGGTAATCGGGAACCTGTACAGAGCTTGAGGAATTCTGCGGCTCTGGGGGAGTTGCTGCACCTGCTAAAGTTGGAAAAAGAATCGCGATGCCTGACGGCAAGGCTACCGCCAACGCTACGCTAACCCAGGTAGAATGCACGAAGAATAAGCTGAAATTCATAAGATAGATGTAGTCATTAATCGGGTTTCTTTGAGGATAAATCAAAAGTTTTCATCCTGATTGACCTACAGAGATTTAAATTTTAAATTCCCCCTCAAATGGTTAATATTAACGGATTAGCCGACAATCAAACCATCCTGAACTCGAATAATCCTTTGAGTTTGAGCAGCAATATCTGGCTCATGAGTGACAATCACAATCGTGATTCCTTGGTCATTAAGTTCTGTCAGCAAACTCATCACCTCACGGGAAGTTTCAGTATCTAAAGCTCCTGTTGGCTCATCTGCTAAAACTAACGCCGGTCGGTTGACCAAAGCGCGAGCGATCGCTACCCGTTGTTGTTGTCCGCCAGAGAGTTGACTCGGACGGTTAGCGATGCGTTCGGCTAGTCCTACCTTTTCCAAGGCTTCTAATGCCCTTTCACGGCGTTTTGGTTTAGGCAAGTTAGCGTAAACCATTGGTAACATGACGTTTTCCAGTGCTGTCGCCCGCGCCAATAGGTTAAATTGTTGGAAAACAAAACCTATCCTTTGGTTGCGGATATAGGCTAATTCATCATCATCAAAAGTCGTCAGGTTTCTGCCTTCAAAAATATAGTCTCCAGTTGTGGGACGATCCAGACATCCCAAAATATTCATCAGCGTGGATTTACCCGAACCTGACGCACCCATAATAGAGACGTATTCCCCTTCTTCAATAGAGAGTTCAATTCCCTTGAGTATGGGAACACTAACTTCTCCCAAGTAGTAAGTTTTGGTAATAGATTCCATCCAAATCATCGTTGTCATAAGAGTTAGAGACGCGATTAATCGCGTCTGTACAGGAGTTATAAGAGTTAGAGATGCGATTAATCGCGTCTGTACAGGAGTTATTTAGTCACTACGTAAAGCGGTGATTGGATCTAATTTGGATGCGTTCCGTGCTGGAATTACCCCAGCGAGTAAGCCAACGCTCAATGAAAGTCCAAAGCCAGCAATGATCGACAAGAAAGAAATTACAAAGGGAAATTTGAAAATGCTTGCAGCTACAAAGGCTAATAAAATGCCAGTCGCCATCCCAATACATCCGCCGACAATGGAAATCACGATCGCTTCGGCTAAAAATTGATTAAGTATCGCCGAATTGGTGGCTCCTACGGCTTTGCGAATCCCGATTTCTCGCGTCCGCTCAACCACGGAGACTAGCATAATATTGGCAATACCAATGCCACCAACCACCAGAGAAATTCCCGCGATCGCTACCACCATAACTGTAAATAAACCCACAATACTAGTGAAGGTACTAACAATATCAGCTTGATTAGTCAGCCGAAAATCATCAGCTTGTGGCGGATAAATGTTGTGACGCAGCCGTAAGAGATTGGTGACTTGAAACTGAGCGGCTTCTAACTGCTCCTGATTCGCGCCTTTGACTAAAATTCCATTGACAGAAACGCCTACTAGGGCATTGTTACCAACCAGTCTCTTCGACATAGTAGTTAGAGGGATGAAAATCTGATCATCTCGATCCATCGGGCCTTGAGCGCCTTTAGGCTCCATCACCCCAATTACTTCATAAGCCTCTCCCTGAATCCGAATTCGCTCACCAATCGGATTTACACCCTTTCCAAAGAGTGTGGTTTGGACTGTGGGGCCAAGAATAGCCATCTGTGCAGCAATATCTAATTCTTCCTGAGTAAAATATCTCCCTTGCTGAGGGTGAGTATTTCTAACTTCTGGGTAGTTTAAATCTGTGCCATAAATGGTTGTTGAGGTGTTCTGTCCTGCATATACAACTTGGGCGCTGCGTTGGAGATAAGCAGAAACCATCTGTGCTGATGGCGCTTGTGTAGCGATCGCCTTCGCATCTTCCCAGGTTAAGGTACTGCTAGAACCTACTCCTTGACGGACATTCCCGCTTCTTGCCGCACCCGCCAAAATTTGGATCACATCTGTACCCAATGCTTGTATCTGTTGCTCAACCCCCTTTTGCACTCCCTGACCGACAGAAGTAATCGCAATAACTGAGGAAATCCCAATAATTACACCCAACATAGTTAGACCTGTGCGTAATTTGTTACTCCACAGAGTCTCTGCCGCCATTGTCAAGATTTCCAGCAATGGTACTGTGCGGGTATTCTTAACTTTGTAAAAGCCCTTAAATATCTTAAACATAAAGTTTTATTTAAAACTCAATACAATTGAGTTAAGCATTTCTTTCTTCTCTTCCTTTGCGTCCTTTGCGGTTCGTTAAAAAATTGACCAAGAAAACGAACCACAGAGGCGCAGAGGGCACAGAGAGATGAAGAAGAGAGAGGATTGTTGTATGAGATTTTTGAATGTTTTTTAATTTGGAAGTCCCTTAAGTCTTAACCCAAGTTATTGATTTAAAACTCACTTTAAGGGGAACCACCGCCTTGAGAACGACCACCACCGCCGGAACGACCTCCTCCGCTTCCGCCTGTGCCTCCTCCTAGACCCGGAAAAACTCCTCCTCTTGGTGTTGATTGCGGACGTGACCCTGCTGGGAAACTGAGCAATACCCTTTCGTTTCCTGTCAATCCAGACTTAACTTCGGTAAAGTTATTCACGGTGACGCCAGTCTCGATGGGAGTAAACACAGGTTTGTTATTCTTTCCTGCCACAAATACACCCGTGGCATTTTCTTGGCGCACCACCGAGGCCGTTGGCACTACTAGAACATTTTCAACTTGACCGACTTGAAAATCTACTTCCGCATTCATCCCAGACCGCAGTAGTCTTTGAGGGTCTGAAAGTGATACTCTGACTTCAAAACTGGTGACGTTTTGCGTTACTACTGCTTGGGCAGCAATTTGGCTGACTTTACCTTCAAAGGTTTTTCCTGGGTAGGCATCTGCTTTAATCGAGACTTTTTGACCAAGGCGGATTTTGGAAATATTTGTTTCCGCTAAACTTGCGACAACTTCATTTGTGGAAGCTAGAGACAAGATTGAAGAAGAAGAAGAAGAAGCTACGTCACTACTGGCAGTTGTGGGTGTCACGAAAGCGCCTGGATCAGCAAACTTCTTTGTCACTACACCATCAAAAGGTGCGCGAATGATCGTGTCATTGATTTCGGCTTGGATGTTTTGCAGCGAACCACGAGCAGATGTTACCTGGGCGCGGGCTGCGTCAATATCTTCTTGGCGCGTTCCGGCTTTCAGAAGTGCCAAAGCTTGCTGTCTCTGGTTCACCACAGCTCGTGCTTGATCGATGTCTTCTGAACGTGACCCGGCTTTTTGCAACGCCAGTGCTTGTTGTGCTTCATTTACACTAGCTTGGGCACTGTCGCGAGTCGCACGGTTTTGGTTAAGAGTCTGAAGGGAAATACCGCCTGCTTTGTAAAGTTGCTGATTACGAACAAAATCATCTTCTGCTTGGCGAAGGGTAGCTTGAGCGCTCTGCAAGCGTGCCTGTGCTTGGCCAATATCTTGAGAGCGATTGCCTGTTTGTACCTTTTGCAGATTCGCCTGGGCTTCGTCTAATACTCCCTGTGCTTGAGCAATATCTTGAGGACGATTGCCTGCGATCGCTTTTTGCAAATTCGCGTCGGCTTGTGCCAATTGTCCTTGAGCCGAGGTGAGTTGTCCCCGCAGGTTGGAATCATCCATGTAAGCGACAATCTGTCCTTGTTTGACGAGATCTCCTTCCTTCGCCAACAGGCTTTTCAGGATGCCGGAATTTTTCGGGCTGAGGTTGATTGACCGCTCAGGCTTCACCGTTCCGTTGGCTGAAACTGTGATTGTTAAACTCTGCCTTTCTACAGGCTTTGTCAGCACCCGGCGTCTGGCTTCTTGAGAGGAAACAACCGTTACTTGGTAATAAACTGCATAGCCAATTCCACCCAAAAGGCAAAGAGCAATTAGCCAAGAGAGCCAATTACGTCTGGCCTTTTTTTTCTTTACCTCTGGAACCAAAACTGATGAATCTACCGGCTTTAATATATCAATTTTCATATCCACTTTTTTATCTATAAAGAACGGCTACCGAGCCAGTTATTCACCCCTAAAACTATGCCTGGTAGCCCTATACTGACAATTTCAGGACTTACGCAAACAATAGCCGAAAAGAATGATTTTCTTCTTAGGGGCAATTCATGAATTGCCCCAGAGCGCGTGTACTTTTGCGTAAGTCCTAAATTTATTGAGTTTTTAGTGTTTTCACAAAAAAGAATTCAGGAGCAAAGCCGCAGACGCTGCTGCGTCGCTAACAGAGCGGCGGCTTCCGACTTTCCTCTGAATCCCCAAAGAATTACATTCTGAATTCTGACTTCTTCTTTAAAAAAGGTGTATGTTGATTAGCGATGGTCTCTCAACAGGAATTTCGTAGCCAGGAGCATAAAATTCCTGCTGTGGGCCAATAATAACCCCGTCGGGAAGTCTGGAGTAACCATTACGAAGTCTCACTACGTCTCTAGCAGGAATAATTCTCCCATTAGCCAATCTGAGGTCACCATTACGAAGTCTGGCTGCTCTGCTATTGTATTGGTTGTCACGGTTCCAATTGCTTCTGTCTCGGAGGTTTCTGACTTCTCCAGTATTGGTTCTGCCGTCGCGGTTCCAATTGCCCGTGTCTCCGACGTTTCTGCCTCCTCCACTATTGGTTCTACCGTCGCGGTTCCAATTGCCCGTGTCTCCGACGTTTCTGCCGTCGCGGTTCCAATTGCCCCTATTTGCGCGAGTTCTAACTTCTCCAGGATTGTTTCTGCCGTCGCGATTTGAATTGTCGCTATTTGCGGGAGTTCTAACTTCTCCGGGATTGGCTCTGCCGTCGCGATTCCAATCTCGATCGCGTTGACCTGTCTGGGCGTTTGCAGGCGCAGTCAAGAGAGTGGGAACAATGATCAGGGCAGCAGCAGCTAAGACTATCGATATACGGTTTCGTTTCAGCATGTAATTGACTCCTTGTTTAGATTCGGATTTAGTAATTTAGACAGTTGCTTTTGTTTTGGCATCAAGATGTCTAACGTCTACACTATCGTATAATTTCATACATCTTAATTATGGCTTAAAAATTCCAGACTTATGTATGACCAAAGTCATAAGTAATTCCAAATCGATGTATGACGAAAGTCATCAGTTTTTCTACTGGGGAGTAGGGCTAAATCCCCGCTACAAAAATTAATTCTGTTAGCACCGCGTCATTACGAATTACGAATTACGAATTATTCTAATCCTGGCTTGGTGCAATTCCTTGCCAAACGATATCCACAAGACTCAGGATAAATACTGAGACTCCCGTGGCCGGATATCCAAAATTTAAGTAAGTTCCTATTGCTAATTCGGCAGTTGGCATACTGACTTGGGACGACATTTGTTCTAAGAAAACGTAGTTCATCACCGATCCGACTAAGATATGAGCCACTGTCTGGGGATCGCAAGGGCAAAGGCGACCTTGGTTGATCTCACGCTCTAAGAAAGCAGTCAGTACTTTCACATCTAGCATCGGTCTTGGCTCTTTACTTCCAAGTTCTGGCATCGCATTGCCTCGCGATCGCAACATCATTATTTGAGGCAGCACCTGGCGATAGAATTCCATAATCTGAAGGCAGATATTGATCAGGTTTTCTTTGAGATTGCCTTTGCCACAAAGAGATTCCAACTCGTTCACCCAGAGGGGTTTTTCTGGAATTCCCATCGCCGCAAAAAATAATTCTTCTTTCGTTGAGAATCGCTTGAAAATTGAAGCTTCAGAAATACCAGCCTGTTGAGCAATTTCTAAGGTTGAAGCACCAAATCCTTGTTGTAGGAAAACTTGACGAGCCGCTTCTAAGATTTGCTGATTGGTGATTCTGGGTATACGAGCCATAAATAAGTAAGTGGATACTTATTAATATATTGCTTTTGTGATCGGGATGTCAAGAGCTAATGATGTAAGATTTTACTGCCGTCAAGAGCGGAGATCGTTTAAGCTAGCTGAAAGATTCTTTGATTAGTGGCTAAAAGGCGGTAGTGTGCCTAAATATGTTCGTTTGATTTCTTGTCTAATGGTCTGTAGTTTGTGGAGTATACCAAAAGCCGCTAACGCGCAGGCATTAATACCCCATACATTGCAACTAGATGCGACAAAGTTAGAGAAGCAGGGGTTGAGCTTGGCACAAGAGGCGGCTCAACTAGCTCAGTTTCAACAGGTTGATTTAGCTTTGCCACGAGCGCGGCTGGCTAGTCAACTGGCTCCGAAGAATGATAAGGTGTGGTTGCTGTTAGGTGGATTGCAACTGCAAACTAAAGAGTTTGATGGGGCGATCGCTAGCCTGAAAAAAGCGCAATCTATCAACCCTAAAAATGGTGATATTTTGTTTGCTTTGGGTTCAGCTAATTTTCAGCAGAAAAATTATCAGGCTGCTGTTGTCAATTACCAAGATGGTTTGAAGTTAAAACCCAATGATCCAGAGGGGTTATTTGATTTGGGTAATGCTTATTATCTGCTGGGACGATTGCCAGATGCGATCGGGCAGTACGATAAAGCCGTCTCCCAAGATAAAAAATTCTGGCCGGCGCTCAACAATATTGGCTTAATCAACTACGAACAGGGTAATATCCCCGAAGCGATTAAGCGATGGCAATCTGCTATAACCCTTGAGAAGCAAGCCGCAGAACCTTTATTGGCCTTGGCAGTGGCACTGTATACTAAAGGCGATCGCCAACAAGGACTAACCTTGGGAGAAACTGCACTCCGCATCGATTCGCGCTATGCTAGTTTGGATTTCCTCAAAGAAAATCTCTGGGGCGATCGCCTACTGTCTGATACGAAAAAATTCCTAGAATTACCCCGTATTCAAGCAGCCCTATTGCAACGAAAAAACTCATCATCATCTCCTGAACAACAGCCTACTCAATAAAAGTCTGAGTTAAAAGTTAGGAGTTAAAAGTTAGGAGTTAAAAATTTCAACTCCTCACTCCTAACTTTCCAATCACCACTTGCTTAACAGTACCTTTTCATAGTACATATATACTAACTAAATACAGGAACTAGTCGCCCAAAAACATTGGCGGGTGAGTACTCCTGAAATAAGTCGTTAATTCTCAGTGGTTGTCTGGGGGTAGAAGTGCGATGATTTGGTCAACAAACTGTTGATGGTCAACAACTGGCTTAGAAATGTAGCCATCAGCGCCGCTTTGCTTGAGAAAGTTCTCGCGATCGCCTTCCATAGCATGTGCCGTCACCAAAATAACAGGTAAGTTTGCTGTTTTTGGATCAGATTTTAACATTTGTGTAATTTTGATTCCATCAACAGACTTACCTTGATAAACACTTCTAGAGAGAGAAACATCCATCAAAATCAGGTCGGCTTCTCCTGATTGGGCAATTTTTATGACTTCTTCGACATTTTCAGTGTGTTTCACACCCAAGCCGCCACGCTTGGACAAAATTTTGGAAAAAACACGAGCATTAATTAGATCGTCTTCGACAATTAAAACAGTTTTCATGAGAATTTTAGTTATAGAGGTGAGAGGATTCAAGAATTCCAGAATTCAAAATTAAGAAATGCAATCATGATCAGAAGTCCTGCTGAAGACAGAATTGAGAATTTAGAATACCCCAGCAGTGAAGTCAGGGCGAAGAGTCACGGAAAGAATTTTTTCTTATCCACGATTAGAATCGCTTGCTCTAAACCTCGATTTTCTATCCAGTCGCACAGAATCCATTCTGGATTCTGGCGGATGTATTCTGAATTCTTCTTCGGTAAGTATCATGGCTACTAAGTGTATGTAGATTATAGTCGTCTGCATCCTTTTTAATAGTCAAAGTGTATCCTCGTCATCAAGGATGATACTACTGCTTTTTATTCTATGACTATCAAAATTTTGTTATGAATTCCATTTCATCCGTTATGCTGTGGTTGCTGCAATATTGAGTTCCATCGGCTTTTGTGTAGTTAAATTTCAGGGAAAAAACTCATGGCAAAACAGTTAAACCTGCTCTCAACGGGACAGGTAATTACAACAGCCCTGCACACCGAGATGCAACGGTCTTATCTAGAATATGCCATGAGCGTGATTGTCGGGCGAGCGCTACCAGACGTGCGTGATGGCTTAAAACCAGTGCATCGCCGCATTCTGTATGCAATGCACGAACTCGGTTTAGTACCAGATAGACCCTATCGGAAATGTGCCCGTGTAGTGGGTGATGTGTTGGGTAAATACCATCCCCACGGCGACCAATCAGTTTACGATGCTTTAGTCAGGCTGGTGCAGGATTTTTCTAGCCGTTATCCTTTACTCGCAGGACACGGTAACTTTGGCAGCGTCGATAATGACCCGCCAGCAGCGATGCGCTACACAGAAACGCGTCTCGCACCGATCAGTCATGAGGGAATGCTGACAGAAATTGGCGAAGAAACTGTGGAATTTGTCGGGAACTTCGATAATTCCCAGCAAGAACCAACGGTGCTACCTGCTCAATTGCCATTTCTGTTGCTTAATGGCTGTTCTGGTATTGCCGTGGGAATGGCGACGAATATACCACCCCACAACTTGGGGGAAGTTGTCGATGGGTTAATTGCCTTAATCGATAACCCAGATTTGTCAGATGAAAAGTTATTCGAGTTAATTCCAGGGCCAGACTTTCCCACTGGTGGGGAAATAATTGGTGAGGCGGGAATTCGGGAAGCATACACCACAGGTAAAGGTGGGATTCTGCTGCGAGGAGTCGCGACTCTGGAGGAAATTCCCGCCAGTAGGGGAAGCAAGCGACGGACGGCAATTATTATTACAGAATTGCCTTATCAAGTGAATAAAGCAGGCTGGATTGAGAAGGTAGCGGACTTAGTAAATCAAGGACGTTTGCAAGGAATTTCTGATCTTCGGGATGAGAGCGATCGCGAAGGGATGCGGGTGGTAATTGAACTCAAACGCGATACCAATCCTCAAGAAATTCTCCAGAATTTATATCACCAAACTGCTTTACAAATGACTTTTGGGGCAATTCTCCTAGCAATAGTGGATGGACAACCCCGCCAGTTAAGTTTGCGTCAAGTCTTGCAGGAGTTTTTGAGTTTCCGAGAACAGACGCTCAACCGCCGCTACAATTACGAGTTGGGTAAAGCCCAAAGTCGTGTGCATTTGGTAGAAGGTTTGCTGAAAGCGTTGTCTAATTTGGATGAGGTAATTGAAATTTTGCGCCAAGCTGCCGATGGTAGTACAGCAAAAATTAACCTTTGTAGCCAACTAGATTTGAGTGAGGTACAAGGAGATGCAATTCTGGCTATGCCGTTGCGCCGCCTCACCAGTTTAGAAAAGCAAAATTTGCAGCAGGAATTTGAGCAGCTAAGTGAACAAATTAGGTTATTAGAGCAATTACTCAACGATCGCCGGGAATTATTGAAGGCGCTGAAAAAAGATTTGCGATCGCTCAAGCGCAAGTACAACGATCCCCGGCGGACAAAGTTAGCGTCGATCACCAGTGACACAAGGATACAAGAGGACAAGGGGATAAGGAGACAAGGAGCAGAAGTTGATGAAGACAATCCAAAATCCAAAATCCAAAATCCAAAATTAGAACAGCCAGCAGAGTCAGCGGTTTTAGAATTTACCCAACGGGGTTATGTGCGCCGCACCCAGCCATCTGGGAGAAAGTCAAAAGGTGAAAATGGTCTGCACGATAATGACTTCATTATCCAAACTGTGTTAACTGACACTGAGAAAGACTTGTTAATACTAACCGGTGGTGGCAAAGTCTATCCTGTGAATGTGGGAGAAATTCCCCCAATCACTGGACGTTCTCCACGCGGAAAACCTTTGATTACTTTGCTCAGTAGTACTGCTCAAGCTGCTCAAGAAGTTGTGGTCAGCCGTTTTTTGCTGCCGGAAAATCTCGAAACTAGGCAGATGATTCTCGTAACAAAACAGGGACGAATTAAGCGTCTGTCTCTGGAAGAATTTACTAACTTGACTCGGCGCGGAATCACGATTTTGAAGCTCAAAGACGATGATGAATTGTCATTTACCCAGTTCACTACTCCAGGGGAGCATCTGATTTTAGCTAGTTCAGGTGGGCGATTGTTGCGCTTTGGAGTCAATGATGAACAATTACCGGTCATGGGTCGCGCAGCGATGGGTTTACAAGCATTTCGGTTATTGAAAAATCAGCAAATGGTTGGCTGTGTCACTGTCGGTAAAGATGACCAACTGCTGCTAGTTACTCAAGAAGGATATGCCAAGCGGATGCCTGCGAGTCAGTTAAGAGCGGCTAATCGCGGCGATTTAGGCACGCAAGCGCTGAAATTTGCCAGCAAAACTGACAACTTAGCTGGGATGGTGATGGCGATGCCTTCTCTACGAGACGCTACGCGAACGGCGGGCTACGCCAACGCATCTGGCGAGGTAGCTTTAGTGACGAATAAAGAACGGGTAGTGCGAATACCTGTGGAAACAGTGCCGCTCTTAGGTAAAGATGTCAAAGGTGAAAGCATCCTCCAACTTAGCCGCGATGAAAAAATCATCACCGTCGCCGAAGTGCGATCGTAAATTATGTAGGGTTGATCTCGTTCCCAGTCTCCGACTGGGAATGCCTTTTTAGAGGGCTGCCGCCTCATAAATTGGCGGCAGAAAATATTGGGATGGTGCTTACTAAATCGCTGGATTTAGATCCCCGACTTCTTGAAGAAGTCGGGGATCTGGACGGATCTGGGCAGTATTTTTGACTCCGATATCTCCAAAAATTATCAAGAATTTTTAACTTAAAAATAACAACTTCTATGGAAAATCAACCAATGTAAATAAAATATTTGACAATTAATATCAATAAGTTAATATTGTCTATAACGCTATAAATCTACATAATATTTCTTCTACCTCAGTAAATCTAACTTAAGGACGATGTTTTAATCTGTATAAATAGCTATTTATAATTTATGTCAAGCTATGGAAACAAAAGTATAAAAAATGTTGCATTTATAAAAATATTTGTTATATTAGTTTACATAAGGTAACAAACCTTAAGAATCAAATTTGGAGTCCCAACCATGACAAATGCAAGCACAACAAAAGTCACTATTCCTGTAATTGAAGATCGCAACGCTTGGCGTTGGGGCTTTACCCCACAAGCAGAAATTTGGAACGGTCGCTTGGCAATGATTGGCTTTTCAGCAGCCATTTTGGTTGAGCTTTTTTCTGGTCAAGGCTTCCTACATTTTTGGGGCATCCTGTAAGTTTTAATATCTAAGATGACCTATAAATAAAAAAACCTGGAGTGCTAATTCACTACCAGGTTTTTATTTGTTTGTCATTTGTCTAAAGCTAATGAAAAATGACTATTGACAAATGACTAATAACTACCGAATATATTCCTTGAGAACGCTGTTACGATTTGGGTGACGTAACTTGCGAAGTGCCTTCGCCTCAATTTGACGAATGCGTTCGCGGGTGACGTTGAAAATCTGTCCGATTTCCTCAAGGGTTTTCATCCGACCATCATCCAAGCCGTAACGCAATCTGAGAACATCTCTTTCACGAGGGCTGAGACTGTCAAGGACTTTTTCGAGGTCTTCGCGCAGCAGATTTTTGGAAACTTGGTCTTCTGGCGTTTCACCATCGGATTCAATAAAATCACCCAATCGAGAATCTTCTTCTTTACCAATGGGCGTTTCTAGTGAGATGGGTAGCTGGGCGGATTTAGCAATGAACCGCAACTTCTCAATGGTCATTTCCATGCGAGTGGCGATTTCTTCTTCAGTGGGTTTGCGACCCATCTCTTGAGATAGCAGCTTGGTAGTTTTCTTAATCCGAGAGATGGTTTCGTAAAGGTGAACTGGAAGGCGAATCGTGCGGGATTGGTCTGCGATCGCGCGGGTAATTGCTTGACGAATCCACCATGTAGCATAAGTAGAGAACTTATAGCCTTTTTCGTGGTCAAACTTCTCAGCGGCACGAATCAAACCGAGACTGCCTTCCTGAATTAAGTCTTGGAACGACAAACCACGATTCATGTACTTCTTAGCAATTGAAACCACAAGACGGAGGTTAGATTGCACCATCTTGTCTTTCGCCCTGCGACCAACATGGAGGCGATAACGAAAGGCTGGTAGTGGAAGTTGCACTGCTTCTGCCCATTCACTATCACGAGGATCGCGATCCAACTGCTCACAGAGTCTTTCGCGTACCCTCTCTAATTCCAGCAAATCGGCTATTTTCCGCGCCAATTCGATTTCTTCGTCTGCCCGCAACAGCCGAATTCTACCAATTTCTTGCAAGTAAAGCCGAATTGAATCTTCGGTGTAGTGCTTTTTCTTGCTTTGTGTCCGACGACGCGATTTAGCGGCTTTTCCAGACTTTGCGTCGTCCTCATCAGACTGAGGCTCTAAAAATTCCTCGTCACCTTCATCGATGATCAGCAAGTCCTCTTCATCGTCTATTAAGAGTTCTTCTAACTCGAGCTCAGGCTGATTCATTATTTCTAGGTCAGGCTGATATATGCTTTCGAGTACGTTGTTAGCCTGGTTCATGCCGCGTTCCTCATGCTCCTTGCAGAATCAATTACTCAAGATGTGTTTACTGCTCTTTTAAACGAGCTAGTATTCAACCGAAAATAAGCTTGTTGGCAGATTTGCCAGAGATATTTTCGGACGTTTTACACCTCCGATTGGAGGGGTTTTTACTTTAGTTTAAGCAATTACTAAAGGTGACTTGCTCACTTTAGTAAATGTTATATGTGTTGCTATCACATTTTGCTTTCAACTAACTGGTCAAAAAAAATACTCGCCTTGATCAAAAAATTTGCCACTCTATACAAATGAGTTCAGACTGTTGGCAGATTTTCCTATAAAGACTCTTCCGATTGTAGCCTGTTTCACAGAAATTGCACTCTTTTTGTGTATTAATCATGAACTCCCACAGCAATTTTTAGCCACTATTACCAAAAAGACATTAAAAACGGGAGTTATACCCGGAAATTTTTTCTCCACTTTTCGGAATTGCAGTGACGCTCTGATTACATTACAAAGTAAGTACGCTTGCTTTTGCCGAATTTCATGTATTTTACACAACATTAATTACTGAGAAAGAGTGCATTGTATGTTAACTCAGACAATTCCTCTTAACCTACCCATTTTACATTTCCTTCATAAATTACGCATTCCTGAGATTAAAGCGGGTCTTGACCTTGGGTAAATATAACAAGGGTGATGGTGCTTGCCTTAAAGCAGTTAACCTTCTGCGTATTAATTACCTTAACTGAGGAGTTGAGGCGGTGGCAGAATCGACCTGATAGTAGATCAATTTAGGTTTAACTAATTTGGTCTTATTCACACGTTAGCGCACTGTGGCAATTTCAGCCCTATGAAACTTGACAAACTTTTCTTATTGTATACAAGGATATTTTAATCAATTCAAAAACAATTTGTCCTGCGAACTCACCAATTTAGTCTTATCTTAGGCAAAAGTACATTAGATACATACAATGCAATCGCGATCGCCACGACATTATATGAAGATATTAACAAGTTTTCAGCCAGATGGTGTTGGCTCCCAGTAGGCATTACCTCGAATCAAGAGAACCCAGAAGATTGCCTGATGATTTGCTTACAAAGGTTTTTTCCGTAATTGAATTGTAAACTTAAATACTTTTATTTCAGTAAGTTTTTGTCATCTTAATTATGAGAAATCCTCAAGATACTTATTGATTGCTGTTTGATAGATGATATTCAGTTATTTTCTTAAAGCATAACAAATGTGTTTCTAGCTGGTGGGCGAAATTATTCAGCGAGTCAGTGCAAAAAGTATTATCTAGACTAAATTTATAATAAAGTTGGTACTTTTGCTAACATTAGAATATTGAATTTTTGTAAATTGTTGACAATAAGCAAATTATATGGTTATTTGCTAAGTGAGAAATTTAGAATTTTTGTAGTTATGTAGCAATAAAAAAGGTAATGGGTGAAAACGTATCACCCATTACCCATTACCAACTTGACAAATTATCAGAGCAGTGTTATTGAATTGAATTAGATATCGAGATCGGTGAAGTTGAGTTTAGAACCATAGGTTTCGATGAATTCTCGTCTGGGTGCGACCCGATCGCCCATTAAAATTGTGAAGATGCGATCGGCTTCGGCGGCGTCCTCAATTTCGACTTGCTTCATTTTGCGGGTTTCTGGGTTCATTGTGGTGTCCCAGAGTTGTTGTGGCATCATTTCACCCAAACCTTTGAAGCGTTGGATGGTATAGTTGGCGTTAGCCGGAAATTTGGCGATCGCTTGATTTTTTTCGCGATCGCTATAGCAATACTCATGATTACGTCCCCGTTCTACCTTAAACAGTGGGGGACAAGCAATATAAATAAAGCCCTGTTCGATGAGCGCTCGTTGATATCGGTAGAAGAATGTTAACAACAATGTACGGATGTGCGCTCCATCTACGTCAGCGTCAGTCATGATGACTATGCGATGATAGCGCAGTTGGGTGGAATCGAATTCATCACCTTTGACACCTAAACCGAGTGCTGTAATTAACGATTGAACTTCATTATTTTTATAGATTTTGGCGTCGTCGGTTTTTTCAATGTTGAGAATTTTACCACGTAGAGGCAAGATCGCTTGAGTGCGGCGATCGCGTCCTTGTTTGGCACTCCCACCGGCTGAATCCCCTTCCACGATGAATATCTCAGATTCGCTGGGATCACGAGAACTACAATCTGCCAATTTCCCAGGTAATGGCGAAGATTCCAGCACCGATTTGCGCCGAACTAATTCCCGCGCGTGACGGGCTGCTTCTGCGGCTTTGAAAGCTTGGATAGCTTTATCTAAAATTGAGTCTGCGATCGCCGGATGAAATTCTAGGTATTCGGTGAGGACTTCTCCCACCAAAGAATCAACAATTCCCCGAACTTCGGTATTACCGAGTTTGGTCTTAGTTTGTCCTTCAAATTCTGGATCTGGGACTTTAACGGAAATAACCGCAGTCAAACCTTCGCGGACGTGTTCGCCACTGAGGTTAGGTTCATTCTCTTTAATTTTATTGCGCTTGCGAGCGATCGTATTTAATGTCCGAGTCAGAACCGCCTTCAACCCTTCTAAGTGCGTACCACCATCAACGGTGCGAATATTGTTGGCAAAACCCAGCACATTATCCGTGTAAGCATCAGTACACCATTGCAAAGAAACTTCCACTTGTACGTTGTTCCGTTCTCCCTGCACATAAATAATTTCTTCATGCAGGGGCTGCTTCTCACGGTTCATGTAGGCGATATATTCTTTAATACCACCCTTGTAATCGTAGGATTCTACCTTGGGTGTATCGCTTTTCAGTAATTCCAGACGGTGGTCAGTGAACGTAATTTTGACACCAGCATTCAGATACGCCAACTCCCGTAGGCGACCTGATAAAGTGATGTAATCAAACTCAATGCTAACAGTGAATATTTGGGTATCTGGTTTAAAAGTAACAGAAGTTCCGGTTCTATCTTCTTTGTAAGGCTTGACTTGCAGTTCAGTAACTGGGATACCCCGTTCATAGCGCTGGATATGAACTTTTTTATCTCGCCAAACTGTAACTTCTACAACCTCAGATAGGGCATTAACAACAGAAATACCAACCCCGTGCAATCCTCCAGAAACTTTGTAGCCACCGCCGCCAAACTTACCACCGGCGTGCAGTACCGTCATCACGGTTTCCAAAGCCGATTTCCCGGTTCGCGAGTGAGTATCGATGGGAATACCGCGACCATCATCTGTTACAGTCACCGAACCATCAGCGTTGATATCCACCTCTATATGAGTGCAATAACCCGCCAAAGCCTCATCAATTGAATTGTCCACCACCTCGTAAACTAAATGGTGGAGTCCTCGCGGCCCAGTGGTACCGATGTACATTCCTGGTCTTTTGCGGACGGCTTCCAGACCTTCCAGAACTTGAATCTGATCGGCACTGTAACTGCTCGTCATGTAAACTCTCCTGATGCGTGGGGTTTAAGTCGCCAAAAGGCAAATAAAAGTAAAAACACTCCAAAATTGTAACACAAAAGCCTTGCTGGCGTCTGTAGGGCATTTTCAAGAGAAGTTTATACAGGGGTTCCACTCCCGTGCCAGAGGGTCAGGGGG
>NZ_JABXKM010000338.1 GCF_017115025.1 Nostoc sp. NOS(2021) | reverse complement strand
GCTTTACTTTCTTGGCACTATAATATTGATTTAGCACGCTAAGTACGCAAGAACCACACTTATTTAGGCGATCGCACTCACAAAATTATTCACTAGCACCCTCTGGAAACAACCGACTCAAGTCTAATAAGGCATTTTCAAATCCAGGAATGGTTACTGACTGGTTAGATAGAGAAATCTGCTTGCTGAGATAGCTAAACTTGCTTTGAGCATTTTGATATGGCTGGCTATGACGCTCAAGTTGACGATCTGGCAAATTCACAATCCAGTAATGACAAATTCCGGCTTCTGCATACAATGACAGCTTGGTTGTTTGATCATAATCTATAGTTTTATCCGAAATTTCAATCACTAACAAAATATCTTCAGGATAGGGATGATGAGCAAGATAATCTTCATCTCTTCCTCGTGCAATCACAACATCCGGTTCAGGTTCACTTTGATTAGGAAGGGTGATCGGATCTTGTCCACGGATGACTGCTTGATCACCTAAAAGCCGATCCAATTGACGGCATAGGATAGAACTACAAACTGTATGAGGTGTTCCCTTTGCTGTCATTTGAATCAGTTCTCCTCGAATTAATTCAATATGATTGGCTTCTGTCAGAAATCCGAGTTCAATCAATCGATGGTATTCAGCGATCGTAAATCGCTTAGGTGTCACAACATTCATCGAATATCCTTTTAATGGCAATGATTCTACTTTTACTTGTACACTAAGGGACTGACAAATAAAAAAATATCCAATTATTTATTGTGGGATGGGCATCTTGCCCGCCTTTGGTTACTGGGCGGGCAAGATGCCCACCCCACAAGTAGTAATTTATTTCTTGGAAATCCCGTTCAAGCTGTCGTTACCATAGCTTAAATTGTGGTTATGAACATGAATTTTTGCAACAAGTCTATTGCAAAGGAGTAGCGATCGCCTCAAATTGCTGCCAACAAAGGTACAATGCACGCGGTACGTGAAAACATCCTTTCCATTTGCCACCTTTAAGGTTCAACAATACTTCTCCACGCCGATTGAGATAGCCAAACCACTCACCGTATTCTGAATCAGCAAAATGTGACCAGGCGTAATCGTGCATCTTTTGATACCATTCCCAACACACCTCACGACCTGTCAAGCGATAGCCCATCGCTAATGCAACCAAAGACTCTAGGTGAACCCACCACAGCTTTTGATCCCATTCCAATTGTTGTGGGGGATGACCGTCTGCATCCATAAAGTAATACAATCCGCCATACTCGGTATCCCAAGCAAAATTTAGGATATTTAGCACCACATCAACGGCTTGGTTAATAGTTTTAGTATCGTTTTGGCGACGCGCGATATCCATGATAAACCACATCGCTTCGATACCGTGACCTGGGTTAATCAGCCGTCCCTCAAAACAATCTATGTGGGAACCGTCAGGGGCAACGTTTTCGTACATTAGTCCCCGTTCTGGGTCGAGAAAATCGGTCATCACTTCGCGGACAGTCTCAGCTAAAACATTCTCTAGTGTTTCTTTTGGCAGCAACCATTCCATTTCTAGAGTCAGGTTGGCTAAAATCATCGGTACAGCCAATGATTTCATCGGGCGTGTGTCGGGATATGTTTTATTATATTTGCCCTTGGGGTTGTCTTTGCGGCGTAATACGTTGTTATAAGCTTGCATTGCCACATCCTTTGCCCATTCTTCGCCGCCAGCGAGTGCATATTGACTAAATGCCATCGCCGCAAAGCAATCAGAAAAGATATTGTAAGGCTGAACCAGTGGTTTCCCTTCACGGGTGAGGGCAAAGTACCAGTTACCATCACTATCTCTGCCATGTTGGGCGAGAAAATTAGCGCCATTGCTGGCAATTTTCAACCAGTTTTCGCGTTTTTCTAGCTGGTTGTAAAGCATGGAAAAAGTCCACACCTGACGGTTTTGCAACCAGATGAATTTGTCTGTATCATAAATTTGTCCCTGGCGATCAAGACAGGTGAAATAGCCGCCTTGCTGCCAATCGAGGGAGTATTTTTCCCAAAATGGGAGTACGTCGTTGAGGAGAGCGTTTTTGTAAAGTTCAGCGTAGGCGTACCCCGCCGGAGGCATCGCTTGAAAATCATACCCCATAAATTTCCTCCCCTTTTATGCCAAAACCAACAGCTTAACAGTTATCATATTTTGGCTCGAACATGGATCGGCAGCTACGCCCGTCGTAGACATCGCGTCAGTCTTTTACAAGATTTAGTCAGCAGCAGGTATACTTCTATCTTGTATCTTGCACCATTCTCAATAACCGCAGGGTAGTTTTTTAGATATGAGGTTGTTATGAGTCAGATTGAACGAGTTGCGATCGTTGGAGGAAATCACGGTAATGAGTTAACAGGAGTACATTTAGTCAAAAAGTTTCAGCAGTATCCTAATTTAATCAATAGATCAAGTTTTGAAACTCTGGCATTACTTGGCAATCTCAAAGCTATTGAAGAAGGCAAACGATACATTGATAAGGATTTAAATCGTTGCTTTACTAATGAAGGCTTACAAAATCCCCAACTCTCAAGTTATGAAGATACGCGGGCGAAAGTAATTCAACAGATATTGCAACCGCAAAATCAGCCCTTTGTGGATGTAATTGTTGATTTGCACAGCACAACTGCCAACATGGGGTTAAGTCTGATTTTTTGTGATATGCATCCTTTCTTACTTCGGTTAGGCGCTTATTTAAGTTCTATCAATCCGATGGTAAAAGTTTTTGTTAATCAACAATCTAGAGAAGGTGGTTTTCTCCGTTCTCTGTGCGAATTGGGTTTTGTTATAGAAGTTGGTGCTGTGGCTCAGAATGTTTTAAAGGCTGAATTGTTTCAGAAAACAGAGCAGCTTATTTATGCAATTTTAGACTATTTTGAAGGGTGCAACCAAGGTAATATTCCGCAGACAAACAGCCAGCTTACACTCTATCAATACATTGGAACTGTCGATTATCCTAGAAGCGATGCCTACGGCGGGCTGCGCCTACGTGGAGAGATTCAAGCCATGATTCATCCCCAGCTTCAGTTTAGAGATTATGAACCTCTGAATCCCGGTGATCCAATGTTTCTGACTTTTGAAGGAAAAGATATTTTCTATGAGGGAGCGTCTACTGTTTATCCTATTTTTATTAATGAGGCAGCTTACTACGAGAAAGGAATTGCCATGTATTTAAGTCAAAAGCAGGAAGAAGTAGTTTAATTTATTCGCCCTTGTAACCAAGATTGCAAATCAGCCAAGGTGGTAAAATCAAGCAGTGCATCGCTCAAATCTGCGAGAACAGGCAAAGATAAACCAGAAATGGAGGAGCGCATTTCCTCAGACAGTTCTCCAAGCCGCTTAGTCAATTGCCGAGAAATAGCATTAGCCATCGCTTCTCGCCCTTCTTCTAGTCCTTCTTCTCGCCCTTCTGCCTTAATTTCTTGGTAAACTCGCGTTTGCTGTAGTGTTATTCCCAGCATAGATTCAACCTCCGTTCTGCTTAATTGTTCAAACCTGTACATCATGATCGTCGTTACCATCTCTATTATGGCGCGACTCGCTGCTAATGGCACTTCTTGACGAGTTCTGGTTAACAAATACTTGGCTTCTTCTGGTGCTTGGTTTTGCTCAAGTGTAGTCAGTACCATCAACGCTACCCATAAAGGTAATTGGCGAATATTCCCCAATTCATCCAAATATACCCGATGCACTTGGTTACTATTGAGAAATCCCCGATGAGGGTAAATGTTACTTTGTTCAGTATTACGAGATGGATAAATTATAACTGCTTGCCAGTCGTTAAATCTGGCGCGGTTGCGGTAGAAATATAGTGAAGATTCAGCAAATACTCTTTCATAAAGCTGTTCATCTTTCTGAAACTGTACCTCACAGAAATATACAACTCCAGGAGTATCGCTTTCTGGTGGGAGAAATACCCCGTCAATTTCAAATTTGGGTTCCTTGACAGCTACCGAATCAAATCGATAAGCATCTGCATTGGTTGGGGGATTTGTCAATAGTTCAAATAAAAGAGTGGGGGATTGTTGAAACAGTTTGTAAAAAATTGAGTCTCGACGCATGGAGCATTCTATTTATTTCTTAAATATGCGATACATTTAATCACATATTCTTCTACATATAGCAATCCTGAATCATTTGTGAGAAACAAGATCCCCCACTTCTCAAAGAAGTCGGGGATCTGCGGCTTGCTTAAGCTTATAGTCATATTATGTCCGCTTGATTACTTATTAAACCCGAAGAACCCCACCCCGCCAAAGCTGCGCTTTGTCTCCCCTCCCCGCCTGCGGGGAGGGGATTAAGGGGTCTCCTCAAGTGGAGCATCTGGCGTGTGGGGTGCAATGACTATGGAATCATAACTAATTACCCGGACATGATATCAAAGCTGTGTTGTATCGTAATTGCTGTAACTACTCAACTTGCTAGGCGATACACAATCACTTTTCCTTTCCAATTTTCTTCCACAAATACCAGATACTCACCATTTGAACGACGAAAAGCGCGGATACCGTAGGGTATATCAATCCAGCCACTTTCGCTGCCAACTTCTGGGCCTGGTTTTAACTGTTGTACTTGCACTCCCGTCTTTGCATTGTAGACATATACCTCTGCGGTTTTAACTGTCACAGCGAATACATAATCTTTTGCCACACTTATCGCAGCTGTGGAAACTTCGCGTTTGCCGGTGCTGTCGTAAGGAATCACAACCCGCCACTTGGGAGTCCGATTTCCTTGACTCCAATTGTCAAAACGGGCAATCTCAGATCCAGCAACTCCGGTATCGTCGCCGAAGGCGGGGTGATCTACTGTGAAGCCTGACAAATACATGGTATCTGTTTGAGGGAAATATTCGAGCCGCCGCAAGTCGTTAAATATTTTGGGAGTAGTTTGCTTTTCCATCGAACTATAGCTGTAGATGGGGTTGCCTTTAGGATCTATTCCCTGTAAAGGATAGTGTCGGATAGCAGTACCATCTGGTGTTCGCAAAGCTTTCCAAACATCTCCTTTGCTGTCTACCCACCAGCCGCCGAGATAGGGATAATCTTTGCTGCGATCGTATTCGTTCTTTTCAAATTTACCATTACCGTTGCGATCGCGCCAGATCCATTCCCCTTGTTCTGGTTGATGCGGTGGCCAATTTCCGGTGAGAAATTTTTTATCTGCGCCATTGCTACCGACAAACATTCCGGCTGGGATAGCAACTTGGCCATCTGTGGCTGGATTAAAACGATATATTTGCAGAAAGCTGCTATACATATCTGTGAGGAACAAAAACGGCTTCCCTTGGATGCGGCGAACAAAGGTTCCATCTGGCGATGTATGCAGACGTGGATCTTGAGGATATTTGAAAGCATTTAAAGTGTAGCCTTTGTAAGTCCATTGCTTACCAGCAGGCTTACTGTAATCCATCAGATAGTGTTCTTGTTTGGTGAATAAATCTACACCATCAGTTTTAGGATCAGCATCTGCATTATCGACGAAAATCAATCCCAGCGATCGCCACAGCAGTTTTCCCGATGGCGAAAATTCCCGCAAATCTGTTCCTGATTTGTTGAAACCATCACTATTTATATAGATATTACCTGAAGCATCTGTACCGACTCCAGTAAGTCCATAAAGTTTCAAATCTCGAACTTCACCAGGAACTCCTGCATATATACCGCCCTTACTGCCGAAACTACCCACCTGCACCGGCTTATCTTTGATGTCATAAATCAACATTTGCTGACGTGGGCCATTTTCTGCCACTAACAGCTTACCTTGATGATCAATTGCGATCGCTGTTGGTTCGACGATATCTGCAATCTGTTGGGGCAATTGCTTTCCACTTTGGGAATAATGTATAATGTGTGCAGGATTACTACCATTTTTGCTTTGAATAATCCACAGATTTTTTTGTGAATCAATAGTTATTGCTCCCGGATTAGCAACGGTAAAGTTGCGGAGTTCCTTCATCGTGTCAGTATCATAGACACGAATGTGGTTAGTAGCAGAATCACTCACATACAACTCGCTTTCCACAGTTGCTAATCCAGTAATTTCGCTTTTAGTGCTGGTAATCAACATACTTTTATCCCAGCCACGCCCATTCGGAAACGGCGCAGGTTTTCCCGACAAGTCATAACGTCTAACGCAATGCCAACTTGTTCCTTCTGGTGGGTAATCTTCATTTATCTTACCCCTCGAACCTTGAGTCATGGCAAGATAAATATATTTACTATTTGCTGTTACCGCTTTGCCACCACCACGACTCCAACCGTGAGTATCCCCAATGGCACCAATAACCTTACCATCCTTATAGATTGCTGCCTCCATTCCCGCCTCATCCCAATGGCTGTTAGTATAAACTGTGCCATCAGATGCAACATACATTGCCTCAATATTGTTTTGTACTCGCAGATTTCCACTGCCAATAGTATTACCTATCCACGATGTTTTGTAGGTAAGCTTGGGGGTTGCAGTATTGTTTTCTACCCACAGATTTTCACTGCCAATAGTATTACTTATCGACGATCTTTTGTAAGTAAGCGTGGGTGTTTCAGTATTGTTTTGCACCCGCAGATTTTCACTGCTAATAGTATTACTTATCGACGATGTTTTGTCGGTAAGCGTGAGTGTTCCAGTTGTCGCCCAGTCTGTTGTAATTCCAAGGGTAGTAACAATGACTCCAACAGTCAGACTGAGTAAAAAATTTAAAGTTTTACTTCTTTGTAAATATCTAGTCTTAGATAATTTTTTGATGTGCTTATTTAGCTGGTAACGGAGTTTTCCTAACTGCGTCAGTAATTTATTTATCATATAAGTTTGAAGCTTTTAATTATTTATATACAAACATTATTTATAAAATCCGCACAAAATATAACTATTTTTAACTGGATAATATACAAGTCATTTAGGGAGAGGACATCTGATGATATATCAATAACAAATGTTCAAGATTAAAAATTTACTATTTACATAAACTTTATAAAAACCACATGGTTATTTAAAACTTCAGTTAATCTCTTAAAAAAGATTCTTTAATGTACTAATGGTTACTTTTTTTTCAATAAAGATAGTAAAAATTCATACAAAATCCTTTGAAAGTTATTGATTTATAGTGGTTTCTCCCTCTTCCTGTCTAGCATTCACCTTCCTTGACTGGTAAGTATCATATCTGTCCTAGTCAGTGTTATCTGGTTAATAAAAACACAGACTTTAATTCATTATTGACGTTGGCATATAAATAGTTTATAAATTGGTGTTCTATCAAAAAACTCTTATTGGTAATGTGTATTCGGAAATTCTAGTAATTCAGATTGGGATATAACAGGCTGTAGGGGCACAGCATTGCTGTGCCCCTACTGTTTTAATACATTTATAGGAAACACATCGATGGAAAATAAGCAAGAAAGTTTTGCGTCAGCATCTGCATCTATTCTCACTCTTGGATTAGGCTGGTTTCCTAAAAGTCCCGGAGGATTAGAAAGGTATATTTATGAACTAACTCATAAATTAGCAGCAAATCAAGACCAGGTTGAATTATGCGGAGTCGGTTTACCAGAGGCGGAAATAAATTCGCCAGTTAAGCTGACTAACTTGGCGAGTCCCGATAGTGCTATTTGGCAAAGATTATGGTCAATTCGCACTAACTTTCAGAAAACAAGAACCAACAAACCAGATGCTATTAATTTGCACTTTGCATTATACAGCTTTCCTATTTTAGATATTTTGCCAAAGGGAGTACCAGTTACTTTTAACTTTCATGGCCCTTGGGCTTCTGAGAGTCAGCAAGAGGTAGTTAATAAAAACCTCAGTCTTTTGATCAAGCACTGGCTAATAGAACAAAACACTTATAATCGCTGCGATCGCTTCATTGTTTTGAGCAAAGCATTTGGTAAAATTTTACATCAAAAATATCAAGTACCGTGGAGCAAAATTAATGTTATTCCTGGTGGAGTTGATATTAACTGGTTTCAACCAAATTTATCACCCCAGGAGGCTTGTGCAAAGCTAGGCTGGCCTAGTAATCGCCGTATCTTATTTACATCACGCCGCTTAGTACATCGAACAGGAGTTGACAAACTATTGCAAGCTATGGCTATAATTAAGCCCAGAATACCAGATGTTTGGCTAGCGATCGCAGGTCGTGGTCACATCCAAGCTGCACTACAACAACAGGCTACAGAGTTAGGACTAGACGACAACGTTAAATTTTTAGGTTTTCTACCTGATGAGCAATTACCTATAGCTTACCAAGCTGCTGAATTGACTATTATGCCAAGTCAATCTTTTGAAGGATTTGGATTAGTAATAATCGAGTCTCTAGCCTGTGGTACTCCTGTTTTATGTACTCCAGTTGGGGGAATGCCAGAAATTTTATCAGAATTTTCACCTGATTTAATTACTACTTCAATCGAAGCCTCAGCCATTGCTGAAAAATTAGAACAAGCGCTATTGGGAAATATTCCCATACCTTCACGATCAGCCTGTCGCCAGTACGCCACCACACACTACGACTGGAATCAAATTGCCCAACAAGTACGGAATATTTTATTAGCTTAAACAAGTGAATGCAAGAAATGCTAGAGCATCGATTTAGTAATCAAAAACCTAACCCCCCCTTCCCTACTAGGGAAAGGGGAGCCAAACTCCCCTCTCCGTTTCGGAGAGGGGTTGGGGGAGAGGTTCTTTCACGATTACTGAATTGGTGTTCTAAGGGCGCTACGTGGGTCAAATTAGATAAAATAGAGGTTTAATGAGAATTCTTTTTCTAGACCAAAGCGGTAAACCAGGCGGTGCCGAATTATGTTTAATAGATATTGCTAAACCGTATGGCGATCGCGCTTTAGTAGGTTTATTTGCAGATGGGCCATTTAAACATTTACTACAGCAAAATCATATCCCAGTAGAAGTTCTCACAACTCAAGCAATCCAAGTTCGCAAAGAAAGCAGTTTGGTACAAGGATTAAAGAGTCTGGGACAACTTGCGCCTTTGATTACTAAGGTAGTTAAAAAAGCGCGTGAATACGATTTAATCTATGCCAACACTCAAAAAGCATTAGTTGTTGGAGCATTAGCAAGTTTTTTCAGTCGTCGCCCTCTGGTCTATCATTTACATGATATACTTTCCACAGAACATTTTAGCCAAACGAATCTTCGCATTGCTGTTAACTTAGCTAATCGTTTTGCATCATTAGTAATTGCTAATTCCCAAGCTAGTCAAACAGCCTTTGTGCAAGCAGGAGGACGCTCAGACATTATCGAAGTTGTCTATAACGGCTTTGATCCAAAAACTTATCAAACTAATGAGTCTGACATTAATAAATTACGGCAGCAGTTAGGATTGTCAGGAAAATTTGTCGTCGGACACTTTAGCCGTCTTGCACCTTGGAAAGGGCAGCATATTTTAATTGATGCCCTTGCCAAATGTCCGCCAGAAGTGACAGCAATTTTAGTGGGTGATGCACTATTTGGCGAACAAGATTACGTCCAAAAGCTACACCAACAAGTTACCAAATTGGGATTAGAAAACCGCGTCAAATTTTTAGGATTTCGTTCTGATATTCCCCAGTTAATGGCAGCTTGTGACTTGGTAGCACATACCTCTACTTCCCCAGAACCCTTTGGGAGAGTGATTGTAGAAGCAATGCTATGTGGAAAACCTGTAGTTGCAGCAAAAGCTGGCGGTGTAATGGAATTAGTAGAACATGGACTTAATGGTTTTCTAGTGACACCACGAGAACCCCAGGAACTTGCACAAGTAATTATTATCTGTTTACAGGAAACAGAAATAACTGCAACTATTGCCAATAATGCCAGAAGTACTGCTAGTCAGCGTTTTGACGTGGCAATTATTAATCAGCAAATTGCCCAACTACTGTCCCACAAATTATAATTACCTGGCTAATCTACAATCACCGATTTGGTTTACATAACCCTAGTACCGCAGGGCGGAATTCAAAATTCAAAATTCAAAATCCAAAATGAATACAGCGTAACCGTTTCATTGATTTTGAATGGGTGGTTTATTTACGCCGTGCTGTACTAGATTTAAATCTGGGGTTTATGGGTGTGATTACAAACCAACTAATTCACGAGATTCAAAATCAGAGAGTTGTTGAGCGATGGCTAATCTTGCTTCCAACTTAGCTACACTAAACTGATTACGCAGATATTCCAAATGAGCGATTGCATTTGCTTTATCGACAGTTAATCGAATTTGGGTGTCTATTGACTTTTGATATTCCTGATTCACAAGCAGTACCTCAAAGCGGCGAGCCTTGCGTTGAGCATCATTTTTCAAATCCATCTCAAAGGCGGCGGTGCGGTCTGCATTGCCTTCAAATCGGTTAACTTGGTACTGCACTGCCATCAACTGAGAGTCTATCTCATTAGCCCGTTGGGCAGCTTGTGAAATCGCACCTGGATAATGACTCAGTTGCATCATTTAATAATTTTCCTCTCAGGTCAAGAATGTAGTGTTTAAGTATAAGACCAACCCTTGAATCTCTTTTCCAGAAGGCTGTCACAGAGCAGTTTTACACTTAACTAAGCTTAATGGACGCTATATATATTATAGCCCAAATGTACTGAATTAGGGGAGAAAAAGCGATGTCTGAGGTGCAGGGATAGCGATCGTTATCCACTAGTTATTTACAGTCGCTTGACTGAATTTTAGCGTAAATGAAGTTCAAATAAACTCTCAACAAATTTTAAATTAGACCCTCATATTTATATATACTCTGTATCAGACAATTGAGTTTTTGAAATTAGCTTTAAACAAGGCCATTAATTTTCCGTTCTAAGATTAAGTCCGCCCATATACTCATGATTCCGTTAGCCGTCAGACTGAAGTCTGCGGCTACACGAAGTAAGCCTGCTGATGCAGGCTAATTATTTTCTGCTAAACTCTGCACTGTAGCTCAAGCCACTTCCCGCAGTTGTGGTTGTGACGGCACACTCACCTCTGGAAATGAAAGCGAGAGTTGTTCGGCTTGAGGTACCGCCGCTTGCTGCAAAACTTGAACTTCGATATTCACGCTGACCAAATAACTGCCTGTATCAGCACCAACCGCTTCAGCAATTAATTTGGCAATGTCTGGGCGTTTGGCAGTCAGCGGATCACGTAAAATACACCGATCCCATTCATGCTTGGCAGTCGGATTGAGGTTGAGAATGTAATGCTTCATCATCGAACTAACCCTTGAATCCATCTTCCAGAAGGTTTTCACAGAGCCGTTATGCATTTGGCTAGGCTTTGTGGACGCTATCTATATTATAGTATATTTGTACTAAAAGTGGCGATGTCGGAGTGAGAAAGTAGGGAAGATAGACCATTAGTATGAGCGTACAGGCGTGCATTAGCGATATTCCCGTGTTACATGCGATTGTTTTAGGGGCGAATGGCACTAAGTTAAGATACAGCCCTTGCCCTGACTGGTTAAGAGCCTAGAAGCTCTTAACCCATCCTGGCGGGCTGTCGCCTCCAGTGGCTTGACCAGAGGCAGCAGCCCTCTTTTAAATACATTCCCAGTCTTAAGACTGGGAACGAGGCGACACAAGCCTTTGGGCTTTACAAGCGTGCCATTCGTTTTAGGGGCTGTGTTTGAATCCAGACGCGAGAATTAAAGCGCGATGCCTACGGTGGTGAATGAGCTTTGTCGTTGGCGCGGCCTCTCGTAGAGAAGTGCGGGCAAAGCCAAAGCCAAATTTATCTATATCCCTTCTTCTCCAATTGAGTGGCGGGTCTGAATCCCCAATCCCTAATCCCAAAAAATCTGCCCATAGGTTATTTATAATACAAAGCTATTGCAACTAAGCTTACAAAGCAACACCTAATTTTATATAAATCGCTATATGGTAGATATCTATATTATTGACTTATTTGTGATTGGTCTACTTTTGCTGATCGTCACATTAGGGTCAGGTTGGATTGCTCGCTTACCTCTTTCTTTTGCCATTATCTACCTACTAGTTGGTATTTTTCTAGGCCCTTACGGCTTAGGGCTGGTTCAATTACGTCGAGATGAAGTTTTCAACGCCGAACTGCTGGAGAGAATAACAGAACTTGTAGTAATTATTTCTGTATTTAGCTGCGGCTTAAGAATTGTTCGTCCTCTAAGGTTGGGGGTTTGGGATATTACGGTGCGATTGATTGTATTTCTGATGCCAATTTCAATTTTTGCTCTGGCTGCTGTGGGTAAATTGTTTTTAGGGATGAATTGGGGAGAAGCAATTTTATTAGGAGCAATTCTTGCACCTACCGATCCAGTATTAGCATCAGAAGTACAATTGACCAGTACAAATGACCAAGATGAGTTGAGATTTGGTTTAACTTCTGAAGGTGGGTTAAATGATGCTTTAGCTTTTCCCTTCGTTTATTTTGGCATTTATGCGTTAAAAGATGACAACTGGGGCAACTGGTTTCAAAAGTGGATTACAGTTGATTTAATTTGGGCGATCGCAAGTGGTATTGTGATGGGAATTGTTGTTGCCAAATCTATAGTTTGGATTGAACAAAAAATTCAAAAACGCCGTGCTGCCGATAAGTTAATGGAAGACTTTATTGCTATCAGCACAATTTTACTAACTTATTCCTTAACAGAAATGGTGAATGGCTATGGATTTTTGGCAGTATTTGTTGCTGGGTTAGTTGTGCAACGCAGTTACAGAAATCCTGAAAAACCGCTAGCAGAATTAGAATTTGTTGAGCAAGTTGAAAAGCTGCTGGAAGTTGGAACAATTTTACTATTGGGTTCAATATTGTTATTGCAGCCAATGCTCAATTATGCTATGCAATCTTTGTTAGTGATAATTTTGTTATTCTTGATTATCAGACCTCTAGGAGTTTGGATTAGCACAATAGGTAAACGTCCTCTAGACTCACACCGCCGAACCTTGCACCCAGCAACTCGGTGGTTATTTGGATGGTTTGGCATTCGCGGTGTTGGTTCTTTATATTATTTAGCCTATGCGTTTCGTCATGGCTTAAAAGGTGAAGCAGCCGAACAAATTGCTTGGATAACTTACACTACTATTGTAGCTTCGGTGATTGTGCATGGAATTAGTGCAACTCCATTAATGAAGTGGTATGAGCGCAATTTTGCTAATCAGAGAAACGCTACTCCTCCCACCACAATAGATGAATTTGAGTAAAAGCAATTTTTGTAGCGTAACGCACCATCAACAATTTAAGGTGCGTTAGCCTTTGGCATTACACACCCGACAATTTAATTTTATAAACCTGACTCCAAACCGGAGACAGCCTTTGAGTCTTATTCCCCTTCCTTTGTCGGGAAGGGGTTGGGGGTTAGGTTTATATTTCCTATTTACCTGTCACCTTTTCAATAACTTCTTTCGCTTTTTCACCAAAACTTTCTGGGGGATTTTGTTCTTTCTCAGCCTTCAAATTCCTTTCGTAAGCCTTTTCTATAGTATTAAGGTTTTTTGAATCTTTTATTGCTTCCTCATAAGCTTCTTGTCGTTTTTCTTCTTGAACGCCAACACCTGGGTCATATTCATTAGCACGATTAAGTTTTTCTTCAGAATTTGGTTTATACTCTGGAGGTATTAGCTTTAATTCTTCAAGAGTAGTTGCATAACTAGCTTGCTGAACGAAAATGAAGGAACCTGACAAGCCGATAAAAACCATTAAGCCAACAACCAAAAAGCTTGAACGTAATGCTTGCTTTAAAGTTAATAAAATTTTTTGCACGAAAAAACCCTCCTATTTTTCTGTTATGAGCCTTGGTAATATATTCAATATTTAAGGCTCACAGGCATCCTAAATGTTTAGGTACAGTTCTTCCTTCTACCGCAGGGTATATTAATTTTTACCTATAGTTCAGTTAATGCTATCTGAATCTTTTAGGATTTAGCACTACCTAGATTTTTATAATAGTCAAGTTGTCGTGCTTACTGACATCCCGCCCAGAACTTCAGTTCTGGGCTAATAGCTCAAGTCCACTCAAGTGGACTGAAATTTTCACTTGATTATATAGCGGTTCTCAATTGCATAGAATACAAACCATTTGTAAGGGCACAGCAATGCTGTGCCCCTAGCCATATTGCATTTAAACGAGAACCGTGAGATTTTCAAATATGGATAATGATAAGCCCTTTAGCTTGCGTGTTTAACCCAAGAGTATTAAGCTACAACCAAGTGTGATTAATTTTAATTCCTCGGCTTTGCATTACCTCTTCAAATAAATTTGTTGGTAGTGCTTCTTCCACAGCAAAAACACCTGGTTTCTTGAGCTTACCTTCTAGCAATAATTGGGCAATACTACCTGTGCCGCAACCAGAAGCCACAGCTGTATTTTCATGCACTACAGTTGAACAATAAACGGCTGTTTCACCATTTTTTTGCCCTGTAACTTCTGAACGAACTGCTACCCCAATTCCACTAAAATTATTAGTGACATCTGTCATCGAATGGCTGACATGAGACAGAAATTCAATCATGTAACGACGCTGCATTAACCACTTGGGAAAAATGTGTGCCGCAATCCAAGTTAGGTGATTGTAAAAATCGGGAACAGAGCCAAACTTAGTAATTACAGTTTTAACTGATGGGAAGGCATGGGGTAGTGTAAAGGTTTCTGGCATATCAAACCAGTAAACTCCACTGCGTCCATAGGGAGATGGAAATTCAACTACTTCTCTTTCACTATAAGGCTTGATTACCTCCCATTTTCCATCTATCCAAGTCTCAAACGGATACTGCAACCCAAGGAAAGTTGTCCGCATGACTGTAATGCCAGCACCACCAGAACCCGAAACTAAATAACTTAAATGGATCTTTTCTGGTTGATCAAATTGTTCAACACCCTGACGTACCATGCTGTTAGAAATACCAGGAAAAATGCCAGTATTAATAATTGCTGTCACACCAGCAGCAGCAGCTTGTTGATGATATTTGAGAGCTTTGCTGGTATAGGAACGATGGTCGCTGACATCTAGATAATTAACGCCTTGAGAAATACAGGTTTCGAGAACATTAGTATCTCGATAGTGAAATGGCCCAGCACAATGGATGACTAAGTTAGAGTTTGCGATCGCATCTCGCAGCTTGTCAAGTTCTGCCAAGTCTAATACCAAAAACTGCACTTGTCCTCCCGAAGACAAGCTAACAGCCCTCCCAAACTCCGCAGAACGTCCAGTAATCGTAATTTGTGCCTGCGTATGGGTAGCTAGATCCTGAGCAACAGTGCTACCAATCCGCCCCCGTCCACCAAGAATTAAAACGCTGTCTGTCATTACTCCAGATTAGCAAGACTAATCTTATTTCATCAGTTTTCTGTCCCGTTTGTCATCAGTTACAAGTATGACTTGGCTGCTAAGGAAGAAGGACTTTTCAATGACTGGTAGTTGATAAGTTTTGCGCCTCAATTTGCCTGACTACCGTTAGCGCCGAATAACTCACTCCAGCAGTACCTTCCCCTGGATGGGTGGAGTCACCAACTAACCATAGATGCTCAATTGGTGTACGATTGGCGAACCCAAAGGGGCCAAAAGTCGGAATCCTTTGACCAATACCGCCAACTATACCGCGATCGCGGGCTGTAAAATGGGCAAAGGTGCGGGGTGTTGCGGCTTCTTGATGAATAATAGTTTCTGGTTTGAGATAGAAGTATTGGGCAAGACGAGCGATCGCTTGCAGGGTATACTTTTGTTTGAGTCCTTCATAATCATCAGTCTGCCACCACGGTGTCGGGTCTACGAATGAAGAAGCGATAATTGTCGCTTTCCCCTCCGGTGCGCGACCGTCTCCAGGATGACTAACGGAAACAAATAGGGAATTATTCTCGCCAATGGGGCCATTGACATCGTACATAAATTGTAGGTGGGGAGGGCATCCAGGCGGAATAGCGCTGGCATCTACACCCAAATACACTACAAAAGCGCCCGATGCTTGCGGCAGTTTTTCTACCCGATTTTGATAACCAGATGGCGCTTGTTCTCCCAATAACTGCACCAAGTTTTGCACGGTGACGTTAGTAACTATGTGGTCGGCTGCTTCTGTCCAGACTTCGCCAGTTTTCTGATTTCTAATCACTACAGCAGTAGCTTTGCCATTCTCTACTTTGATTTTTTCTACAGTGTGGCGCATCAACAATTTACCGCCATCTCTTTCTAAGGATTGTACTAGGCGATCGCTTAATATTTGCATACTTCCCTGGAGGTGAAACAATCCTTGGGGCAGTTGGGATACACTCAACGCTGTTGCGGCATAAAGTAATGCTGTCTGTTCTGCATCCACCTGGGAGTATAGCTTCAGTTGCAAATCCAAAAAAGTCCTCAGTCGTCGGTCATTTCCCAGTCCACATAACCGTAAAGCGTCTCCTACCGTCAACAAAGTGAAGGGTACGGTAATTAATGTACTGGGACGTACCGCTTGCGTTAGCTGCCACAAATCCCATAAATTACGTGGTGGTAGCACCGGATCGCGTCCTTGAAATTCCCAACTGGCATTAAATAAAGTTGCCATCAATTGCCAAAAAGGTTCGCTACCGGGAAACTGTTTTTGTCGTTCCTCTTGCCATTTCTCTTGGTCGCGCCAGATATTAATCGGTGTGCTTTCCCCAGGTAAATACACCGCACAAGCCGGATCACAAGGCGTTGCTTCCGGCAAATCTATTGACAATTCTGAGAAAATGCGGTGGTGAATTCCCCCTGGTTCCAACCCCGCAACCTGAGTTGCTCCCACATCAAAGGTAAATCCCTGCCGTTTAAATGTCGAAGCACAGCCACCTGGTACGAGGGCTTGATCCAAAATTAAGACGCTGTAACCTTTATGAGCTAATAATGCCCCAGCAGTCAATCCACCTATTCCCGCACCGATAACGACAACATGAGAGTTACTTTTGTCAAGAGAAATGCTGGACATTGATTAGTTTCTTTAAAATTCTTAATACTTTTACTTATAATTTTATCTTATTCTCAAAGTTAAATACAGACCTAACCCCCAACCCCTTCCCTTGTAGGGAAGGGGAGTAAGATTCAAAGCCTCTCTCCTTTTAGGAGAGAGGTTTGGAGAGAGGTCAAAGTTGTATTGCAAAAGGATCACCCTAAACCCAGGAAAGTTGAAATCAACGGCAATAGATTGCTGCACTGTTCAACCAACTTTGTGGCACTGGGTAAACTAGCGATCGTCCCTTTTAAAATCTTTATAGCCGTTTTCCCCGCCTTTTGCATTCCCCCTTCTTGGGGACTTTTCCCCACTTCTGCTAAGGCTTTCACTTGCTCTAATGCGTCAGCTTTATCTTCTGGCGGTAAGTTTGTATCAGCCTCAATTGCTGCTTGCAATTGCGTCAACAATTCCTTAATTCCCGGTTTATCAGGTTCGGGAGACGCTGCTAACTCGTTGATAGTATTTGTTACCGTACCACTGATGTCACCCAAATTTAAAGCTTGTCCACTAGCATTAAAATCTCTGCCAACACTGCCAATTTCAATTTTGCGGCTGGCATCATTGCTGTTAGTCATATTTTTATTCTCTACTTTGTTGTCAACTTGAACATTAATCGGCTTATTCGCTAATAATTTTACAATCTCTGCCATTTCTCCACTTGTTTGGCGATAAATGACTATCTGTTCATCTTTAGCTTGTAATTGTGCTTTATATTTTTCTTCTACAGCTTGCAGTGCCAGTTGATAATTTTGCGTAAAATCGCTATGAATCTTTTCTTTATCAACATCAAAAGGTACACCGACTTTAACGACAACAACGCCGTCACCTTTATTTTCAATACTCTGTAGAGCTAATTCTGTCCCTTCATTTTGGTCTTGTACTGTTTGGAAAGCATTAACAAAAGCTTTCCAGTCTATGCCATCGCGGAAAATTAAATCGACAGTATTTAAGACTTCTTCAAAGAGCTTGCTAAATTCTCCTGGTTGAAATTCGCCACTACTGGGACGGCGTTCGCGGTCATCTGTTTCAGACTTTGGGTTTTCGAGAAGATAGATAAAGCGACAATCTACATTATCTAACTTGGTTGTACTTTCAATATTCCACGCTTCCACACAAGCACCTGTCATTTGAGCGCTGGTGAAGTTAGTACCTACAGCTTGAGCTAGAGTTAGGTTTGCCCGCTCTAAACAAGCACCTTGGAAGGTGGCTTCTGTAATATCAGCACCTTTTAAATTTGCTTCTTTTAAATCTGCACCGATGAGATTTGCGCCTTTTAAGTTAGCACCAGCATAAGATTTTTCTCTACCATTGCCAGTTACTAGCAAATTGAGAACACCTCGGTTAGCTAATATTAAGTTGTCTACTCTAGCAAAATCTAATTTTTTAGCTTCATAAAAACGAGTGCGTGTGAGGTTAGCCTTTCTCAAATCTGTATTTTTAAGAGTTGCACCAGTAAAATCAGCATCAGTTAAATCAGCATTACAAAAACTTGTACCACCTGTGGCTGCAAAAGCGATCGCAAATGAGCGAACCCAAGCTTCTTTTTCATCTCCAGCGAGACTACGCCAGCCAATGTAAGCACTAAATAATGTAAAGACTACGGCAAAGCCTCCGGTGAAAGCTACGGCAAAAGCTCCGGCTCCGGCTACAGCTGAGGCGAAGGCTCCGGCAAAGGCTACCGTCAAGGCTACAGCTACGCCTACGGCTACGGTTATAGCTACGATTACGGCAAAGGCTCCGGCTACGGCTCCGGTGAAAGCTACGGCGAAAGCTCCGGCAAAGGCTACGGCAAAGGCTCCAGCAAAGGCGACGGCGACGGCGACGGCGAAGGCTAAAGCAAAGGCGAAAGCTCCTGCTCCGGCTCCGGTAAAAGCTACGGCTCCGGCAAAGGCTACGGCAAAGGCAAAGGCGAAAGCAAAGGCTACGGCTCCTAAACCTGTTGTCAAACCCTTACTAATGGTAATAATCCAAAAAACCAGCATCACAATTAGGCAGACTATCCCCGCGATGAAGTTTGCAGTCCTTTGGGCTTCCGTGTTAAAAAGATATGCTATAAATACACCAAAAGTAATTGAGAAAAACCCTGATATTCCCGATAGCAGCCATGAGGACATAAGCAACCCAATAGTCCAACGTCGCTGTAGTCCAGCCTTAGTACCTGTGAAATCAGCATCTTTAAGAATTGCGTTGGTAAAATTTGCTCCTTTAATATCCGCCTTGCTAAAGTTTGCCCCAGTCAGGTTTTGACCTTTAAAAGAGCGACCTTGGAGATTTTGACCGGAGTAGTCTGGCGGCATAATTGCGTCAGCAAGAAGTTTTTAATGATATTTTATACAACTGTACTCTGCAATATTTCGGATTTTGGTAAAATAAGGAAAATACAAAAATTTTGGATGTAACACGCGGTATAGGCGCATAACTGTGCGTCCTTACCTTTGAATGCTTAAGGTGTCATCAGCAATATTGAAGTTGGTGTCACCATATTTAAGCTGTAGTTATCAAGGTTGCAACTGTAGCTGTCTAACTCGTGACGGGAGCGGTCTAACTCGTGGCGGGAGTGGTTCCCAAACTTATGGGAGCGGTCTACCTCGTAACGGGAGTGGTCTACCTCATAACGGGAGCGGTCTACCTCGTGACGGGAGCGGTCTACCTCATAACGGGAGCGGTCTACCTCGTGACGGGAGCGGTTCCCTAACTTATGGGAGCAGTTCCCTAACTTATGGGAGCGGTCTACCTTGCAACATTACTAACTAAGACCCAATTTGCTAGTTAATACAACTTACGCATTGACAGAAAATACCAAATATATGTGATGGAAAAAACCGGATCTGTCGTCAGGGTTTAGCATTGCTAAACCCCTACAGCGCGGATCTATTTACCATCAAAATAATGATTATAGGACTTACGCAAAACTACACGCTGTAGGGGCAATTCATGAATTGCCCCTACCTAAAAATCATTCTTTTCAGCTATTGTTTGCGTAAGTCCTGGATTAATCAAAGCCTGAAACAACCTATTTTGGTAAAAGGATACCATGATTAATTTGTACAGTGCGTAAGTCCCGGTTAACTAACAAAAATCCTCAAAGTCTTGTCCCTTCGCTTTTGTTCCGCTTGGGAATTTCTTGCAGGGCGGGTTAAGCTGTAACAAAAAAAATTATGAGTCAACCAGTCCAGTTTGTGTATGCTATTGGAAGGTTTCAACTCTGGAACTGTAACTGAGATGACTGCTCAAGATTGGAACGATGTTCGTCAGCCTGTGCGCGAAAGAATTGTTAAGCTTCAAGAGCAAAATCATCACTAAAAGCCTGCTCAAACTTCTCTGTTCACCGTTATTTTTTAGGATTGCTATATGAACAATCAACTCTACGAACAAGATTTCAATCTTTGGCGAGAAAGTATTATTGAACAGATTAAAGAAGATCGTTTTAATGATATAGATTGGGAGCATTTGCTTGTAGAATTAGAAGACATGGGAAAGTCCGATAAACGGTCATTTGTTAGTAATTTAACAATCTTGATTGCTCATTTAATCAAGTTAACCGTTCAATCTGATGCTCCAGAGATGATGAAAGCAAGCTGGTATAGTTCTGTCACCGAACATCGTTTCCGAGTAAACAAGGATTTGGAAGAAAATCCTTCTTTTAAGAACTATATTACTGAAGTCCTTTCTAAAGCCTATGCCGATGCTCGCAAGCTGGCAATTAAAGAAAGTAAAAAAGCTAAATTAGGAGTGAGAAAACCAACGGACGCAGAATATTCTCTCGATTGTCCTTTTCTGATAGAACAGTTATTAGATGAAGATTTTTATGGAGACAGTGATTAAAGAAGTCGGAAGTCGGAAGTCGGAAGTCGGAAGTACAGTTTTGTAAGGGGGATTTAGATCAGACAGACATACTTGCGGCTTCTCTTGTAGCCGGGGACTTAAACCCGCCAAAGTTTGTTAAATTTGTGGGTTGCATCAGCGATAATTGCTCGCAGCTACTCAACTACTCTAAAATTACATTACCCGACCAAACAAAAATCTCCAGATGACCAGAGAATTCAATGTCATTGTAGAACGCGACTCTAAAGGTTATTTTGTTGCCTCTGTGCCTAGTCTTGCTGGATCGCGTTGCGACCCAAGCCAAATCTCTAGACTAACTGATAGAGCGGATTAAAGAAGCTATTGAACTTTGTTTAGAGGTTGAACAAGAAAACGCCGAAGTATTGGAGTTAGGACTAGCCCTTTCAAGGTGACTCCTAAAATCTGTTTTTTTCTCTCTGATCTCTCTGTGCCTCTGCGGTTAAAAAGTAATTTATTTAACCACAGAGGCGCACAGAACACAGAGTAAAGAGATTAAAGAGGAATTTTTTGACCAAATAATGTTAGATCATTTGATTTTTTATTTCACCAGAACTACTACAATTACTATTGATGCTAGATAATGGGAAGGCTTTGACATTTTCTTGCCAATCTAGCCCAGACAAACAGAACTAACACTTATGCGAACTCACTATTGCGGCGAACTCCGAAAAGAACATATTGGAGAAACAGTTACCTTTTACGGATGGATAGACCGTCGCCGCGATCATGGTGGTGTGATATTTTTAGATTTACGCGATCGCTCTGGAATTGTCCAAATCGTCAGCGATCCGCAACGCACCCCAGATTCATATCAGCAGGCGAACGCCCTGCGAAATGAATATGTTGTTGAAATCACTGGTAGAGTAACACAACGTCCCGAAGAATCGTTGAATACCCGCATCCCAACAGGCGAGGTAGAAATCTACGCCGATAAAATTGAACTCCTGAATGCTGTTCGCAAACAATTACCTTTCCAAGTTTCCGTAGCTGACACCGAGACAGTGCGGGAAGACTTGCGGCTGAAATATCGTTATTTGGATTTGCGACGCGATCGCATGGCGCAAAATTTGCAACTGCGTCATCAAATTGTCAAAGCTATGCGTCGTTATCTGGAAGATTTGGAAGGTTTCATCGAAGTCGAAACCCCAATACTTACCCGTTCTACCCCAGAAGGGGCGCGGGATTATGTTCTACCCAGTCGCGTCAATCCTGGTGAGTGGTATGCTTTGCCGCAATCACCCCAGTTATTTAAACAATTGCTGATGGTATCCGGCTTAGACAGATATTATCAGATTGCCCGTTGCTTTCGTGATGAAGATTTACGCGCCGACAGACAACCAGAATTCACCCAGTTGGACATGGAAATGAGCTTCATGTCTCAAGAAGAAATTATCGAACTAAACGAGAAGTTAGTTTGCCATATCTACAAAACCGTTAAAGGTATTGAGTTACACCGCCCTTTCCCCCGTCTCACTTACGCTGAGGGGATGGAACGCTACGGTAGTGATAAACCAGATACCCGCTATGGTTTGGAATTAGTTGATGTCTCAGATATTGTCAAAGACTCTAGTTTCAAAGTCTTTCGGGACACTGTTACCAATGGTGGTATCGTCAAAATCCTCCCCATTCCCAACGGTAACGATGTAATTTCTAATGTCCGCATTAAACCAGGCGGCGACTTATTTAAAGAAGCCAGCGAAGCCGGTGCTAAAGGTTTAGCTTATATCCGCGTCAGGGATGATGGCGAAATTGACACCATTGGCGCGATTAAAGACAACCTCAGCGTTGAACAAAAACAAGAAATTTTGCGCCGCACAGGTGCAAAAGCTGGACATCTGCTATTGTTTGGGGCTGGTGATACTGCTACAGTTAATAAAACATTAGATAGATTACGGCAAGCGATCGCTAAAGAATTTGGCTTAATTGATCCAGAAAAAATCAACTTGCTATGGATTACAGATTTTCCGATGTTCGAGTGGAATGCTGACGAAAAACGTCTAGAAGCACTGCACCACCCATTTACAGCACCGCATCCTGATGATTTGAGTGACTTAAAGACTGCACGCGCCCAAGCTTACGACTTGGTACTCAACGGCGTAGAAGTTGGCGGCGGAAGTCTGCGGATTTATCAGCGAGAAATTCAACAGCAAGTTTTTGAAGCGATCGGTTTATCTCCTGAAGAAGCACAAAGTAAATTTGGCTTTCTCTTAGAAGCATTTGAATATGGTACACCGCCGCATGGTGGCATCGCTTACGGTTTAGATCGTTTGGTGATGTTGCTAGCTGGAGAAGAATCCATTCGGGATGTAATTGCTTTTCCGAAGACACAACAAGCGCGTTGTTTGTTAACAGATGCACCTTCGAGTGTAGATGCTAAACAGTTGAAAGAATTACACGTTGCTTCGACTTATAAACCAAAGTCTTAGTAAACTAAAGAATTGTCTAAGTAGGGTGGGCAATGCCCACCAATTACTTGAATTTAGAAAGCAAAGATAATGAATAATATACCTATTTGCCCACAGCCATAACTTGTTTCAAAATTTGTAGATGACAACAAACAAACTCAAAGCTTTAGAGCTTTTTGCGGGTATCGGTGGGTTTCGCCTGGGTATGGCAAATGCTAATATTCAAACAGTATGGGCGAATGATATTAACAAACTTTGCTGTAAAATTTATGAAAGTAATTTTGGCAAAGACTCAATTACTTTAGGCGATATCAACGAAATCTCCATCTTAGACATTCCCCATCACGATATTTTAACTGCTGGCTTTCCTTGCCAACCTTTTAGTCCTGCTGGTAAAAAACTTGGCGTGAGAGATAGAGTTAGGGGAACACTATTTGAACGCATTATAGAAATATTAGACCAGAAGCAGCCAAAATATTTCTTTTTGGAAAATGTCAAAAGACTTATGACAATGGAAAACGGCTATCATTTTAGATTAATTTTAAATGCGCTGTCTGAACTAGATTATTTTATCGAATGGCGAATAATTAGCCCATTGAGCTTTGGTATCCCTCAAAATCGAGATAGAATTTTTATCTTTGGCACTAAATTAAACTCAACAGATATAACACCTAATACTTTAGAAAAACTATCAGTCTTTTTAACTAAAGAAGACAATATTTTATTGCCAAACATCGAAGTCCCATTGGTAAAATATATGTTGCCAATCATGACGATGAAAAGTAAAAATGAGAATTGGGGAATTGCCTATAAAAATCAGATGTTCACTCAAAATATTTCGTCATTGCCTAATATCAAACCGAGAAAGAGGCTTCAGGATATTCTTCAGGATGAGTCAATGGTGGATACCCAGTTTGATTTTACTGCCGATACGCTAGAGCGGATTAAGCAAAGTAAGCCTGTAAATCGTTATTGTAATGGAGTTGAAATTTTGTACAACCAAGATGGAGGCGCGAGACTTGGTTATACTATCTTCGGAACTAATGGCATTGCATCAACATTGACCGCCTCAACATCAAGGCATTATGAACGTTACCAAGTAGGTGATAAATTTCGACGTTTAACTAATATTGAATATGCCAGACTTATGGGTTTTCCTGATGATTGGTGTCAAGTTGCCAGAATTTATGATCAATACGCATTATTTGGGAATGCTATTGTACCAGCTTGTGTAGAGTGGGTGTGCAAAAGAATCGGTCAAAGAAACTTTGAATTGAGTAAATCTGGTTGGCAACAATTAACTTTGGCTATTTAAAAAATGGAAGTGCTAACCTTATCCTCTCTCAAAACTGCTGCACGAGATTTTTGTGTTGTACTTGGCGCAACACCGATTCTTAATTTGTATGGCGTTACAGATGGCAAAGCAGTAGGAACCTATGTTGAGTTGACTTTTAATCAATATTTGTCTACCAAGTATGGATACACCCTTGGTAGTGCTGCTTTGGGAATTGATTTTCCCGGATTAGAAGTTGATTTAAAAGTGACATCAATTCGTCAACCCCAATCTTCTTGTCCCTTTCGGAATGCCAGTCAAAAGGTGTATGGATTGGGTTATCATCTGCTGATATTCGCATATGAAAAGATTGATGAGCATAGCTCTCGCAGTGCTAGTTTAAAATTCCAGAATGTCGTTTTTGTATCAAGAGAAAGAACTGGAGATTATCAAACCACCTACGGTTTAAAAGAAATCTTACGCCGTAATGGTAACAAAGAAGATGTAATAGCATTTTTAGAAGAACGCAACTTTCCAATAGAAGAAATTGGGCGTGAAATACTTGCAGAAAGAATTTTGCAGCAACCGCCAGAAATTGGCTACCTGACAATTTCTAATGCTCTACAGTGGCGGTTGCAATACAGTAGGATTATCCAGGTAGCAACTTCGACAACAACAGTAGGTGTAGAAAATCTACTGGTAGGATGAAGGAGATTAATGCAGCTGCCACAATAGAATTAAGCCGCTATCCCCAGACTTCTTTATGAGTGAATCTATCACCTTGACAGACGCTGGCTTATTACCAGAAGATTTGTTACCAGATGTTAGTCATTTGGTAACAGAGGACGATGAACCCTTGGATAATCTGCCGTCAGAAAAACAACAACGCCTACTGACAGAAACCCTTTACAGTTCTTGGAATGGCGCAAGTAATGCCCAAGGGTTTCTCGTGGCCGCCAATGTGGGGTTATTTACTACTGGTAAGCAACCGCCGATTGTGCCAGATGTATTTTTGAGCCTGGATGTACAAGTAGCTGAAAACTGGTGGGAAAAAAGACATCGCTCCTATTTCTTTTGGGAGTTTGGCAAACCGCCAGAGGTAGTAATTGAAATTGTCTCCAATCGAGAAGGCAATGAAACAGGGCGAAAATTATTAGAGTACGCCAGGATGCGGATAATGTATTACATTATCTTTGACCCAACTCGGCAACTTGGCGGTGAAGTTCTACAGATGTACGAGTTGCGAGGGCGACAATATATAGCTACGAGCGAGCAATGGCTGACTGAAGTTGAGTTAGGTTTATGTCTGTGGGAAGGCGTATATGAAGGTAAGCGAGATGTTTGGTTGCGGTGGTGTGACGCTGAAGGTAATGTAATTCCTACTGGTGCAGAACGAGCCGAACAAGAGCGGGAAGCGAAAGAAACTGCCCTGCAACGCGCTGAACGCTTGGCAGCACAGTTACGAGCCTTGGGTGTTGAGCCAGAAGTGTGAGGATGGGGAGTGGTGTGTGCGAATCGTTGGCTAGAAACTAAGATCCATTAGGGTCTGGAGGATTAGCCGC
>NZ_JABXKM010000276.1 GCF_017115025.1 Nostoc sp. NOS(2021) | reverse complement strand
ATTACTTTACTCATAGATTATACTGTTTGTCCTAACCACCTTGGCGATTGCTATATTTATTGAACCACAGAGGCGCAGAGAACACAGAGAAAAGAGGAATTATTATCCAAAAATTTTACCCACCTTGAAAGGGCTAGTTTTATAAGACACAATGAACCGCAATATATCTGTATGATTTCAAAATGATTTACGAGCCGAACTATCTCCGCCTCTTTCAACCAAGATTTGAATTGCACATGCCTAATGCCCCCTACTACAGTAGGGAGCATTGGTTATTCCCCTGATCCCCCTGCCTATTTCTTATGCGGCATAAAAGACCAACGTCCGCAACTCGATACTCTCGCGTGGCGGGGCATCCGGTTGGCTTGTTGGGTCATCAAATGCGGTGTGGGCGGCGAACCGCGCCAAACCTTCCTGTGCTGAGTCAAAACACTTGATCAGTAGCGCCTCGTTCCGTTGCATTTGGGGAAAGTAGAACCACCGATGTTTCGGGTTGTACGTTACCGCATAGGTTTCGCCGACGCGATCGCGATACACAAGGTCGGTAGCCACGAGGTCTGTCGGTGCGATACTTTGAGCGTCACAAACTGCTAATGGAGACTCCTGCACTGGTCCCGCGATCGGTCGCCAGAGGTTGACTACACTGAATCTGTGCCGCAGAAACTCATCGGGGTCTTCAGTACCGATTGCTTCCAACACGGTACGGGCGCGACTATAGCCAGACTTGGCGGTGAAATCGTTGTGTACGCCCCTTACTGGTGTTTTTATCCCTTGCTCGCCCTGCTTCGCCCGTTCGGCATTACGCAGGTTGTGATCGAACACTATCACCCTTTGGGCACCTGTCAAATCCTTGAGGAATTGCTCGGCTTCAGGGTAGTAAATGCGGCGCACCTCATCCTGATCATAAAAGTCTTCAACAGTGCTGTGGTGTTCGACCAAGGCGAATCCCTGTTGATCCAAGGACACGTCTTGTGAGATCGTCCGAGCATTATAGATGGGGAGTGTATGTACCTCATACTTGCCGCTTCGCTGTGGAATGCCTAACGGTGGTTCGTAGGTATAGTTGACAGGTTTTTCTGCTGTCGGGGTGAGGTAATTAAGTTCTCCCTCAACGCGCGATAGTTCCTCGAACAATTGACTGTTTAAGCTCATGGGTTATATCTCCCAGTGAATTCAACAATGTTTTACTAATGTATACATAGGGTTTTATTCCCTACTCCCTACTTTTGAGCAGAAGCAACGGCAGTGGGCGCACCAAGAATCTTGGCAAATCTTTCTACATAGAAGCTTGCAGGATTTTCCACAGCCCGAATTGACTCGCGATCGCGCACAGTATTCCACCATTTCTGCAAGCGAGGGGTTTCTGTTGGTAAGGTGAAATTGCGGAAGTGTTCCAAGAGGGGTAAGCGTTCAAACCACGGATAGAAGCTGATATCGACTAAACTCAGCTGATCCCCTAACCAGTAAGGGCGATTACCAGACAGCTTACCTAGTCCTTCTTGCTCAATGTACAACAGAGATTCCAAAAACTCTCTTTGTCCCTGTCCTTGTTCTTGAGCATCTTTACCACGGAGGAATTTGTTAAAAGCCGGTACAAAGCGAGTGTTGGCATAGTCGATCCAGATCCGAGCGATCGCTTTAGCACCTGGATCGCGGGGTAATAAAGGTGGTTCTGGGAAGACTTCATCGAGATATTCGTTGATGATCGCAGACTCATAAATTTCGATATCCCCATGTTTGATCGCAGGGACTTTGCCGTAGCGCGAAATCTGTGTGTAGCCATCTGGTTTATTTTGTAAGTCAATTTCAGTAGCGCTAAAGTCAATTCCTTTTTCCAGTAAAACCACACGAGTTCTTTGGGAGAACGTGGAGGCTTTGGCAAAGTAAAGTTGTACAGTGCTCATAAAATACTTTCCTTGTAAATATTGCCTAGATATGCAACCTCAGAGACTCCGTTACTCCGGGCTTGTTGCTAGACACCGCCTAGTTTGGACGCAAGAGCCCGATCGCATACTATTAAATATACTACGATTCATCGCTAGGGTTCCCGTATAATATCTCAGGAGTATTTCATAGTCTTTGTAAAAATACAAGTCCCAACAATTGCAGGACTTACGCAAAACTACAGGCGGTAGGGGCAATTCATGAATTGCCCCTACCCAAAAATAAGGGTTTCGGCTATTGTTTGCGTAAGTCCTGAATTGGAGACAGCTTGGCAAAAGTGATCAAAGCCAAGTATCGATATTCTTGATAACCACTGCTAAAGTTGATACAGCACACAATTATGATGTTATTAGTGCAAAATTTAAATCTGTAGGAACTGCAATCAAAATTAAGTCACTAAATCAGGATTTTCAAGTCAATATTATGGAGCAAATTCAGCCACAACCGCGCCGCGTCGCTGATCAGGTGTTTCAAGAATCCCTCGATCAGTTGGAGGATATCTTACAAGAAAATTCCATTGAGGAAGAAGAGATCCTTCAACTGCATACTAGCACTGTCACTGAAGTCGAACTCGATCAAGACTTGATAGATATTGATTTAGCGGCTCTTGAAGACGCAGTTGCTGATATTGAACAATTTCTCGAAGAAAAAAGAAAAACGAAATAAAAGTTATGAGTTATGAGTTTTAACTCCTAACTCCTAACTCATTTGCCGTTGTGCTTCATATAACATTAAAGCAGCTGCGATCGCCACATTCAAAGATTCCACCCCAGGACTCAAAGGAATTCTAACTTGCTTGTCTGCGATCGCTGCTAAATCTGCCGACAATCCAGCGCCTTCATTTCCCAGTAAAATCAGACTGGGTTTTCGCCAGTCCACTTCCCAATAAGTTAAAGTCGCACTCGGTAAGGTTGCCACTACCTGCATTCCTGCCTGCTGACTTTGTTGCACTGTCGCTTTTAAGTCTTCGGTTACGCCCGTTGCTAGGCGAAACCATTGCCCTGCTGAAGCCCGCAGAACTTTGGGGCTGTCTAAATCTACACTATCTCCACTTACCCACAACCCCGATGCTCCAGCGGCAGCAGCAGTGCGGATCATCGTCCCCAGGTTCCCCGGATCTTGCACGGTTTCTAAAGCTAGCACTAAACCAGTAAATGGTAGTTGAGTTTGGCGTTCGCTTCGTTTTGCCGTTGCCACCACACCATCCGGTTGGACTGTGGTAGCGATCGCATCCAAGACTTCTCTACTGACAATTTCGGCGCGATCGCATCGGCTACAAGCTTCCTCCCACAGCGAAAGGTGGGCTGCTTGCCAATCTGGGGTACAACACACTGTTTCTAGTGGGTAATTCACCGCACAAGCTTCCTCTAAAAGGTGCGTCCCTTCCAGCAAAAATAACTGCTGCTTGTGCCGCTCCTTCGTCGACTGTAGTTTGCGAATTTGCTTAACTAGGGAATTTTGTAAACTGGTCAACACGATTTTGGATTTTGGATTTTGGATTTTGGATTAATCTAAAAGACGCTCTCTACGAGACGCTAAAAGCGAACGCGGACTCGCTAACGCTGCGCTATCGGCTTTTCTTCAATCCAAAATTTATATGCGGAACCCGGGACTTGAACCCGGAAGCCTTGCGGCACTAGAACCTGAATCTAGCGCGTCTGCCATTCCGCCAGTTCCGCTGGCAATTATCTTTATCGACAATTTCTTATTATTGCGTAATTTTTTACCTTTGTCAAGTGAAAACATCACGCTTCGTTAAAAGTCTCAAACTAGAAACGAGTTTTTCAGGGGATAGGTGGAATCAAAATATTAACTCAACAGTAGAGCATTGATTTTTAGAGAACACTTAAGTTATTTTACTGAGTATTTAATTGTGCTTAAAAATACTACTTATTCGTGATTTTTTATTAAATTTTTCAAAAGCTCAAAAAGCTTGCTCTTGGCTATTTACAGCCCGCTTTTATCACCCAAAAAACAATTTTTTTATGCAAGATGGTGTCCGAAAACGTGGACAAATTGAATCTTTACTGTAGAATCAAAACCAACTTCAAACATCTAAAATACGTATTACTTTTGGAGGTAGGCTTATTAATCCTTCTACCAGCTTACCAGATGCCAAATTTGCTCCCAAAGCAGACTCCTCAGTCTTGCAAATTTGGGGTGGGCATCCTTTGCGAGGTCATGTGAAAATTAGCGGGGCAAAAAATGCAGCACTGGTAATCATGGCTGGAGCCTTGCTGTGTCCGGGTGATTGTCGCATCCGTAATGTCCCCTTATTAGCGGACGTAGAGCGGATGGCTCAGGTGTTATTGGCTTTGGGTGTACGCTTAACACGCCAAGGTGATATTTTAGACATCAACGCCAGCGAAATTAAAACATCAAAAGCTCCCTACGAACTAGTTACCCAGCTGAGGGCGAGTTTTTTCGCCATTGGAGCCATTCTCGCCAGATTGGGAGTAGCACAGATGCCCTTACCAGGTGGTTGTGCTATTGGGGCAAGACCAGTTGATTTGCATGTCCGGGGACTGCAAGCAATGGGAGCTGAGGTGCAGATTGAGCATGGCATTTGTAATGCCTACGTCCCTGGCAGCAGCCGGAGATTAAAAGGTGCGAAAATTTACTTAGACATTGCCAGCGTCGGCGCGACGGAAAACTTGATGATGGCGGCTACCCTGGCAGAGGGCGAAACGATCATCGAAAATGCTGCCAGAGAGCCAGAAGTAGTTGATTTAGCTAACTTCTGTAACGCGATGGGAGCCAAGATTAAGGGAGCGGGGACTAGCAGGATTATTATTGAAGGAGTCCCCAAGTTGCATTCTGTTGACTACAGTATAATTCCCGATCGCATTGAGGCCGGGACATTTTTGTTGGCAGCAGCAATTACCCGCTCAGAACTTATCCTCTCGCCGGTGGCTCCAGAACATCTAGTACCAGTGATTGCCAAACTGCGGGATATTGGGGTGACAATAATTGAGGACAAGCCTGAACACTTACGCATTCTGCCAGCGCAAACCCTCAAGGCAACGGATATTGAAACTCAATACCATCCAGGTTTTCCCACAGATATGCAAGCGCCGTTCATGGCTTTGCTGACATTAGCGGAAGGCGACAGCGTGATTAACGAATCTGTCTTTGAAAATCGCTTGCGTCATGCCTCAGAGTTAAATCGCTTGGGGGCAGATATTCGTGTCAAAGGCAACGCTGCTTTCGTCCGGGGAGTGCCGAAATTGTCTGGCGCACCAGTATTAGGAACTGACTTGCGGGCATCGGCAGCGCTAGTCATAGCAGGACTGGCGGCAGAAGGACAAACTACAATTCAGGGATTACAGCACCTCGATCGCGGCTATGATCGACTCGATTTGAAGTTGCAGCAATTGGGAGCTAAAATCCTCCGCGTGGGCGAAACATCAGCAGATGCAGAAATCGCTCCCAGCATCAGTAGCCTGTCAAGTTGATCGGTTAAGACTGACGCAAAGACAAGGGAGACAAGGGAGACAAGGGAAAATTTTCTCCCCATCTCCCCTCTTCCCCAGACTGTCTAATTAGGATTTTTCAGAATCAAGGAAGAATTGAATGCCAAGTGTATCCGTTGATACTCACAACCCATGCTTGCCATACCAATTAAGATAGCGTTGTAGGCGATCGCGCTGGTAACTTGGCTTGCTAATACTGTGGGATTGCTCAGGATAAATAATCAATTGAGTATCAACCCCTAAACTGTTGAGTGCCTCATACATCTGCTCGGAGTTCTGCAACGGAACAATAGCATCCCGATCACCGCCCAGAAATAGTGTTGGCGTCACAATTCGGTCGGCGTGCAGGAACGGAAAGGAAACTCGTAGCCAAGTATTGAGGTTTTTCCACGGCACGCCCAGTTCCTGCTCGTAGTCATAAGACTCGTTAGTACCGTATGCTCCCAAAAAATTGGAAATGCTAGCTCCACTTACCGCAGCTTTGAAACGGGTATCTTGGACGATAGTATAGTTTGTTAAGATACCACCGTAGCTCCATCCACCTATTCCTAACCGAGATGGATCGGCTATCCCTTGTGTCTCAACGTAGTCAACAGCAGCAAGGACATCTTGGACATCTTTATTTCCCCAGTCAGCGTAAATAGCCTTTGAGAACGCTTCACCCCGTCCCGAACTACCCCGTGGATTAACTGCAACGACAACATAGCCGTGAGCTGCAAACAGCTGCCAGTCAAACATAAACTGGTTTGTGTACTGCCCGACTGGGCCACCATGAAGCTGAACGAGTATTGGGTATTTCTTTCCTGGTTGAAAATTCGGTGGTTTGACTAAGAAACCGTGGATTTGGGTGCCATCTTTACTCTTGAAACTAATTTCTTCCGTCGTTGCTAATACAAGTTGGACAAGCAATTCCTGGTTTTGGTGCGATATTGAACGCAGTTGAGTGCCTTTGAGTGCGAAAACCTCACTTGGTTCCTGCGGCATTGAGGATAACAAAGCAATCCTATCGTCACTCCCTAAGTCAAAGGCGCTGATATTTCTACGTCCAGCTAGCAATCGCTCTATCTTACCGCCTGCTACTGGTACTTTTGCGAGGTGAACATTGCCATCATCTTCCAGCAAAAACAGAATTGATTTGCCATCAGATGTAAACCGTGGCTTAACAACATTGCGATCAAGATTTGCTGTTAACAGACGTGGAGTACCTCCTTGCGTTGGAATAACGGCAAGATGGTAAACGGCGTACTCAAGTAGCTTTTGAGGGCCTCCTTGCAGGTAGGCTATTAACTTCCCATCTGGACTCCAAACAGGCCGGCTAGCCCAGGAGGGATCGCAATTGGGGCCTTCATTGGTAGTTATTTGACGTACTTTTACTCCTGGTTGGGCAACGATAATGTAGACATCCCAATTGTTATGGCGATGAAAATCAACACCACGCTTGCTGACAAAAGCAATCTTCTTCCCATCTGGAGACCATTCGGGCAAATATTCATTAAACTCACCTGGTGTCAGAATATCTGCTTTGTGAGTTGCTAAGTCGAACACATAGAGATGTTGGCGACTTTTTTCGAGATATCCTTTAAAGCGATCAATGACAATTGGCTGTGCGGTCTTTTGTCCGTTCCGAGTTTTTTGTGGTGGATCTTCGGCGATTACAGCTAGTCGTTTGCCATCGGGCGACCAAACGAAATCAGAAACGCCTCCTGGAAAATCTGAAATCTTTTCTGCTTGTCCACCGGCAAGGTTTAGCAGCCAAATTTGATTGCCTTCACTGTCGGACTGACGACTGGAGAGAAAGGTGAGGTACTTTCCATCGGGACTGAAACGAGGGAAACTTTCGCTATCTTTGCTGTTAGTTAATTTTCGGGTGCGGGAGCCATCCCACGAAGTCATATAAATATGGTTGTTGGCAGAATCATTCTTGATATCGGTACTCTTCACCGTATAGGCTATCAAGGCTCCATCTGGAGAAATTTGCGGTTCGCTGACTTGGTGGAAAGCAAACAAATCGTCGAGGGTAATCAGCCGCCTGGACGTTGCCTGAACCTTGAGACTCGTACTGATCAAAGCAGCGATCGCACCACAAGCTAATGCGACTTCCCTGAACCTTTTCATTTTTGTTGTAAAAATTAGCATAGACGCTGATCTGACATCTGTATATTGAACTTTAGTGCCTGTTATAGCAACGGACAAGAAGGTTAGGACATTAACTGATGATAAAACCTATATACAAACAGACTTTCAACCCAGTCCCCAGTCCCCAGTCCCCTGCTATACTTGCAACTATTTTATAAACAGATGGTTAGAGAAACACGATAAATCGCCGTTTCTACAAATGGGTAGCCCCTGCCCATCCTACTTAAATCGTTATACTAACTGTGGGAGGCTGTTAATCTCACCAGCCAGATTCCATAGTTGTTTTTTTATAGCTTGCTGCACCATGTCCTTCATCAAAACCCCGCTGATTGGTTTAAAAGCTGACTCATTTCGTCATCCATTAGACCTGGAAGCCACCAAAGCGCTCAAGCAGATACCAGGCATAGATATGTTGGTGCGAAATTGGCTCGGGCCAATGGCAGAGCAGGTTTTCTATGTAGAAAATATTGCCTCCAGCGTTCTGGTGGGTGAAAAGCAACTGCCCGATTTATACAAACTGTTGTTAGACGCCTGTAATATCCTGGATATAGAGCCTCCCCAGTTGTACATCCGGCAACATCCGGCTCCCAACGCCTATACTTTTGCTGTGCGGGGTAAGCAGCCGTTTGTTGTGCTACACACATCCCTGATTGATATGCTCACACCAGAGGAAATACAGGCAGTAATTGCCCACGAGTTGGGGCATCTCAAGTGTGACCATAGTGTTTACTTGACTCCTGTAAATTTATTAATATTAGCTGCGGCGATTGTCCCCAATGTGGGAACCTTCGTTGCTCAAGCGATACAGGCACAGCTTTTAGAATGGGTACGCTGTGCTGAGTTTACCTGCGATCGCGCCGCATTACTAGCAACCCAAGACCCCAAAGTTGTCATGTCAGTGTTGATGAAGTTGGCGGGTGGTTCCCCCACCTTAGCGCCACAATTAAACCTCGATGCCTTTGTTGCCCAAGCCCGCGCTTACGATGATATTAGCAAGACCGAATTAGGTGAAATGGTCAAAACCGCCCGCACAGCCCAATTAACCCATCCAGTGCCAGTGCTGCGGGCGCGAGAAATTGACCGTTGGGCAAGCAGCACAGAATATCAATCTTTAATCCAAAGTCATGGACTAAAGTCTACAAGTAATGAAGTTGCACCCAAAGGCGGATGGCGAAACTGGTAGAGCAACTAATCACAACTAGTTTAATCAAATTTGGTTATCCAAATTAGATGTGTTTTAGCTTACAATACTCCAGATGATTCGCTAATGCGATCGCACTTGCTAGAGTTCTTGAGGCAAGCTATGGGCGATTTTACTGTAATGTAAAATACTGGTACAGCCAAAAAATCAGCTAATGACCAGGTTTCCCTACGACCAGTTCGCAAAAGACTATCTTAAAGAATTGTTACAACCATTGGGAGAAGTGGAAACAAGTCGGAAAGTTCCGGCCCAAATCCGAGAGATTGATGTTTATTTTGTCCCTTCACTCCAATCCACAAGCGATACAATACAATTAGGACTGTTAGGAAAATTTGCGGCTGAACCTGCATTAATTGAACCATTTAGAAATGCGGCTACAATTGCGGAAATTCGTAGTTGTATGAATAAGTTATTTGATATTTTCGCGGAAGTAAAGCGTCAGGCTAAAGGTGATAAAAACCGGATTGCGGAATCAGATTTACCACGTTTATGGATTTTTTCACCTACAGCTTCTGAATCTATATTGGATGGTTTTAGAACTAACCTAGATCAAGAAAATTGGGGAATAGGAGTACATTTTTTAGGCGATTATTTGAGAACAGCAATTGTGGTAATTCACCAATTACCGTGTACAGAAGAAACGCTATGGTTGAGAATTTTAGGTAAGGGAAGAGTCCAGCAACAAGCGATAGATGAACTAGAAGCACTTCCCCAAAATAATCTCTTACGTTCCAAAGCAATTGATTTATTATTGAGTTTAAAGACTACCTTAGAATTCAATCAAAATATAGACGAAGAGGATAGAGATTTAATTATGCGCTTATCACCTATTTACGAGCAAAAATTAGCAGAAGCTAAACAAGAAGGAATCCAAGAAGGAATCCAAGAAGGAATTAAAGCAGAACGTTGTAATGTTATAGAAAATTTGTTGCGAGTTCGCTTTGGTTCTTTAGATGCCGAAATAAGAGTAATTATTGAAGCTTTGTCGTCATTATCTCCAGAAGAATTTACTCCTTTATTACTGCAACTATCCAGGGAAGAATTATTAAATAGGTTCCTTTAGAATAACTCAGTCGGAGATACTGGTTTCTCCATCTTTACTAATAAATCAATGATTACTTAAGCTTGTTCAATCGGACAATCAGATTAAAAAACATCCCATTGCTTAACCCACAGCCGCTACCATGACAGTTGTACCCAACGACGATCGCTTTCAACCCATAAATCTCTTTGAGTACGAAAAATTAGCCAAAGAGCGTCTGTCTCAAACGACACTTGATTACTATAGCAGTGGTGCTTGGGATGAAATCACATTGCGGGATAATCGTGCTGCCTTTGAGCGAGTCAAGCTGCGACCTCGGATATTAGTCGATGTCAGCGATTGCAATCTAACTACCTCCATTTTAGGACAACCCCTGCAACTACCTTTGTTAATTGCGCCGATGGCTTTTCAATGTCTAGCCCATCCAGACGGAGAAGTTGCCACAGCCCTAGCTGCGGCATCAGCTGGTGTGGGCATGGTGTTAAGTACAATGGCAACAAAGAGCATTGAAGAAGTAGCGACAGCATGTGATCAATTTCCAGATTCTCTGCAATGGTTCCAGCTTTACATCCATAAAGATCGGGGATTAACTCGTGCTTTGGTAGAAAAAGCCTATAAAGCAGGCTACAAAGCACTTTGTCTGACTGTAGATGCACCTGTTCTCGGACAGAGGGAGAGAGATAGACGTAACGAGTTTGCCTTACCCCTAAACTTACATCTGGCTAATCTTGCCACCATCTCAGGGCTAGATATTTCCCATGAAAAAGGCGAATCTGGGTTATTTACCTATTTTGCCCAACAGCTAGACCCAGCAGTAACTTGGCACGATTTGGAATGGTTGCAGTCTTTATCCCCACTACCTTTAGTCATCAAAGGAATTTTACGGGGAGACGATGCTGTGCGGGCTGTAGAATATGGAGCCAAAGCAATTGTTGTTTCCAATCATGGTGGCAGACAACTTGATGGTGCGATCGCTTCTTTAGATGCCCTAGCTGAAATAGTAGCAGCAGTAGATGGTAAAGTAGAAGTACTGTTGGATGGAGGCATTCGTAGGGGCACAGACATTCTCAAAGCTCTGGCATTAGGAGCAAAAGCGGTACTGATCGGACGACCTATTTTGTGGGGACTAGCAGTAGCAGGACAAGTTGGTGTATCTCATGTCATCTCACTGCTACAAGATGAGTTAAATGTGGCAATGGCACTTAGCGGCTGTGCAAAACTACAGGATATTGACCCTAGTTTATTGACGCTGCCATGCCTTTAAGCCGGAGAATTCTTAGAGCTATTATTCCAGCAAGACTTTGAGAATTAATTTTCAGATTTGTCACAAAATCCCTCAAGTAGAGTATAATAGTTAAGATTGGACATAAGGGCGGGTGGCGGAATTGGTAGACGCACCACACTCAAAATGTGGCGGCCTTGCGGTCATAGGAGTTCGATTCTCCTCCTGCCCACTACCAAACAAGTAGTAGAGAGGTTAAAAAGTTATGCGCCTGAAAAGATGGGAATCACCCCGTAAAGAAGGCAGGAATGAGAAAGGTAGAGGCGGTTCTGCGAGGAAGCGGCAACTCAAAAAGCAAAGGCAAATGTTACTGCAAAGACTCAAGGAAAGTAACAAACCAGACAATAACAAAAACAAGAGAGCAGGGGAAGATAAGGTTATCTTCCCCTTCTTTTTTGGGCTTTTATTTTCTAAAAAAATAAATTTTAGGGATTTTTCAACACATAGACTAAATTAAATTTGTCATAAATTTGGAAAGTCATAAGAAAAAATTATTATCCTATTCTTCAAAATATACTAATTTTAATTTAACCTCTTAAGCACAGACTTACGCATCAAAAATATCAGACTGAGTGTCTGGTATTTTACTTCACCATTTGATTTTTCTCTGTAGCAAATATTACGCAGCAAAATACATATCCATAGGAACTTCTCGCAATTGTAATGCTTACATGAACAAATCAAAAATTAATTATGAAGGAAGTATGAATTTTGCCAAGCAGCGTCTGAAATCCCTTGGTTAAAACGGTAAAATAGGACACAACAGCAAAAAATTATAATATTACCGATTAAGTCGAAAGTATACTAAGAAGGCAATTGCATCTCCATGTGTTAACTTCCAATGATGACACAAGCCTACAAAAAGCCAGGAGTCATCTAATCTGAATTATTCAATATTCGGAATGGTCTAGGTAATCTATGGATTTTTTTCTTGGACACAGGAGTTATTGATGGTGGCGAGAGTGCTTCTACCTACTAAAAAAGTGCTTGATTTTCCTATTACTGCTTTACGCTTTGATCACCAGGTACAAACAATACTGAAGTGGGCGAGTAGGCATGAGAGTAAAACTGTATACGTAGCTAATGTACACATGCTCATTGAAGCTCATTGGAATCCAGAGTTTGCCACCGTATTACGAAATGCAGATATAGTTACTCCTGATGGTATGCCTCTGGTATGGATGATGCGAAAAATGGGAGCGCTTTACCAAGACCGTGTGGCAGGGATGGATATCTTACTAGCATTGTGTCAGCGAACTCAAACACAAAATCTGAGTATTTTCTTTCTAGGTTCCCAAACAGAAATTCTTTCTCGGATGCGAAAAAGGTTAGAGCAGGAATTTCCGCAGATGAAGATTGCGGCGATGGAACCTTTACCCTTTCGTCCCCTGACTGAAACTGAAGACGAAGCTTTAGTTCAAAAGATTAACTCTAGTGGTGCTAGCGCCGTCTTAGTATCTCTGGGATGTCCCAAACAAGAAAATTGGATAGCTCAACATAAGGGTAAGATACAAGCTGTAATGATTGGACTGGGTGGAGTTTTCCCCGTTTATGCAGGAATTCACAAGCGGGCACCCCGCATAATTCGAGATTTAGGACTTGAATGGCTGTATCGATGGATTCAAGAACCGCGCCGACTTTGCGGCCGCTATGCTAAGACCATTCCACTATTTATCTGGCTGGCTATGAAGCAACTACTATCATCAAGTCGGATTGCAGCGGTCTTCCTTCACGAGACTGGGGATTAAGGAGAAGGAAAAAGAAATAGGTGAGACTGACTGGCGTGAAAAGAAATAATCTAGCTACCCTAGCTTTGAATATTAAGGCTAGATTTAACAGCTTCTGGAGCAATGGTTGGAACGATATTAGCGACATTAAAGAAATGTCGGGCATGAAACAGTTAAAAATTCTCATCTGTGCATATGCTTGTGAACCGGGAAAGGGTTCTGAACCAGGAGTAGGCTGGAATGTTGTTAGGGAGGTAAGCAAGTATCACCAAATCTGGGTACTCACATCGAACTGTCACCGTCAAGGTCTTGAAACTGAACTAGCACGTAACCTCCTGCCTAACCTACACGTTGTTTACTTAGATCCTCTAGGCTGGATCATAGACTGGAGTGATCAGAGGATGGGAAAACAATGGGGGGTTTATGTTCATTATTACCTTTGGCAAATTTGGGCGTATTTTATCAGTAGCTCACTCCACAAGCAGATTGGCTTTGATATCCTACATCATGTAACTTATGTGAGGTATTCAAGCCCTAGTTTAATTTCACTGTTGCCAGTTCCTTTCATCTGGGGCCCAGTTGGGGGCGGGGAATCATCTCCCAAAAGTTTTTGTCAAGATTTTAGTTTCCGTGGCAAGATATATGAAGTTTTGCGAAATTTGGCTCGCTGGATAGGGGAGTGTGATCCCTTCGTTCGCCTCACTGCACAACAAAGTGTCTTAGCCCGTGCTACCACAGAAGATACAGCTAAACGCTTGCGCCAAATGGGCACAAAAAATGTCCAAGTTTATTCTCCGTTAGGTTTATCTAAGGATGAAATAGCAAACCTTTCAGATTGTGTAATTCTCGATAATTCTGTAATTAGATTTATCAGCGTAGGTAGACTTTTGCACTGGAAAGGGTTTCATTTGGGATTAGCAGCATTTGCCCAAGCAAACCTACATAATGCTGAATATTGGATTGTCGGAGAAGGATTTGAAGGCAAACAGCTAGAAATATTAACTCAACATCTGAATATTACTAAACAAGTCAAGTTTTTAGGTAATCTGTCTCGCGAACATACATGGGGTAAAATACAGAACTGCCATGTGTTAGTTCATCCCAGCTTGCATGAATCTGGAGGATTCGTGTGTTTAGAGGCAATGGCAGCAGGGCGACCAGTGATTTGCCTAGATTTAGGAGGGCCAGCTATTCAGGTTACAGAGGAAACTGGTTTTAAAATTAAGGCAAATACACCTGAGCAAGTAGTAAGTGATATTGCTAAGGCTATGACGTATTTAGCTAGTAACCCAGAGCTAAGATTATTGATGGGTCAAGCCGGGCAGAAGAGGGTAAGGGAGACTTTCAGTTGGGAAAGTAAGGGGAAGCAGTTAATTCAACTCTACGAAGAAATTTCAACCCAGAATAAATCCTGCTTGAAATTGAGCTATGGCTCTAACGATGATTAATCATAACGGTCATAGTATATATCTTCTCAATAGCTCCTTTAGCGATACTGGTAGGAGCTTCTCTCAGAAGTGGTAGCATACGTAAAAAACTAATTAAATTCCATCGAAAATTGACTGTAGTGTCACAGATTGTAGAAAAACTGGCTATAGAACAGTAAAACTACTGTAAATCAGGGTGTAATTGCTTTGCATGATCTACTAGTTGGTTCTTTCCTTCCATTATTCAGAGAGTTAACTGCATGAAAGTGCTGTTGATACATAACCGTTATCAACTTGCAGGCGGTGAGGATGGAGTAGTAAAAGCTGAACAATCCTTACTGAAAGCAAATGGTCATCAGGTATCTTTACTAGAAGTTAGTAATCGTGACATTAAAAATACCTGGGATAAAGTTGCAACTGCTATTAGTGCAATTTACTCATATTCAGCAAAACAACAAGTTCGCATCCAAATTTCCCAACTCCGCCCTGATGTCGTCCATGTACATAACTTTTTTCCTCTACTCTCTCCTTCCATATATGATGCTTGTCGAGAGCATGGACTAAGTATTGTCCAAACTCTTCATAACTATCGGCTTGCTTGTCCCAAAGCAATGCCTTTTAGAGATGCAAAAGTTTGTGTGGATTGCTTTGGACAAACAGTGCCGTGGTCTAGTGTTGTACATGGCTGCTACCGCAACTCACGTCTACAAAGCTCGGTGATAGCAGCAATGAACAGCTGGCATCGGTTGCGAGGTACTTGGCAAGAACAGGTAGATGCTTATATTGTCTTTACCCAATTTCAAAAAGACAAAATGTTACAGGCTGGACTGCCGGCAGAAAAGTTCTACATCAAACCTAATTTTGTGTTTGCTCCAGATTCTCGAAACCAAAATTGTGAACATAGTGACTACTTACTTTTTGTTGGTAGATTGTCTGAAGAAAAGGGAGTTTCTGTTTTAATTGATGCATATATACAGAAGAAATTATGCACACCACTAAAAATTGTGGGTGATGGCCCTTGCCGTCAAAAGTTGCAGCAACAGATTAAAAATACCAGTTCCGAAAATTTCATCGAATTTTTAGGGTTTCAGGATAAGCCAACAGTGTTGGCACTAATGCAGAATGCCCGGTTTTTAGTATTTCCTTCCATTTGGTACGAAGGTTTTCCCTTAACTATTGCTGAAGCTTTTGCCTGTGGTCTACCTGTACTGGTGTCCAAATTAGGTAGTATGGTAGAAATTGTCGAGGATGGAGTAACTGGTTTACATTTTGAAGCAGGCAACCATACGGATATGGCAGCCAAAATAGAATGGGCAACCACTCATCCTGAAGCGATGAGAACTATGGGCAAAAATGCTCGCCAGGTTTATGAGACTAAGTATGCTCCTGAAGCTAATTATCAGCAGTTGATGGCAATTTACCAACAAGTCATCAATAAGAAGAAATAGTGTGTCACTGGTAAAGGAATTGCGATCGCACAATTTTGTCCCTTAACCACGAAGATTCAATAATTCACCCCAAAGTGATGAAAAAGCGTAAGTGCAAGGATTTCGACCAATCAATGTCCGGCTGTAAAAACCCATTATCTAAAATCAACTATTAAAGTACTTGACATTAACCCAGGATTAAGTGCTATATTAACTAGAGTAAAGTCGTTGGGGCGTCGCCAAGTGGTAAGGCAGCGGGTTTTGGTCTCGCCATCCCTGGGTTCGAATCCTAGCGCCCCAGTAAATCTAAAGACAGGCATAACAGCCTGTCTTTTAGAATATTTAAATTACATTTTTAAGATGCGTCTCAATGCATCTTAAAAATGTAAATGTTACTTGTCAGGCGATTTGAGAGCTTGATCCAGAATCTGCCGAGCCTGTTCTGCTTTAGATCGCGCTTCCTGGTAGCGCACATTAGCTTGGGCAAAATTTTTGAGAACTTTAAAACCTTCCTTGAGTCGAGTAATTTCCTCTTCTGTCACCGACTCGTCGGAGAACAGAACATCAACCGCTTTGCGAATTTCCAACGCTTCAGATCGTGACTCCTGAACTTTCAGCTTGAGCGTGGCCAGATTACTCAGAACCTGGACAGCTTGTGTAATGGTATCCTCACCGCTAGCAGGATCAATAGTTGGCTCTTTAACCTCAATTAATTGTTGAGGGCCAAATCCTTCTTCCAGTTCCGTGGGTAGCTTACCTGCATCCATCAGTTCCATCAGCTGATCCATTGCCTTGTCACGGGCTTTAGCTGAATCTTTTCCAGAAACAGTGAGGATAATTTCTGGGCTTTGAGCGAGAGTGTATTGAACCATATTTGAGCAGAAAATTTGCTGGTTAACCAAGCTGAAGCAAACAATTATAACATGTTGCGTGTCAGGTTATTTGTTGATTTATCGTAAATTATAGCGGTTCTCGCTTGAGTGAGGTAAGCTAAAACACATCTAATTTGCATATTAAAATTTTCTCAATATCTTGTGGGGTGGGCAACATGAGCGCCCTGATTATGCAACTTGAATGCCGATTAGCTTACAAGAAACCCCACCCCCAACCACTCCCCGCTTTTCGAGAGGGGAGTATGATGTTAGGAAACGTCATAAAGGGTTTAAGACCGAACATCAACATATAGCTCATCCTGAAGGGTTAGGCTCCGACTTGACTCAGTTATGCTGCGGGATCTTGCTACAATCGGAGTTTAAATAAGAGTTTGAAACTGTCTTCTCTAGGAGACGCTGCACGAACAATTTTGAATTTTGAATTGTTATTCCTACCTCTGCCAACTCGCTCAAAATAAAACTTTATACTTAAGAAAACGGGAATAAGTTTTAACAGGAGAGGAGAGCAATGGCTCCCAGTCCCACCATCATGCAAGCTGTGGAACAACTGGGCTACCGTGTCACCGTTGGTGATGTGGCAACTCAGGCAGGATTGAACGTCGCTGAAGCTAATCAAAGCTTGTTAGCCCTGGCATCTGATGCTGGGGGGCATTTGCAGGTAGCGGATTCAGGTGATATAGTTTACCTTTTTCCACAAAATTTTCGAGCAATTTTGCGTAATAAATACTTACAGTTACGATTGCAGGAATGGTGGAAAAAGGTCTGGAGTGTTCTGTTTTACCTGATTCGCATTTCTTTTGGAATTTTCTTAACTGTTTCCATTGTCCTGATAACTGTTACCATCTACATTATCATTACCTCTACCAACTCAGACCGTAACGGCAACAATCGGGGCAGTAATTTCGGTGGTGGCGGGTTCTTCTATTTTCCAAATTTATTCTGGTATCTTAGCCCAAATTATGACACCCACAACCAGGAACGGCGACGTGAAAGGCGGGAAGAAAGCAATCTGAATTTCTTTGAAGCTGTGTTTTCGTTTTTGTTTGGGGATGGGAATCCTAACGCCAACTTAGAGGAACGTCGCTGGCAAGAAATTGCTACGGTGATTCAGATTAACCGTGGCGCAGTGGTAGCGGAACAAATTGCTCCATATTTGGATGACATTGGCGAGGGATATACAAAAGAATACGAAGATTATATGCTGCCCGTTCTGACGCGATTTAATGGGCAACCGGCGGTAAGTCCAGAAGGGCAAATTGTTTATTATTTCCCAGAGTTGCAGGTGAGTGCAGTTAAAAAGCGCCGTCATGCAATATCAGATCACTTGGAGGAATTTCCCTGGCGTTTTAGTGCCGCAAGTTCCGGGCAAATTATGCTGAGTGCTGGGTTGGGTGTACTAAATTTTGTTGGTGCTTTAGTACTGGGAAGTTTGTTGAGAGATGGCACTGTTGCCGCCCAATTAGGTGGACTGGTAGCTTTTGTGCAAGGAATTTATTGGCTGCTATTGGTTTACGGAGCCGGTTTCTTAGCCATACCGTTATTGCGTTATTTCTGGATTCGGTGGCGTAATCGCAAAATTGTTGATCGCAACCGCGATCGCATTTCCAGAGCAAGGCTATTGGTAAGTCCTGATGCACCTTTACAACAAAAAATCAACTATGCTCAACAATTTGCCACAGAAAAAGTCATTGGCAAGGAAGATTTAGTGTATTCTAGCGAAACTGACTTACTCGATCAGGAAGTTGAGCGTTCGGCACAAATTGACGCTGAATGGCAACGGCGGTTAGACCAGTCATAAACAATTTGCTCATTCAAAATTTACAATAATTTAAGAAGGTAACAAAAATGGGCGGGCATCTTGCTATTGGTGTCAACTTAAGCCAAAACCCTTTTACAAACCTCGTTTCCAGTCTCTGGCTGGAAATGCGAATCAAAAGCGGCTCTGCCGCAAGTCTTGAGGCGGAGCCTCTCGGAATGCATTCCCAGTCTCCGACTGGGAACGAGACAAAGCTTGTTCTAGACTGGCTTTTATCTTAAGTTGACACTAATGGCATCTTGCCCACCCAACTGAGGCAAAACGGTCAAAAATTCTCAGGTTCTAAGAAAACATTCTTTCTGCAAAGGTATCTTCTTCCTTGTTCGGCATCGCGAGCTATTTGTTAGAATTATTTACCCTGAAATTCGTGGGGAGGTTCCCAGTTGATTCAACCTCCAAAAATCCAAGCGTCTAGCGAATATGCACCAGGGCCTAAAACTGCGATCGCAATCAGCATAACGCAGTACATAAACGCTTTTTCCCAACTTGGCGGTTCACCTTTTCCTAAAGGCCCCTGATACTGTCCTTCAGGAATTAAGTATGGATCTTGGGCTACAAAGGGCTTACTTCCAGAAATGTCTAAATATATCGCATAAATCATTGAGCCGAGAATGGGCAAGGTTGCTAAGAGGGTGAGGAATCCAATTATTAGAAAAATTCCGCCGCCTAACATAGACGCAGCTGATAAAAAGCAAAGAAAGACAGGCATTTTTAGAGACTCAGCCCACTGTCGAAGATGCGTTAACTTTGGATAGCCGTGTAGTAGAAACAACCCGCCAAGGCTAACTCTTAGTAGTAAAAGTGCCAATCCTGGGAGTCCGTCAGGATACACAGGAGAGAGTGAACTTAACAAGTGTGGGCCTAGCTGTGGGTAATTAAAGGCAGCTAGAAAAAAGGCGATCGCCACACCCAGCCCAAATTGATAAATCATAGTTGTACACCACGGGTATTAAGGTCGATAGCATATAAGGAATGACCGGCTGTGATAAATAGGCGATCGCGTTCTTTACCACCGAAAGTTAGATTAGCGCTTGTCTGCGGTATGAGAATTTTTCCCAACTGAGTCCCGTCGGGCGCGTATACCTGCACGCTGTCTTGAGAACTAGTAAAAATGTTGCCATATTCGTCAACCCGGAGTCCATCTGGTTGTCCTGGATCGATGACACAGAACACACGGCCATTCTGCACATGGCGATGATCTACAACCTCGTATACACGAAGATGATGAGGCCCACCAGGAATATTAAACGCAGCTGTATCTGAAACATACAAAAGGCTTTCGTCTGGACTGAAAGCCAGCCCATTCGGGCGCACCATGTCCGTGACTACAGGATAAATTTCACCACTAGCAGGGTCGAAGCGATATACGTAACTTCCGGGTTGTTCCTGTTCGCCGCCGTAACCTTGGTTCGGCTCGGTGATCCCATAGGGCGGATCGGTGAACCAAATTGTGTTGTCACTTTTGACTACTAAATCATTTGGACTGTTCAGGCGTTTGCCCTGGTAGCGATCGACTAAAACCTTCCATTCACCATCATGTTCACGTCGGATGATGGCACGCAAACCGGAGGAACATGCAACCAGACGACCCTCCAAGTCGCGGTAATTACCGCTTTGGTAATCAGATGGCGATCGCAGGACGCTCATCTTGTCGGCAGGACTCCAGTGCAACAGGCGGTTGCCGTGAGCGTCACTCCACACAACGCTATCGTCTTCGTGGAAGTAAACAGGGCCTTCGCTATGGACTGCACTGTTGGCAAGCTCTTGGAGTGAAGCACCTGGGCGTAGAATAGCACGCAGGCGATCGTCATAAATCTCAATGGCTTCAGCCATAGGAATCTCCTGTTATTTAACTTAGTTACTGGCGATAAATGGCAGGTTAAAGTTAATACAAATTTAATTTTTATAAATATCAAATATGCCTGATTTACATCATATATAAACATAAATGAAATTAAAATTAAATATTCGCCTTCCTTTAGGCATAAATGAAAATTAGGCCATTGGATAGAGTCTAAAATTTTAGATCGCGTTTTTTTAAAGGTTACTCATAGCAGTTCTAAATTTTCTACTCTTGGCGTTCTTGGCGGTTCGATAATTTGCATAACTTCAATAGAATTGCTATATATCCAAAGGCTGAATTTATGATTTTATAGATATACCATTGATGAGTTGAAAAATTCAGAGTTTGTGACATAAAGTAAAATTTGGAAGCAAAAACTATCTGAATATTTCTCAGTTAATCGGCTTGATATAAATTCTTCCCAATTATAGAAATAAATAGCTTATGGATCTTGGTTTTAAAGGTAAAGTTGCTGTAATTACTGGAGGTGATTCCGGCATTGGGAAAGCGACAGCTAAACTGCTCGCTTGTGAGGGTGCAAAGGTTACTATTCTCGATCGCACTTCGGAAAGTCTTGAACAGGCGGCCCAGGAGTTGAGAAAGTTTGGAGAAATATTTACGGTTCAGGCGGATCTCACTCAGCCCAAGGAAGTTGCAGCTGCCAAAGAGCAAATTCTAGAACGCTTTGGAACAGTTGATATCCTTGTTCATGCGGCAGGAATCACAGGTGCTACGGGAGATTTTCTCGAACTGAGTGATGAGGAGTGGTACAAGACAATTGAGGTTGACTTGATGGCGACGGTACGCACCTGTCGCGCTTTTATTGGGCCGATGCGTAAAAGTGGTTGGGGAAGAGTGATCCTGCTGAGTTCGGAAGATGCACTACAGCCCTACCCAGAAGAGATACCTTACTGCGCTTGCAAAGCAGCTGTATTGAATCTGGCTAAAAATTTATCTAAAGCTTATGCAAAAGATGGCGTGCTGGTGAATGCAGTTTCTCCCGCCTATATCGCCACCTCAATGACTGATGCAATGATGGAAAAGCGCTCAAAAGAACTAGGTGTCAGTTTTGATGAGGCAATTGACAGTTTTCTCGATGAACATCGCCCTCATATCGAACTCAAACGACGTGGCAAACCCGAAGAAGTCGCGGCTGTAATTGCCTTCCTTTGCTCTGAGCAATCAAGCTTTGTAGTTGGTTCTAATTATCGGGTAGATGGTGGCTCGGTTGCAAGTTTGTGAGCCAAGCGAGTGTAGGGGAAACTAGCCCCGCTTCTCGTAATTCGTAATTCGTAATTACCGTTGCGTAAGGGTTTTTGACATTTTAAATTGGGTAGCTTATTTACGTTGATCTGTACTAGCCCCGAAGACACTATACAAGTTCTTTGTTGTTATATCAATTCGTAATCAAGGGGTGTAAGAAGATTGCATCTGGTTTTCCAGGTTGGAATCTGTTGCCGGATTTGAAAGAATTGGTATAACCTCTTATTCTTAATTTAAGAGTTGATTATGAAACAGACAGAAGCAGTTGTTGCCAATATTAACGATCTAAATGATGGTGAAATGCGACAGGTATCTGTCGGCGAGACAGAAATTTTACTGAGTCGTATAGATGGAAAGTTTTATGCCGTCGGCGCACACTGCGCTCATTATAAAGCGCCACTGGCAGACGGGGTGCTGAGTGGGCATCATGTTGTTTGTCCCTGGCACAATGCCTATTTTGACGTGACGACTGGCGATCAACTAGAGCCACCTGGCTTGGATTCTCTAGCTTCCTATCAGGTACGGATTGAAGGTGAAAACGTCATTGTCAGCGTACCAGAAGAAACAACGGGATTGCGATCGCCTGCAATGGCACAATTTAACCCCAACGTTGATGGGCGGACATTTGTGATCTTAGGAGCAGGAGCGGCGGGTGTCCATGCGGCACAAACTTTGCGAGTAGCTGGATATCAAGGGCGAATCGTCATGATTACTCAGGAGGATAAGCTGCCCTACGATCGCACCAAGCTGAGTAAAGACTACTTCATTGGGAAAACATCCTCCGAGGAAATGCCCCTGCGATCGCCCGATTTCTTCAAAGAACACGCCATTGAAGTGCTGTTGAATCACCAAGTTGAACAGGTGCAAACAACAAATAAAGCGATCGCCTTTACTAATGGAGATTCGTTAACCTATGATGCCTTACTAGTAGCAACAGGAGGAAAACCACGCCAGCTAGATATTCCCGGCGCAGACTTACAAAACATTTTGACATTACGCAGTTTTGATGATGCCGATCGCATTTTGGCAACTATTAAACAAAAAGGACAAGCGGTAGTCATTGGCTCCAGTTTTATCGGTATGGAAATCGCATCTGGGCTGAGTCAGCAAGGCTTACAAGTAACTGTGATCTCACCGGATTCTGTACCTTTTAAGAAAACCCTTGGCGAGGAAATCGGCAAAATATTTCAGCAAGTTCATGAGGAAAACGGCGTTTCCTTTAAGTTGGGTAGAAAAGCGGTACAGTTTGAAGGTAGTGACAAAGTAGAAGCCGTCATTTTAGATAATGGCGATCGCTTGCAAGCAGATATCGTAATTGTCGGAGTTGGCGTACAGCCTGCAACAGACTTTCTTAAAGGTGTCGAATTGCATCCCAAAGATCGCAGTGTTGTTGTTGATGAATACTTGCGTGCAGGTGATAGCATCTACGCCGCAGGCGATATTGCCCGTTATCCCGATTGGCGTACAAACGAATCGATTCGCGTTGAACATTGGCGAGTTGCAGCACAACACGGGCGAATTGCAGCTTATAACATGGTAGGGAAAGCAGTCAAATTTAGAGGACTTCCTTTGTTTTGGACAATGCAATTTAAGTTTCCGTTGCGCTATGTTGGACACGCCCAAAGTTGGGATGAAATAATTGTAGATGGGGATTTGCAAAAACAGGAATTCATTGCTTTTTACATCAAAAACAATCAAGTCTTGGCAGTTGCAACCAGCCATCGGGATACAGAAACAGCAGCTATCTCGGAATTGATGCGCTTGAACCAAATGCCAAATATTGAGGAATTACGGCGTGGTGTAGTTGATTTGATTCCACAAACAGCCTCAAGTTAGTAGCAAGCGCTAGCGGAGTTTGTAGTGGGTGCTGAAGCACTTTAGTACTGATACCATTTCTTTGTGAGGCTGCGCCAAACCCTTTTAACTTCTTTCTTTCTTCGCGTCCTTCTCTACGAGACGCTACGCGAACGCGTCCTTTGCGGTTCGTTTTTCTTTCTTGTACTTAAATATGGTTTAGCGCATCTTCATACAGAATTAGTACTGACTAAGAACCAGAGTAAACTAATAAGGTTCGAGATAAAAATAATTTGCAACCTCCTGCATATATGACGAACATCACTGAGCGCTACGACATCATCATTATCGGTACGGGAGCCGGTGGAGGTACACTGGCTCACCGCCTTGCACCTACAGGTAAAAAAATTCTCGTGCTGGAACGAGGCGACTTTTTGCCCAGAGAAAAAGCTAACTGGAATCCAGAGGAGGTTTATCAAAAACATCGCTACCATACAGATGAGCAATGGTATAACAAGGAAGGCAAGGCATTTCAGCCCCAGACAGGTTACTGGGTTGGTGGCAATACCAAACTCTACGGTGCAGCCTTAATTCGATTGCGGGAGCGAGATTTTGAAAGGGTAATTCACAAGGGAGGAATTTCTCCAGAATGGCCTTTGAAATATCAGGACTTTGAGCCATACTACACGCAAGCAGAAAAGCTGTATGATGTGCATGGCAAAGAAGGAGAAGATCCCACCGAACCACCTCGCAGTGAGCCATATCCCTATCCGCCAGTCAGTCATGAGCCAGATATGCAGTCCCTTGCTGATGGCATTCGTGAACTAGGTTATTACCCATTTCACCTACCACTAGGATTAAAGCTCAATGAAAGCGATCGCACCAAGAGTCTCTGCATTCGCTGCGATACTTTTGATGGATACCCCTGTCTTGTAGGTGCGAAAGCCGATGCCGATGTTAACGCCATTCGTCCTACCCGCGAAATGTACGCGAATTTCACCCTTTTAACTAATGCTAAAGTCTTGCGGCTACATACCAATGAGTCGGGGCGAGAGGTTACAAAAGTAGAAACTGAAATTGCCGGGGAAAAACATTGGTTTACAGGCGATATTGTGGTTGTTGCCTGTGGTTCTGTCAATTCAGCTGCTTTGCTGTTACGCTCTGCTAATGACAAGCATCCCAACGGATTAGCAAACAGTTCCGATCAGGTGGGGCGGAATTTCATGAGGCAACTGGAAACGGCCATAGTTTCCATACATCTAGAGGTGAATCACGCCAACTTTCAAAAAACGATCGCTGTCAACGATTTTTACTGGGGAGAGCCGGATTTTCCTTATCCGATGGGCATGGTGCAGAATACAGGTAATGTGCTAGCCGATATGATTCCCGGAGAAGCACCACCACTAATGGCTCCATTTGTCAAGCTGATTCCTAATTATGAGCGACATTTGCTGGCCGAGCGATCGGTTGGTTGGTGGTTGCAAACAGAAGATTTACCAGACCCGAATAATCGGGTTCGGGTGGTGGGTGACAAGATTCACGTTGACTATACACTGAATAATACCGAATCAAGCGATCGCTTGATTCATCGTTGGACATCTGTACTCAAGTCCATCCCTCATTCTGCTAAACACGTCCTACCATTTAGCCTTTATCCTCGCACACATCTACCTGAACAAGCAGTTGCTCATCAATGTGGTAGTTGTAGATTTGGGACAGACCCCAAAACCTCAGTCCTTGACCTCAATTGTCGTACCCATGATGTCGATAATCTCTATGTGGTAGATAGTAGTTTTTTCCCGTCAAATTCCGGCGCCAACCCGACATTAACGATTATGGCGAATGCGTTGCGTGTTGGCGACCTGCTTGCAGCAGCGCTGAGTGCAAAGCACACGCTCCGCGATCGCTAACGCATAGCTGAACGATTGAAATAGTCATTAGTAAAATCAAAAAGGGCAAACATTATGACAAATGATGAACGGCAAATTATACCACAACAGCAACCACAGATTCAATCTCAACAGGACGATTTAGAAGCAGCAGATTCTCCTCATCCCCTGCCTACAAGTCTAGGTGCTGCAATTGGTGGGATTGCAGGAGCCGCACTGGGTCGCTCAATTGGTGGTAAAATGGGTGCTGCAATTGGTGGGGTTGCAGGGGCAATTACTGGTGGCGTTGCAGCCAATAAGCTGACAGGGTACGCTGGAGAATTCATTGAAGAACTCCAGCCGACAGTTGGATTGGGATTAGGAGCCAATCACAAACCAATTGAACTACCCCTTCACTATTCTTGGGAACAATTACAAGCATTATCAAAACCACAGGGAGGAGAAATTCAAGTCACCTAAACTTCAAGCAAAGTTCCCTGATATGTATAACAAGTAAGGGGATTTGTAGCATTCGGCTTTTAACATCCCCCCGATCCAGTGAAAGATTAGCCTATCCTGCTAGACGCTCGTCCATGCTTCTCCAGATATTGCTGATGATACTCTTCTGCTCTGTAGAATTGCGATGCCGATACAATCTCCGTCACAATTGGCTTTTTGTTAAAACGAGGGCTATTCTCAAGCCGATCTTTGGAAGTTGTGGCTAGCAATTCCTGCTCTGGAGTGTGGAAAAATATTACTGAGCGATATTGATAACCAACATCTGCGCCCTGGTGGTTTGGTGTTGTGGGATTGTGCTTATTCCAAAACACATTTAGCAGTTCATCATAAGATACTATTGCCGGATCATATTCCACTTCCACTGCCTCAGCGTGTCCAGTTTTACCTCTACAGACATCTTCGTAGGTCGGATTTTTAAAGTGTCCGCCACTGTAACCAACTGCTGTAGAACTTACACCTTTTACTTGACGAAATGCTGCTTCAACTCCCCAGAAACAGCCGGCTCCAAATGTCGCTTTTTGTAGAGTAGTGTTTTGCATATCTTTGACAACTATAGCAGGGGACTGGGG
>NZ_JABXKM010000183.1 GCF_017115025.1 Nostoc sp. NOS(2021) | reverse complement strand
CTCCAGTCCCCAGTCCCCAGTCCCCAGTCCCTAGACCACTTGCTCAATTTCTGCAATTTCGGGAATCATTTCCTTGAGGCGGCGCTCAATACCCATTCTCAGGGTCATTGCAGAACTGGGACAAGAACCACACGCACCTTGCAACCGCAGTTTGACAACAGGCCCATCAAGTTCTACGAGTTCCACATTGCCGCCATCAGACATCAGATAAGGGCGCATTTCATCTAAGACTGTTTCAACGTTGTCAATTGTGAGTTCCATAGTTTTAGACCTGCTAAGTTAATGATGGGCATTGGGAATTGGGCATTGGGTATGGGACATGGGGCATGGGGCATTGAATAATAATGATCCCTGTGCCCTATGGGCCGTTACTCATTAACCATTATCCAAAATTTTATTTTCCAGCTTTGTTAAATCGATCCTAAATCTAATTGCCGCTAGATTGTCAGATGTCAGTTTTTAATGACTTTTGACTAAACCACTGCTGGTTTTAGCAACTTGATATTAGATTAGCTGAAACATAGTTTTCGTGTGAGCCTCCTACTTTACTCTAGCCTTTAGGTTCTGCTTTGCAGTATGGCGGAAGGCAGGATTTAATGCTGCTAAGTACACGTCACTCTCAAAAGGGGTTAAAAATCTATTTTTCGTAGGTTGAGTAGAGCGGAGCGAAAGCCAACATTTAGGCGTTTATTGTGTTTTGCTTTTTAACCCGATCTACAATTATACAATTTTAGTGGCTAGGGACGCAACTCTTTGCAATTTAGTTAGGACTTACGCAAAACTACACATGGTAGGGGCAATTCATGAATTGCCCCTACCAGAGAATCAGGGTTTTGACTATTGTTTGCGTAAGTCCTATTAGTTATTAAATAATAATTGCTCAAATAATTTAAAGTTAAAAAACTCAAAACCCAGTATTGTTAAGTATCCAAACTCCAAACTCAGCACTCCAAACTCCTAACTCCTAACTCAGCACTCCAAACTCAGGACTGTTGTTGAGTCGCTATCACTAGATGAAACCATGACTGGTTGTTGATATAGTGGCACTGTAAATGTGACTGTTGAGCCAAGTCCTTCGCCCAGACTATAAAAATGTACCTCGCCGCCCATTGCCTCCACTAGCTTCTGGGATATTGCCAGTCCTAAACCTGTACCGCCATACTGGCGAGTGCGGGAGCCATCCACCTGAGAGAATAATTGAAACAGTTTATCTTGTTTGTCCAAAGAAACACCGATGCCAGTGTCTGCGACTCGTACTCTCACCATGCCAGGAAATTGCTGATCTTGAAAGTTGGCTTTTTTGAGTACTAAATCGGCGCTGACGGTGATGCCGCCTTCATGGGTAAATTTGATGGCATTACCTACCAAATTGAGCATAACTTGTAGCAAACGTTGGTAGTTGCTTTGGACAATGATTTCATCAGAGGTAGGAGGCATTTGCATCCGAAAGCTGAGGTTTCTCATTTCTGATTGGGGACGCATGAAACTTTCTACATCACTGAATAGCTCATCTAGCTTGACTGGAGCGTAAACTAGTTCCATTTTACCAGCTTCGATTTTGGCAATGTCCAAAATATCGTTGATGATATTCAGCAGATGTATCGATAAGTTGTGAGCCTCTGCCAAAAATTGGTTTTGTTCTTCTGGGTCATCTGCCATCCCTTCTAAAATCAGCTTCAAGAAGCCAATCATGCCGTTGAGGGGGGTACGAATTTCATGGGATACATTAGCCAGAAACTCACTTTTGAGGCGGGAAGCTTCTTCGGCTTTTTGACGCGCTGCTTCTAATTCTTTATATAAAGTAGCATGTGCGATCGCAGTTCCCAATTGATCTGCTGCTTCTTTTGCCAGTTCTAATTCCGATTCTGTTAATGTGTAGCATTCATCCTGCCAATTCAAGGCAACCAATCCATTGGCCTGGTCTTGATAGCAAGTCGCAACCACCAAAGTTTTCTGCCGCCTAGACTCCGTGTATCCAGGCACTTCCATCACAACTGGTTCTAGGGTTGCCAAGACTTGAGCAAAGGCAGGATCAGAAGCTATATCTATTTCTAAGCCAAGCATTGATTTGAGTTCTGGCTGGCGATACTCAGCCTTCACCTCCACTTTTAAGCTTGAGAGCTGATAAGGACAAATAATGCAGCGCTCTAGTCGCAGTGCTTTACCCAAACTGTCAACTGTTTGCTGCCAAATAATATCTAAATCCAGTGTCCGCCGAATATTTTTGGTAATCCGATTTACCAGTTTTTGGTGTTGCTGTGATCGTATTGCCAACTCTATTTGTGTGGGCGTTTTACATGCCACACGTACTTGTTTTTTGTTGAGTGTCGCTTGCACTAACCGTCCCATCACTAAAACTGTAGTGGCAGCCATTCCCAAACTCGGCATAATCGGACTAATCACTAAGTCCAACTCAAATAATTCCTGGTGGTAGCTAAACCAACACTGAAACCTTTCTGGCACCAAACTTATCAAAATTCGGTGCAATCGTTCCAAATAAGTAACCTTATCCACCGGGGCAAAGGTTTGGGTCTGGTTCAGCTCGTCAACTATTTTTTCGGTATTTAACCCCAGGAGTTCGCTGTGCTGCCAACAAAAGGTCAGATAGCGCCCTGCCCCATCTTGCGTATACACCAACTCGGCTCCTAGAGTTGGTAACGAGCCATCAGTCTTACTGGTAATAGATTCCAGATTTTGGGAAAATACATTCGGCAATTGGGAATTGGCAGTAATAGTCATTAATTGAGTTGGATAGACAAAGGGTATCCGACCGTAATCTTACTAAAGCTGCTCAAATTTTTGCATAAATTTTTACAGCTTTTTCATTTTTTATTTGGTATTTTGAAATCCAGATTGGCAAACTTCACTTTTTTTAACTTGCATTGACAGCTGACTGATGGCGTCAATCATTCCATTCACCGCGAGGAGGAACGGGGGTACGCACAGGAGTGCGCGTCAGTTCATCATCTCTGAGGATTTCACCCCGCAACCACTGGCGAATCGCCACCTCAATCACTTTACTTGGGTCATTGGTGAGATGTTGAATTTGTTCTAGTAACTCGGAGTCTAGGCGGACAGCAATTTCTACCTTCTCGGCTCGTGTGTTTTCCGCTTCGGTAGTTTTCTCTTGCATATTCATAGGTTTATATACTCTGAATTGGTTTTGTCTAAAGCTTTGTAAAGTAGTTATATTCATCATTTGGGCTAATTCACTGAACAGTTTTCAAGGGCGCAGTTACATAGTTCCCCGAAATAGCACCAAAGTAACAGCTTTAAGTTTCAAATCGCATTTTTCATATAACTGACTAGACAATAGCTTTCTAGAAATTTTGTCGGCAAATCAGTGATTCTGGGCGATTACGGGTGATAATTGCCCATGATCCCTACATGATCCCTACATGTACTTATTTACATTTATTGTACGCTCCTAGCTGTTGAATACTAGCAGCGACAAATAGACTTTCATAATATTCTTAAAAGTTCACCTATTTAGATCCAAAGTTAAAGATGGGGTGAAGAGGGGCATTGGACATTGGGCATGGGGCATTGGGTATTGGGCATTGGGGAAATAATAAATAACTCCTCACTCCTCACTCCTCACTCCTCACTCCTCACTTAGCACTCGGAACTCAGCACTAAAAGCTAGGAGCGTCTTGGCTAAGAAAGCATTAAAATACATTAAGTAAATTGCTCTTTTAACTTTGGTTGCTGCTAAGGCAAAGATAGTATATGACTGACGTTCCCGCAGTTCGCATTCGCAATTTTTGTATTATTGCTCACATCGACCACGGGAAATCAACCCTCGCCGATCGCTTGCTGCAAGCTACTGGCACTGTTGAAGACCGACAGATGAAGGAACAGTTTCTCGACAATATGGATCTGGAACGGGAGCGCGGCATTACAATTAAGCTGCAAGCTGCCCGGATGAACTACACAGCTAAGGATGGTCAGCAGTATGTGCTGAACCTAATCGATACTCCGGGACATGTGGATTTTTCGTATGAAGTCTCCCGCTCTCTTGTTGCTTGTGAAGGAGCGCTATTAGTAGTGGATGCGTCCCAAGGTGTAGAGGCGCAAACTTTGGCAAATGTATATTTAGCGTTAGAGAGTAACCTGGAAATTATCCCGGTTTTGAATAAAATCGATTTGCCTGGGGCTGAACCAGAACGGGTAATTGGCGAAATTGAAGAAATTATCGGTCTAGATTGCAGTGGGGCGATACTGGCCTCTGCTAAAGAAGGAATTGGTATTGATGAGATTTTAGAAGCAGTTGTCGAGCGGATACCGCCACCGCCCAATACGATAAATGAACGCTTACGAGCGTTAATATTTGATAGCTATTACGACAGCTACCGGGGAGTAATTGTGTATTTCCGGGTGATGGATGGCACTGTGAGAAAAGGCGATCGCATCCATTTAATGGCATCCGGTAAAGAATTTGAAATTGATGAGTTAGGCGTCCTTTCTCCCACTCAAAAGCAAGTTGAAGAACTGCACGCTGGGGAAGTAGGCTATTTGGGAGCGGCAATTAGAGCTGTAGCCGATGCACGGGTTGGCGATACAATTACCCTAAGTAAGGCGAAAGCAGAGTCAGCCTTACCAGGTTATGCAGAAGCGAAGCCAATGGTTTATTGTGGGATGTTCCCCATTGATGCTGACCAATTTGAAGACTTGCGGGAAGCCCTGGAAAAGCTCGAACTCAACGATGCGGCGCTGCACTACGAACCAGAAACTTCGAGCGCGATGGGGTTTGGTTTCCGTTGCGGTTTCTTGGGCTTGCTGCACATGGAAATTGTCCAAGAACGTCTAGAGCGAGAGTATAACCTAGATTTAATCATTACAGCCCCCTCGGTGGTTTATAAGGTGATCACCCTGAAAGGCGAGGAACTGTACATCGATAATCCCAGCCGTTTACCTTCTCCCAACGATCGCGAAAGAATTGAAGAACCCTACGTGCAAGTAGAGATGATTACGCCGGAAACCTACGTCGGCGCTTTAATGGAGTTGTCACAAAATCGCCGTGGCATCTTTAAAGATATGAAATATCTCACCCAAGGACGAACCACCCTGACTTACGAACTCCCCTTGGCGGAAGTTGTGACTGACTTTTTTGATCAGATGAAATCGCGATCGCGCGGTTATGCCAGCATGGAATATCACCTCATTGGCTACCGTGAAAATCCTCTGGTGAAGCTGGATATCATGATTAACGGCGATCCGGTGGATTCATTGGCGATGATTGTGCATCGAGATAAAGCTTACAACGTCGGGCGGTCAATGGCAGAAAAACTCAAGGAACTAATTCCCCGCCATCAATTTAAAGTGCCAATTCAAGCGTCTATCGGCAGTAAAGTTATCGCCAGTGAACACATTCCCGCCTTGCGGAAAGATGTGCTAGCCAAGTGCTACGGTGGTGACATCAGCCGGAAGAAGAAACTCTTACAGAAGCAAGCAAAAGGTAAAAAGCGGATGAAATCTGTGGGTACTGTGGACGTACCCCAGGAAGCCTTTATGGCAGTATTGCGCTTGGATCAAAACTAATTTAATCCTGAGAGACGATTGGCTGCTTGCGGCTACATCTAAACCTGAAAAAACATAAAAACCTAACCCCCCAGCCTAGTCTGGGGAGTTAGGTTTTTGATTACTGAGGACTAGCCCTTTCAAGGTCACTGATAAAATCTCTGCTTTCCTCTCTGCGTTCTCCGTGCCTCTGCGGTTTAAAAGTTATTTATTGAACCACAGAGGCGCAGAGAACACAGAGAAAAGAGGAATTATTATCCAAAAATTTTACCCACCTTGAAAGGGCTAGTCCTAAACTGATAAATGAATTCACTCTTATTAAAACCCTGTGCAAAAGGGGTTTTTTCTTTTTTCCCTTGTCCCCGAAGTTCGGATCGCCGACTTCCGGCGCTCCCAGTTGTCTCCCCCTCCCCTTGTCCTATAAAGGTCAAAGGAGCCACGAAAACAATATTATTTACCCTACTTACAGATCAGAAAAACAGCAGTTATTATGACTCAATACTGATTATCGTAAAAAAGCTTGTATATTAGCACAGGAAACAACGTATCAGAATCCTAACAGAGGAATAAAACATGCTGGAATTATTGGGTTCAGGTTTGGTGTCGCTTTGGCTGGAAATGGCCGGGGTACAAATCAAGCCACTAGATGCCTTAGATGCTTTGACTTGGCAAAGTAGCCCTGGCTTGGTTCTTGCCCCTGATCCCAATCCAGCTGGGGCGACTACGGTACAGGAATATTTGAAAAAGCTCATCACATCAAAAGTTGTGGCGCCAAATCTGGCTGAGAGTCAGGGAATTTGGATGCAGTCGGGGCCGATGCTGATGGCAAATCACCAAGGTACAACACCTCTGCCGGCTGCCTCCTTAACCAAAATTGCCACGACATTAGTTGCTTTGAAAACTTGGGGGCCAGATTACCAATTTGATACTTTGGTGAGTGTGACTGGGCCAGTGGTAAATGGAGTTGTGCAGGGCGATTTGGTGATTACAGGTCGTGGTGATCCTTTGTTTGTTTGGGAAGAAGCGATCGCTCTTGGTAATACTCTCAATAAAATGGGCATCAAGCAGGTAAAGGGAAATTTGATCATTACTGGCAGTTTTGCCATGAATTTCCAACGTCAGCCGATGCTAGCAGGTCTGATGCTCAAACAAACACTAAATCGTGCGACTTGGGGCCGCCCCGCTATTTACAGCTACTCAATTATGCCCAAGGGAACGCCCAAACCTCAAGTTGTGATTACAGGTGCAGTGAAAGTTGAGGCCCAACCAAATGCTCAACAAACTTTGTTACTGCGTCATCGCTCGTTGCCCTTGAAGCAACTAATCAAGGAGATGAACGTTTACAGTAACAACGATATGGCAGAGATGCTGGCAGACTCAGTAGGGGGAGCAAATGTAGTGCAGTCAACCGCCGCCAACCTTGCGAGGGTGCCACAAATGGAAATTCAGTTAATCAATGGTTCTGGACTCGGCCCCCAAAATCGCATTTCCCCCAGAGCTATCTGTGCCATGCTGATGGCTATTCAAATTGAGGCATCTACCCATCAACTAAATCTGGCTGACTTGTTCCTCCTGTCTGGATTTGATCACCGGGGGACACTACACTCCAGACACATTCCCCTTGCGACTGTGATCAAAACTGGTACCCTCCGGGATGTCAGCGCTTTAGCGGGAGTGATGCCCACACGCGATCGCGGTTTGGTTTGGTTTGCGATTATCAACCGTGGGACAAATGTCGGGGGTTTGCGGACTGGACAAGACCAACTATTGCAAAGTGTTGTCAAACAATTACAAGTATCTCCAACCGTTCCTGCTGCCCTCACTCCCCACTCAGTTATCAACTCTTTACCCCAGCTAGGTGCAGATAGTCGGAATGAAATCTTGTTCAAAAGTTAGTTTATGTTGGTAAAAATAACTATATATAGATTTGTCACGACTAAGCAACAATTAGGCTTATAAGAATGTTGGCTGTGATTATGCGATTTCCCAAAATATCCCGGTCTCTACCTCAACTTACTACTCATGTTTTAGCGATCGCGCTCGGAGTTGTGCTAATGGTTAGTACATTGCAGGTATTGCCCTCCCAAGCCAAACCAGCACCCACAGTAACTGCTGGAGATACTTCAAAACTAATTGTCCAACAGCAATCACCAGCCACTGCTACGATCGGTAGCACTAGCTTTGTCACAGCCGCAGTGAATCGTGTGGGCACAGCAGTTGTCCGCATTGATACTGAGCGGACAATTACTCGTCGCGTTGATCCATTTTCGGAAGACCCCTTTTTCCGTCGGTTTTTTGGTGACGGTTTCTCCCAACAGATGCCTTCTGAGCAGCAGTTGCGCGGTCTCGGCTCAGGTTTCATTATTGACAAAAGCGGGTTAGTTCTGACTAATGCTCATGTGGTCGATAAGGCTGATAAAGTAACAGTCCGACTCAAAGATGGCCGCACCTTTGAAGGAAAAGTTCAAGGCATTGATGAAGTCACAGATTTGGCAGTAGTCAAGATTAATGCTGGTAACGATTTGCCGGTTGCGCCCTTGGGTTCTTCCAGTAATGTCCAAGTAGGAGACTGGGCGATCGCAGTTGGTAATCCTTTAGGATTTGATAACACCGTTACTTTGGGAATTGTCAGTACCCTCAAACGTTCCAGCGCCCAAGTTGGTATTAGTGACAAACGCTTGGATTTTATACAAACCGACGCCGCGATTAACCCTGGTAACTCTGGCGGGCCACTATTGAATGGTCTAGGTGAAGTGATTGGCATTAACACAGCCATTCGTCCTGATGCAATGGGTATTGGGTTTGCGATTCCCATCGATAAAGCCAAAGCGATCGCCGCGCAACTGCAACGTGATGGCAAAGTTGCTCACCCTTATTTGGGCGTGCAAATGTTAACTTTGACACCCGATCTTGCCAAGCAAAATAACACCGATCCCAACTCTCCGATTCAGATACCAGAAATTAATGGTGTTTTTGTCATGCGAGTTGTCCCCAATTCTCCAGCTGCATCTGCGGGTATCCGGCGCGGGGATGTAATTCTTCAAGTTGATGGTAAAGATATTACCAGTGCTGAACAATTGCAGAACTTTGTGGAAGACAGTCGTCTTGGTCAAGTATTACAGGTGAAAGTGCAACGGGGTAATCAGACACAGCAGCTTTCAATACGCACAGCTGAGTTGCAAAATGCTTCATAGGGGCGCACATCTGTTATTGGTGTCAACTTAAGCATATTAGACAGTCTAGAAAAGCTTGCTCTCGTTCCCAGCCAGAGGCTGGGAATGCCCCCTGTGGGCGCTGCCGCCTCGTTTACTAGCGGCAGCAGCCCAATGAGGTAGATTTCCCGGTTCTACCTTCTTTTCCACCCAAATATGTAATTTAAAAAATTTATTATCGCTGAACTCTTTTCTAGAGTCTGTTTATGTTTCCATGTCTCCATACCTTTGATGAACCTCATTCAGAGTACTTAAACAGCTTGAGCTTAAGCCCAGATGGAATTCTTCTGGCAGGCTGTTTTCACAATCTTGTCAAGGTTTGGGATTTAACGACTGGGAATAGCAACCATTCATTTGAACTGGGAGGAGATCGGTATGGTCACTTTAATACTTTGGTAAATCCAGACTGGAAAAGCATCATCAGTAATGATAGCTATGGCAATCTCCGAACCTATGACTTTTGGACAGGAGAGGAAGTCTTCTCTTTTCAAGGAGATTCCAGTGCTTTAGCATTTACTCCTGATGGAAAAGTATTATTTTCAGCCACATGCAAAGCTCCTTATGGTACGAATGCCAGGATTGAGATTAATGTTATTGAATCCTCAACGGGACAATTACTACGCACCTTGCTATTTGCAAATGCATATCTTCCAATTCGCTGTTTACTAGCCAGCTCAGATGGTAGTATTTTGGTAGCTCAAGCATTTGATCTCCTAACTCAAGTTTGGGATTGGCAAAATGGGCAAGTTCTCAGCACATTTAATGCCCTACCTTCAAATTCTTCCCTCCATTCCCCCAATTGTGTTTGTAGGCATTGGCTTGATGCAGTTGGAACTCGCCCAAATGGTCAAATCATTGCTGGTGTGGCACAAAGGGACAAACCTAGTCAAGAAACGACCGTTGCCATTTGGGATATACAAACCACGGAAGTCCTTTATACACTTGGCATCAGCCAGCGCGAACCTGATTCGGGTATGCCTCATAGTGCTATGACACCTGATGGCTCACTGCTTGCCGTTGGCAATATTAAGGAAATTGAAGTTTGGGATCTGGAGAATAGGCAGCAGCTTTGTGTACTGTATGGGCATAAGTCTAGGATTGACCATCTCACAATTAGCCTAGATGGGAAAACCATTGTCAGCTATGCGTTTAATGACAGTATCAAAGTTTGGCATAGTAATGAGAGTTGCCATAATCGTTAGGTTATCAAAGGGTGCGATCGCTCCAGGAATACTGCTCGCTGGTTAAGTGAGCCTTTTTTGCAGCTGATGCCAACGAGTTTAAATCACTTACCAACCGCTAATACTAGACCTTCATGGGCTAGTATGGCTTGAGGAAAGGCAAATTTAACATCTACTTGAACCTGGTCAAGAAAATCATCATGGTCATCTGGGTGATGATGAGAAATCGCTAGCCGTTGGATGCCAGCATTCAGAGATGCATTCACCGCAGCTTGCCAGAGTAAATCAGCAGAGTCATGATTGTGAGACGTAGGGGGAGTATAAGTGGCATTGGCAATCAGCAAGTCAACGCCTTTAATAAACTGTAAAATCCGCTCTCGCTCCACTTGATCTGCATTCTGGTGCAAATCCGTGACATAAGCAACACTATACTCTTGCCAAGTAACTCGGTAGCCAACTGAGCGCTGAGTTTGATTGATTAATGCAGTTGTAATGGTGACATCATCTAGCTTTACGTCACCGTCTGGAATCAGATTGTAAAACTGCAATTCCGACTGCATTACCTGTAAAGGGTAAGGAAAGTGTGGCTGGAGCATCTGGTCATACAGACATTGTTTGATTGAGGCTCCATTTGAGGCAGCTGTGCCGTAAATGTGAAAACAATTTTCCCCAATAAATGCGGGAGCGAAAAAGGGAAACCCTTGAATCCGATTTGATTGGCAGTTGGTAAAAAATAAATGGGCTTCTAGTGGCTGTTGCAGTTGTTGCCAAGTTTTACCCAGTATGCGTAAGCCAGTACCGCCATCAAAAATCAAGCGTTTCCCAGCTACATGCATTTCTACACAAGCGGTATTACCACCATAACGATTGGTGTTGCTAGTTGGAGTGGGAATCAAACCTCTTACACCCCAGAATTGCACGAGAAATTCACTTGCTGGACTACTTGGCATGGTAGCTGACTTTTCTCTTATGTAGCTCTGGGAACCCGACAACTCAAAATTTGACATTTTTCTTGAAATTAGACCTTACTGAGCAGGTCATCGTAGCGCCGCACTTCCAACAGCCTGTTTTTTTCGTCCACAATGACTACCGTAGGAGAGTAACTTTTTAACTCTTCTGGAGTGAACTGCCCGTAAGTCATTATAATCAAGCGATCGCCAATAATGCCTAGACGTGCCGCACCTCCATTTAACTCAATGACTCCTGAATGGGCTGGAGCCGGGATCGCATAGGTAATAAAGCGCTGACCGTTGGCACTATTAACTACTTGCACCTGCTCATAGGGTAAGATACCAGCTTTTTCCAAAAGGATTTCATCAATGCTGATACTACCCACGTAGTTGATATTCGCCCCTGTGAGGGTGCAGTTATGAATTTTTGCCAAAAGGAGAGTACGCTGCATTCTGGTTTGGGATTGGTGGCAGTTTTTGCGATCCGTAACAAGCGAAAGCTATTAGAGTCAGGAGCGAGGATTGATAAGTGAGGAGTTAGGAATAAAAATTCATAACTCTTAACTTATAACTCTTAACTCCTAACTCTTCTATTATCCTCTATAAGCTTTGACGGATTTTTCTACTAAAGCTGCAACCTTGTCCACATCTTGCCAACCGAGAATTTCAGTCACCTTTTTTTCCAAATTTTTATAACTACGGAAAAATTCGGCAATTTCATCTAAGCGGTGTGGCGCTACGTCTTTCAGTGATTTTACTTGAGTGTAGCGCGGATCTTTGTCAGGAACACAAAGGATTTTCTCATCGCGATCGCCACCGTCAATCATCTCCAAGAAGCCAATCGGTCGTGCGGCAATCACACAGCCTGGAAAGGTTGGCTCGTCAATTATGACCATACCATCTAGGGGATCGCCATCATCAGCCAAAGTATTGGGTACAAACCCGTAGTCATAGGGATATTGTACCGAGGAATAAAGTACTCGGTCTAGAGCAAAAGCTTCTAGTTCCTTGTCGTATTCGTATTTATTTTTACTTCCGCCAGTAATTTCAATCAGAACGTTGATTAGACCTGGTTTCGGTTGGGCAGGAATACGAGATAAGTCCACAAAAAACTCCTCCGGTAACAGTGAATCATTAGGGAACTCAGCTTCGCTCCCCGTGTAGAATTTTAGGGCAATATGGATCTCTTCCCAAGGTATTTATTCAACGGTATGGGGCATTGGGCATTGGGCATTGGTTATTTCTCCCTCACCCCTCTCATCTCCCCCAGTCCCCACTCCCTTGAATTAGCCAAAAAATAAATGGAAAAAGCGTTGCGAAGTTTCCTTGCAACGCTTTTTCCAAGAGGGTATTATGGATATCCTCCGCCATTAATTTCTGTTAGAGGGATTTCTGCCCCTATTCTGTCAAGACAGCTGAAATCTGGAGTCACACAATACAGATTCAGCTTATTCCTGATGAACTACATCCAAATCTACAGAGGTTGTCTCAACATCAGTGTTCTCCTTTTTTGTAGCTCTCCGGTTGGGGAAATCCTACTATAAAGCTTTATCAATCTTTACTTCCTTGTAGGTTTTGAACCAGGGGTTGCTGGTTATTTTGAACATTAGTTGAAGAATAGTGGGCGATCACAAAGACCGGTAGGGTGAGAGTCAACAGAGCGATCGCAGTTCCCACAATGTCTGCCAAACGTTGGGAATATGTGTCGGCAGAATTGGCAGACTGGCTATTTGAATTCATACAAAATTGAAGTTATTCGTAATACTGTGTAGGTCTACTCTCTCAGTGAGAGTGTTGATGCTATTTTAGCTATTTTTCAACTGTAAAATGTCTAGCATTGTACAAACTAAACCAGTTTTACAACTGTCATGATAGCGTTTTGATACATGGAATTCTTAATACCAAGTTACAAGTCAACAAATCATGTTTTATTTTGTGATTAATATTTTCAGATGTTTCCCTGTATGGTGTAACGGTTGGCATACGCGAAGTTAACTTTAACAGCATCATAAATTACTTTTTTTCGCTGATTAAAGATTAATTAGCAAAATCTATTTGTCCGATACTTCATGATTATAACATCCTGCAACGCCTTTGATAAGGTCATTTTACTGAAATTGCTAATTTGTGATACAGGACACAAAACCGCAAAAGCACTGATAGATATTCAGTGTTTTCGATTCTTCTACGGTAGTTATACACAAAAATATTTGACACCAAAGAATAAACTGGTAGTAATGATTTTTGTAACCACTCATAACTACCGAATAAATACAGATACCTGAACTGTGTTGTGGAGCATGGATTCAGTGATACTACTAAACAAATATTTCAGAATTTTAATTTTCCAATCTATGTAATATCACAGCAATTTTGTCAATCTATATATAGGTAGAGTAAAAATACTTTGTCAGGTGACACAGACGAGTAACGGGTGATCACCAGACTTCGTTTGTATCTGAACAAAAGACCCAATCACAATTTCCAGATCCTAAATCCGTATAACTTTTTGGATAAATCAAAATCTCATACGAGAAATTGTATAACAAATTAATCAGCTAAAAAAACCGCCACTAACAATAATAGGGCGGTCTGGTTAAGCAATCGGAGGGTAATTACAGATTACTCTGCTAATAAATGAAATTGCTGTAACGAAGTTTGCACTTGCAAATAGGGCATTGGGCATTGGGCATGGTTATTCTCCTTGTCTCCCTCATCTCCCCATTACCCCTTATCCCCAGAGGGGGCCCCACCTTCCCCACTCGCTACTTTTTTCCGTAAACACTCATTGGTTCCTTGATAAATCGGGTGTAAAGATGCTTAAACGTAGACTTAATTACGCGGGGCATACCAAAATCGATGGGCATCAACTTGTCTGGTAGCCGCCAATCTTCTATTTTTAATAAGTCAGGATTTAAATGCGGAAAGTCTATGGCAGCAAGTTCTGGACAAACTCCTAGCCTTTGGGAAGCTGCAACTGTGGGCACTTGTTCAGGAGGAACATTGAGGATTTCTACCATTGTCCGATCTAGAGCAAATATATCTGATGCAGCTGCTAAAATGCCCAGTTGGCGAGGTTCACCGTTGCTGGGGCCATTACCTTCATGACCGATGATGCCATCTAATATGGTTAAGTTAGGGTTAATTGCCCTGGCAGTTTCTACTAACATTTCACCAAATCTATTCGCGTCTTTTCCAGCTTCCATGTGCCACCAAGCTTTCATTTTGCCGGGGACGCAACCAAATAAGTTTTTTACGCCCAGTGTTAATGTCAACTGCATATGTGATTTCACTTTAGGTAGGTTAATCACTACATCTGCTTCCATTGCTTCTTTAGACAGCCGCAAATGGTTAAAATTGTCGCTAATGGTTTGGTAACGCTGACCGTGAAAATCGATGATGGGAAGATTCAGTTCTTCTAAAATAGGCAGATAGCCATTTGCCACTGCTACGCCCTTGGCACTGCCAAAAGCCGGACTATCGCCCAAAAATGGCTTACCACCAACCTCAATTACCATCTGGGCAACTTCGTAAACTAGTTCGGCACGGGTGATACACTCTTTACCAGGACGCGTCCCTGTAAGTAGATTCGGTTTGAGTAAAACGCGATCGCCTTTTTTGACAAACGCCGCTATTCCCCCAAAAGGTTCCAGCAGTGTGACTAAAGATTGCCGTAAAGCCTCCCGTTCGTAGGATGTAGCCCGAATTAAACTGACGGATGGTTTTTGAGTGTGCATGGGTAATAGATTACGAGTAGTGAAGATAGGAGAAATCAGAATTTATTTCATTTTCTTCTATCTTCCTACTGGTCTGTCAAATTCATTTTGACGGTTAGAGAGACGCGATAAATCGCCGTCTCTACTCTTAATTTATCCATCAATTATTTATTGACAGACTACTACTTTGTTTTAATCTACTTTGCCCGATTCTGCTTTCAGGGGTAAGATACTACTCATCTGTTCTAGATTTAAGACTCTGGCTAAGTCTGCTTCACTCATTAATCCTCGTTCTAGAACAATCTGCCGCAGAGATTTACCAGTTTCTAAAGATTCTTTGGCGACAGCAGCAGCATTTAAATAACCGATGTGGGTATTTAGTGCGGTTACTAAAGCTAAACTGCCTTCGGCGTATGCTAAACAACGTTCCTGGTTAGCAGTAATTCCCTTGATGCAGCGTTCGGTGAGTGCGGCGATGGTATTACCGAGAATTTCGATACTGTGAATCAAGTTATAGGCAATCAGCGGCATCATCACATTTAATTCTAATTGTCCGGCTTGTGCGGCTAAAGCGATCGCACTGTCGTAACCCATCACCTGAAAACATACCATTGATGTCATCTCTGCCATGACTGGGTTATATTTTCCTGGCATAATCGAGGAACCGGGTTGCACTGGAGGCAGTTGAATTTCTTTGAAACCAGTTTTTGGCCCCGAATCCATCAGCCGCAAATCGTGAGAGATTTTGACTAAATCCTGCGCTAAGTTGCGTAAAGCCCCAGAAACATTTACAAATGGTGCCATACTTTGCATGGCTGCCATGAGGTGGGGCGCAGGTTCTAAAGGAGTATCAATCAATTCTGAGAGAACTTCTACCACACGGGCGCGATATAGAGGATGAGTATTTAACCCCGTTCCGGCTGCACTACCTCCCAAACCCAGCACCATCAAATCACCAGAGGCGGTGTAAATCCGGTTTTGGTGTTCTGTAAGGATTTGCGCCCAAGCCCGAAAATTATCACCCAAACGCACGGGTACAGCATCTTGTAAGTGGGTTCTGCCAGATTTGACGATATCTTGAAATTCTACAGCTTTATTTTCTAAGGACGCGATCGCCCCATCTATTGCTGGGTGTAATATCTTGGATAATGCCAATAATCCACCAATGCGAATTGCCGTAGGAATCACATCATTGGTAGACTGCCCATAATTAACGTGGTCATTAGGACTAACACGTTTGTAATTGCCCTTTTCTTCGCCAAGTATTTCTAAGGCGCGATTTGCTAAAACTTCGTTGACATTCATGTGGTGGGATGTTCCAGCACCCGCCTGATAAACATCTACGACAAATTGATCGCGAAACTTCCCAGCTAAGATTTCATCAGTTGCTTGGACAATCGCCTGACTAATATCTTGGGGTATACAATTCAGTTCTCCATTTACAATTGCTGTAGCTTTTTTAATTATTAATCCAGCGTCTACGTAAGTATGTAGAGGCTTGATGCCGCTAATAGGGAAGTTTTCGATAGCTCGTAGCGTTTGAATGCCGTAATAAACGCTACTAGCTATTTGGCGATCGCCCATCGAATCGCGTTCGATGCGGAATTGGGAGTCTGTGTGTTCAGTCATAGTATTGTTTTAAGAGAGCTACAGAAAACAGATTTTCCCACGCAGGCACACTCAGATACACTAATCTGCATAGATTTTGCATATTTGCTTGGCTGCTTGTTGCTTTACATTTGTTAATTTTGAAGTTTGATTTTTGAATTCCCTATGACCATACCCAACTGGATTACTTTCTCTCGCCTCTTGGGGATACCATTTCTACTTTACGGTTTATATAATCCCACACCTCAAGCTCAGTGGATATGTTTGGCGATTTTTCTGATTGCGGCATTGACTGATTGGTTAGACGGCTATTTGGCGCGGAAACTCAACCAAATTAGTGAATTGGGTAAATTTCTTGATCCCTTAGTGGATAAACTTCTGGTACTTGCGCCGTTGCTGGTTTTTATTGAACTAGGAAAAGTGCCGGCTTGGGGAGTGTTTTTGATTTTAGCGCGAGAATTAGCGATCGCAGGTTGGCGAGTAAATCAAACGACGATTACCGGGGCGAATATTTGGGGTAAACTCAAAACTGTTAGTCAAATAGTCGCGATCGCACTTTTGATTGCGCCTCTGGGTGAAGTGTGGCAAACTCCCTCTCTGATTGCCTTTTGGGTTTCTGTTGCCCTGACTTTAATCTCTGGGGGTATTTATCTTTTGCCACAAAAAGCTAGGACTAATGAAACGACAATATAGTATTGTAATTCAGTGGTCTAATGAAGACAAAAAGTACATTGTCAGCTTACCTGAGTTTGGCCCCTATGCACACACTCATGGATTTGACTGCGAACGTTTCCTTTCGGTTTGTGTAATTCTCACCCTAATTATAGGAACACTCAGTAATTTCAAAAATGATTCAACAAAATTTTATCGGAGTTATGAGGTATAGTCTTTATTCTTAACTCCTAACTTTTTTCATGCCAGCCAAAATCTTACCACCGCCCCTAAAACCTGGAGACTTACTACGAGTAATTGCCCCTAGTGGTGCTTTGCGAGAATTTGAGGCATTAGGGCGGAGTGTAGAAATTTGGCGATCGCGTGGTTATCGATTAGAAATCAGTCCCCAGATAGATGACAAATGGGGTTATCTGGCAGGAATAGACGAAAACCGCCGTCAGCAATTAGCAGCAGCATGGCAAGATCCTGATTGTCGCGGTATTCTCTGTGCCAGAGGCGGTTTTGGCAGCACCCGCATCTTAGAAAATTGGAATTGGCCAAACTCAGCACTTCCTAAGTGGTTGATTGGCTTTTCTGATATCACAGCTTTATTATGGAACCTTTATACAGCAGGGATTTCCGGCGTTCATGCTCCTGTACTGATGACTTTGGCAGATGAGCCAAATTGGTCAATTGAGCGATTATTCGATTGGGTGGAAGGTCGCCCTCTCGCCCCTCTCAAAGGTTGCGGTTGGGGTGGCGGCGTCGTTAATGGCACTTTGTTACCTGGTAATCTCACGGTTGCTACTCACCTTTTGGGTACACCAACCCTGCCAAATCTGGATGGTGTAATTCTGGCGTTGGAGGATGTTACGGAAGCACCTTATCGCATCGATAGGATGCTGACGCAGTGGCGTTTGAGTGGTGCTTTGTCTAAAGTCTGCGGTATTGCTTTGGGCGGTTTTACTCGTTGTGAAGCGCCGCCAACAGTGCCTAGCTTTAGTGTAGAAGAAGTTCTGCGCGATCGCTTAGGTGATTTGGGTATTCCTGTTGTCTCTGATTTGCCTTTTGGCCATGATAGTCCCAATGCAGCCTTGCCGGTGGGTGTAGAGGTAACTTTAGATGGGGATGCGGGAATATTAGCGATCGCGCATCCGCATTAAATTAACGTGAGTTCGATGAACCTCTCCCGGACAACCTCCCTCTCCGAAACGGAAAGGGAGGAGCAACGTAAAATTAAGCTTTTTGCTCCCCTCTCCACATCGGAGAGGGGCTGGGGGAGAGGTCAAATAAGACTTGTCGAACTCACGTTAAGTTAAAATAAGATCCGCTTCTGGTTAAACAGTCATAATCCACTCACAGAATAATCTTTTAAATGCTCTGGTAAATTCCAATTAATTTTCGGATCTGGCTGATGTTTTACTGGCTCAACATTCCCGCGCCAAGCAGCCCCCATAATTTGCATAGTTTGGTAAATGATTGTATTCCAACCTTTTTCCTTTAAATAATCTAAGCCTTGTGCTACATCAGGGGAAGTTAAATCATGGAACAAAATTAAAGCATCCGCCTCTGCCAATGGTTCACAAATAATCGTATCATTGAGCGGAGCTGCTGCTTCATGATCGCCATCAATGAAAATCAATGACCACTTGCGTTGTAATTGTTTAGCTAACTCCTCTACCTTTTGTGGACTATAACCGGCTACTAAATTAACTGAGTCGAGAACACCAGCAAGTCGTAGGGAACTAGTTACACTTTCATAAACATCTTCTCTAGCTAAAAGAGGATCAATTACATCTAATTGCACTCCAGCTAATGCCAGATGACAGGCAGACCAACCCCGCAAACAACCAATTTCTAAAGCTTTTTTCCCGGCAAATTTGAGTGCTGTATTATATAAAATATGTGTCTCATCTCGATTGAGGAACCCTATAAATGGCTCATCTTTATCCACATACCAGTTATGGGGAATTTCTCGACGTAAATAAGACCAATAACAATTATTGAGGTCTCCAATAATCATATTGGGGAAAGATGAATCAGGATAAACTATCTCAAATTCGGGTGAAATATAGTCCCAACTAGACAATGAGATATTTGGAACAACTTCATTAGTGTTTGCCATTATTTGTTTTTCTCCAAAAATTCATTATGTACTAGTTTTGTCAGTCTTACCAATTAAATTACGTAATTCAGGATTAACAGTAACACACTATGGTTCAATAGTTAATACTGAGATCAAGTCAAATCCTCAAGCGAAGGGTAATCGCCCCTAGTGTGGCGCTGCGAGAACTAGAGACATCTAGGCGCGGGTGGAAAGAAAGGCGATCGCGCATGGCTAGCATGTATAAATTAGCCACAGTATTTTATAGGGGGCTTTTACTAAATGTGAATCACCGCCAAGCCGTACTAGCTGTACTGTAGAGAAGGAGAAAATATTCTCCGTATAATCTGTGAACTGTGATGATAGATAAATTCAAAAATAGCATATAATACCTAAACAATCCCCCTTATTAAAATTTATTGAGTGATTAATTAGATGCCAAAAAAATATGTACCTAACGTCTTTTTAAAAGTTGAAGATTCACAGTTATATGCAATTTTTGCTTGGAGTCAGCGAACAGCAGAAATTATTCCATCAAAATCGTGGCTGACAATCCTAGAAATATTTATTCATGAACATTCATTAGAGAATGCTTACCAAATATTTCAAAAAATTAAATCAGCTTCTATAGCGGATAAAGTCATTCAGGAACTAGATAAATATAAACAGCTTCTTCAAGATGCTATAGTTTTTTTAGCAGATGGCAGCCTCACAATTTTTGGTAAAGGCTTTCGGAGTTTTATCGAAAAGGAAATGCAATTTGAACTTGGTTCATTAAGTAGAGAAACTTATCAAGTCCTGCCACAATTATTTTCTCAGTATCAATTAGACGATGACCGAGAATCTATTGAGAATATAGAAGACTTTCGTAAATTAGTAGAACGCTTAGAAAATCTTGGTTTACTATCCCCTGCTACCGGTTCGATAGATTGGGGTGATTTGAAAAAAACAGTTCCCATTTGTCAGGCTTTTGGATTGACAAGAGGTACCCCCGTCGATAGATACTATCTCAGCAAATTTATTAAAGAAATTCAAACCCAAATCGGTGGCAATATCTTAGAAATAGGAGGAACACCAAAAGATAAAGATTTCTATCAAATTAATGCTGGTACATCATATCAAATTCTCAACTTAGAAGCAGGCCCAGGAGTTGATATAGTTGGGGATGTTCACGAGGTATCCGTTATCAAACCAGAATCTTATGATTCAGTGATAATTTTTAACGTCTTAGAACATTGTTATGCCCCCTGGATAGCGGTGGAAAACATCTACACTTGGCTAAAACCTGGTGGAAAATGTTTTGCAATGGTACCAAGTGCTATTAGAGTTCATGCTACTCCCGTTGATTATTGGCGACCTTTACCTGATGCTTTCGCCTGGATGTTTAGAAATTTTTCCCAACATAAGTTGTATGTCTATGGCAATCCTACCACTGTAATAGCTAGTTATCATGGAATAGCCGTAGAAGAACTGACATCTGAAGAACTAGACGCTTATCATCCAGATTATCCCGTCGCAACTTGTATTTTGGCTGAAAAGTAAACCTAAATGTGTGAGGAAAAATTCTTTCTTTATGAAAATTGCTCTTGTCGCTTGGGGTTATATCCCTGAACCTCCCCTATCACATTCTGTTTTAACTGTAATACATGATTACAAAAATTTTTTAGAGAAAATTGGACATCAAGTCGATATCTTAAATGAGAAAAATGTTAACGAAGTCATAGAATACATTAATAATAATAATTATGATTTTGTGCATTTACACGCCTACAGTTTTGTGAGCGAATTTAATCGAAATCTTAAACAGAAGTATTGTTTCACCTGCCATGATGGTTATTTGTTTAAAACAAATAAATGGAATGAAGAATTTAGAGAAGCATTTCAACATTATTTCAATGCACCTGGGATAATTGCCCTTTCTCATGTAACAAAAGATTTTTTTCTGAAATCAGGGTATTCTGGATACATATCAGTGCAAGTGAACGGTATTGATACTCAGAAAGTAAATTTTCAAGCTCAAGGAAATAATAAAGCTATTTGTTTAGGTTGGATTCAACCAAGAAAACAGCAGAAATTACTGGCAAAAATAATAGACGGAAAGATTGCAATAGATTTTGTAGGCCCTTTAGATGACCCTGATTTTGTCGAAGGAACAACAACAAAATATTTAGGTGTGTGGAGTTTAAAACAAGTTTATTCTCGTCTCACAGATTATAGTTGTTTAGTTTTAATTAGTGAGGGAGAAGTTGCACCACTCGTAGTACTAGAAGCAATGGCAGCAGGTTTATGTGTAGTTGTTTCCGAATCTGCTAGCGCCAATTTACATAACAAAGAATTTATTAGAGTTTTGCCAGATAATATTTTAACTAATACGACACTAGAAGCTCAAAAAATTGTCACCGATACAATTAGCGAGATGATTGAGAAAAACCAATATTATCGCCCAGTAATTTTAGAATACGTCCGAGACAACTTTGATTTTAGTCGTATAATTTATAATTATAATGATATTATTCATGAATTTATAAACTTAACACAGTTAAGGAGTAATTTATCAGACTTTTAACAAGTTTCGTTATTAGGACTTACGCAAAATATCTCTCAAACTCTGATTTCTCCGTGTCCTCTGCGCCTCTGCGGTTCGTTATTCCGTAACTCGTGCGTAAGTCCTAGTTATGTAAGAATAGCTTAGTATTCTAATCCTAGATAATCACAAATCCGTCCTTTGTCAATAGTATTTTTGTATGAACAATACGATAATGATTTAACGATGAAAACTGTAGTTTTTGATTCCAGTCATGAAATATCAATTATCCTCTGTACCTACAATCGGGCAAAATATTTAAACAATTGCATTGATAGTGTTATCGCTCAAACTTTTAAAGATTGGGAACTGATTATAGTTGATGACGGCAGCCAAGATAATACTTTTGAAATTGTCAATCCTTATATTCAACAATTTCCAAATATCCGGTATTTGAAACATCAAAACAGGAAGCAGTGCTATGCTAAAAATGCTGGTATCCAGGCATCTTTCGGCAAATACATCACATTTCTGGATAGCGATGATGCGTACAAAGTCAATCACCTGGATGCGCGAATCGAATATATGAGAGCTAATCCAGAAATTGACTTGATTGAAGGTGGATTCGCAACAGAAGAAGAGGTTTGGGTTGCAGATTATTTTCAACCAGGTCAAAAAATTAATCTCCGAGAATGTGTTTTAGGCCCAACATTTTTTGGGAAGAGGCAGGTATTTTTTGAGCTAAAAGGATTTAATCATATTGCCTATGGAGAGGATACAGACTTTTGGTATCGGGCAGCAAAAATCTTCAGAACCGAAAAAGTAACCGAACCCCAAACCTATATTTACACAAGAGCAGAAACTAGTATTACCAAAAGTGTTTTGGAGAGTATTTCTTAATCTGATTAACTACCTGGCATGAAAAATATCCTTTTTCTATCCCAAATAAGCCATTATTATCGCCGATTCATTGCTTCTGTTTGGCAGATGTTACTTCTAGGGATTGTCCTAAGTTCATTTCTTATATTTTTATCTGGTTGTCAGGGACTAACACAGAAGGATGACGGAGTAATTCATTTGACCCTATGGCAAGCAATCAATCCCCCTGCCAATCGGGATGTGTTTGAAAAACTGGTAGACAAATTTAATCAGACTCATACTGATATCCAGGTAGAATCTGTTTTCTTAGCTCAACCAGAATTGCCGAAAATATTAACAGCAGTTGTGGGTAATGTGCCTCCAGATATCCTGGCATTCTACCCACAAATTACAGGTCAGTTGGTAGATTTAGGGGCAATTCGACCTTTAGAAGATTGGTTGGACAAATTGCCCATAAAGTCAGAAATCACACCTAACTTACTTGCAGAATTGCAATTAGATGGTCATCTTTGGTCAGCCCCATTGTACACAAGTAATATAGGCATTTTTTACAGACCTAAGCTTTTCCAAGCTGCGGGAATTACGCAAACCCCTAAGACTTGGGAAGAATTGAGGCAAGTTGCCAAAAAATTGACCATAGACCGCAATGGCGACAACCGACCAGAACAGTACGGAATTGTACTGCCTTTAGGGAAGGGAGAATGGACAGTCTTTAGTTGGTTCCCTTTTTTATTGAGCGCTGGGGGAGAAGTACTGAGAAATAACCGACCGGATTTAACGAACGCTGGAGCGCTGAAAGCCTTACAATTCTGGCAACAGCTATTAACAGATGGTTCAGCAACGCTTTCTTCTCCAGAACGGGGTTATGAAGAGGATGCTTTTATCGCGGGTCGTGTTGCTATGCAAATTACGGGCCCTTGGACTTATATCACGAAATCCAAAGTTGATTACGACGCATTTCCCATACCTGCAAATGTTGGTCAAGCGACGGTGACAGGTGGCGGAAATCTGTATGTGATGAAGACCACACCAGCCAGAGAAGAAGCCGCACTCAAGTTTTTAGAATATGTTTTGAGTGAAGAATTCCAAAAAGAATGGAGTATCGGCACCGGTTTTTTACCAGTTAATCTCAAAGCTGCACAAAGTGAAGCTTATCAACAATTCATCAACCAAAAACCTTGGTTAAAAGTCTTTCTGGAGCAAATTCCTATAGCTGGCGCTCGACCGATTATTCCTGAATATAGTCGTCTTTCTGACAGTCTTGGTCGAGCTATCGAGGCTACATTGCTGGGTGAGTCTCCCGAAAAAGCTCTCAAAACAGCGCAAGAGCGTTTAGAAATTATTTGGGAATAAAAATTCGTAATAACGACTAAATTATTTTAGCTTTGCTTCCCGGACTATCAGGTGCAACCACAGCCATCCTAACCCACTCCCAATAAAATAATAGGGGAAATCTGCCCAAGTGAAGACAGTACCAATTAACATTTTTCCCCACCAAAATGAACGCACCAAATTTAGAAATGGTGGATGCCACAATTGCATAAACTCCAACAAGCAAGTAATTACCAATACCCATAAAGGGATTTGCCAAACTGAAGAACGAGTGGTCATAAATAGAAAGGCGAACAAGCACCAAAATATCTCATAAAAAATCCCTCCTACCTCTTGGTTCAACCACCAAGTAGAATAGCGATAGTGACTGTATAAAAGCCCAATGGAGAGAATAATAGCCAGAGAAAGAATGGTTTGCCGGCGAATGTTTGTAAGTAGTGGCATTATTTAGGGTTTCCAATCAATTATTTCCTAGTTTGTTGCTCTAAAACCAGAATTAATTACAAATTAAAAATTATTTGGTTATGCAGAAACTTCAGTTTTGCGATGTAAATTTCTTTTTAATGTACACAAGCCAATTGCTGGTATGGCTCCCAGAATCGCTGCTGTAAGTCCTTGTCCACTCCAATATAATATGGGAGTACGGTAGGTTTCTGGAATAAAATTTTGCACCAGAAAAAGCAACCAAACCAAAATAGTAATCCAGAAGAAAGAGATTGAGGGTAAAAAATTCCACCACCAAATGCCTGCTGTATATCGCCTCAATACTAGCCATTGGCAAATCCCTAGCCAAATTCCAGAAATTATATATGCGATCGCAGACAGAAATCCAAAAATAAAAGTTTCTTCAGGAGATGATAAAACAATGGTTGAAATGTATTTAATCCAGGCTGTAGAAACACCGTTGGCAATCAGCCAACCGACACTAGTAGCAAATAGCCACTGCCAACCCGATAAATATCGGTAAATGACAAGGCTCTGGTCAGCAGCAAAAATCACAGCAAATACAACGTTACTGAGACTTCTGACCAAAACACTCCATGCTTGTGGTTGGATAGCAACGCTAGATGAGAGATTTTGGAGAATAATTTTCTCTAAGGCGATACTGGCAACGCCACCCACAACCCATCCGATCAGGGTCATTAAGGTAAACTGAATAAAGAACCTCTGTCGCTGCGATCGCGGAATCAAAAACTTTCTTGGGTTAGGCTCGTTATTAGCAGATGCAACATGATCGGGACTGTTAGAGTCAGTTTGCATATAAAGTTAGGGGAGTGGAGAGTAGGGAAAACAGATAAGAGTAACAAAATTCTTTTATATTCCAATTTCTTTGTTGATTCTTGTTTTATCCCATTTTTTACTTCCGACTCCCCTTTGCCGTGAAGCGACTAGGGCTTTTGCTGCCAACCTGCTGAAAAAGCGTAATCCCGGAATGATAAGCTAAACAGTGGCATAAAAATTGTGACTTAGGATGAAGTAATAAATGGGTGTTTCCTCAACGACTCCTCATCTCTTACGGGCTGCTCGTGGTGAAGTAGTAGATCGTCCCCCTGTATGGATGATGCGCCAAGCGGGACGATATATGAAAGCATATCGAGACTTAAGAGAGAAGTATCCTTCGTTTCGCGATCGCTCGGAAATTCCAGAAGTAGCAATTGAAGTTTCCTTGCAACCGTGGAGAGCCTTCCAGCCAGATGGAGTAATTTTATTTTCTGATATTGTCACCCCATTACCTGGTTTGGGCATTGACATGGACATCGCCGAAGGTAAAGGGCCAATCATTCACTCGCCCCTCCGCACTCAAGAACAAATTGATCGTCTGCATCCTTTAGAACCAGAAGCAGCTCTACCATTTATCAAGACAATTTTGCAAGCGCTGCGCTCTGAAGTAGGCGATAAATCAACGGTGTTGGGCTTTGTGGGTGCGCCGTGGACGTTAGCAGCTTATGCAGTTGAGGGAAAAGGTTCTAAAACCTACTCCATCATCAAAAACATGGCATTTTCAGAGCCGATAATACTGCATCAATTGTTAGCTAAATTAGCAGATGCGATCGCCATCTATGCCCGCTACCAAATTGACTCTGGCGCTCAAGTTGTGCAAATGTTCGATTCTTGGGCAGGTCAATTGAGTCCTCAAGATTATGATACCTTTGCTCTCCCATATCAGCAGAGAGTTTTCCAGCAGGTTAAGCAAACCCATCCCGATACACCTTTGATTTTGCTAGTTAGCGGTAGTGCGGGTGTGTTGGAAAGAATGGCACAATCTGGCGCTGATATTGTCAGTGTAGACTGGGCAGTGGATATGGCAGACGCACGAGCCAGATTGGGCAAACAAGTCAAAGTTCAGGGAAATCTTGACCCAGGCGTGCTATTCGGCTCTAAACAGTTTATCCGCGATCGCATTCTTGATACCGTTCGCAAAGCTGGCAATTGGGGTCACATTCTCAATCTCGGTCACGGTGTCTTACCAGAAACTCCAGAAGAAAATGTTGCTTTCTTCTTTGAAACCGCAAAGGAACTGAATCTTGCAGGAGTTAAGGCTTGAGAGTCAGGAGTTATAAGTTAGGAGTTAGGAATTATAGCGTTTCCCAATCCCATAAAGTACATCAG